>JAFRSR010000079.1 GCA_017427485.1 Kiritimatiellia bacterium
CAGACATGGCAAGTGAAGTCCACTTCCACGGACGGCTCGGTGAACGGGAAGAAGTGCGGACGGAACCGCACGCCCGCCCCGTTGCCCATCATCTCGTTCGCGAAGTAGGCGAGCACGCTCTTGAGGTCCGCGAGCGAGACGGGCTTCGTGTCGACGTACAGGCCCTCGATCTGGTGGAAGTTCGCGCTGTGCGTGGCGTCCGTCGTGTCGCGCCGGTAGGTGCGGCCGGGACAGATCACGCGCACGGGCGGCTGCTTCGCGGCGAGCATCGTACGAATCTGCACGGGCGAGGTCTGCGTGCGGAGAAGCTGGTCATCCGTGAGCCAGAACGTGTCACTGCGGTCCTGCGAGGGATGGTGCGGCGGCGTGTTGAGCGCCGTGAAGTTGTTGAACGGCGTCTCGATGTCGGGTCCGTCCGCCACCGTGAAGCCGAGCTTCCCGAAGATGCGCGCCGCGTCCGCGATCACGCGGCTGAGCGGATGCTCCACGCCGGGTTCGCTCCAGCGGCCCGGAAGCGTCGCGGCCACCGCCTCCGCCGGACCCGCCGCGCGCGCGCCCGCGCCCTTCGCGACGAGAGCCGCCTCCACCTCCGCGCGCCAGGCCTGCACGGCCTTGCCGAACGCGGGACGCTCCTCCTTCGGGACGTCCTTCATGCCCTTGATGAGCGCGGGGATCGACCCGTTGCGCCCCACGTACTTGACGCGCAGTTTTTCGACGGCATCGGCATCGGCCGCCGCCGCGATCTCCGCGAGCGACGCCGCCTTGCCCTGTTCTAGTTCTTCGAGTGTCATAACCTTGTCTTTCGGTAAACGACCGATATTATACCATATCAGCGCGCGAAGCGGTAGAGGCGCAGGGTGTCGGCCGCAAGCGGCGCGGCGGACGCGACCGCGACCGCCTCGGGCTCCGTGACCGACGTCGGCTCGCCGAGACCGGCGATTGCCACGGTGGCTGGCTTCTTGCCCAAGTTCCACACGAGGACGCCGCTTCCCTTCGTGCCCGTGAAGCGCTTCGCAAGGCAGCCTTTCCCCGTGAAGGTGAAGCCGTCGGTGTCGACAAAACGTCCTTCGAGCAGCAGGTCCGTGTTCGCGTGCTGGAAGTCGCAGACCGCCTTCATGTAGGCGGCGAGCGTCGCCTGCGGGGCGGACGCCAGAAGCTTGAGGCTTGGCGGGCCCTTCACGGTGCCGTAGTCGCTCGTCACCTTGCCCGTCTCCACGTACACGCGGTCCGGACCGTAACGCAGCTCGACATCGTGCCGGAAGCCGAAGGCGAGCGTGTAGTTCAGCATGGTGCGGTCGACGATCGGCGTGGGCACGCGCACGGTGCTCGCGAACTCCGGGAAGGTGTACTTGATGATCTCCGGCCATTCGCCGCCGGGGTTCTTCTCGCCGAGACGCGCCTTCACGAGCGAGTCGCACGCGGGATGGTACGTGCCGAACGAGCAGCCGTGGAAGAACGCCACGGAATCGAAGATGGAATCGTGCAGGCCTTCCGTCATGATCACGAAGTCCGGGTTGATCTTCTTCATCTCGTCGGCAATCGAGCTGATGAACGCGGGACGCTCCGCCTCGTAGCTCCACGCGGGCGTCGGGTGGCCGTGCCCCTTGCCGTAGCAGGCGAACGGCGAGAAGATGCCAAGCTGGTCGTAGAGGAGCGCGTCGGCGCCGAGTTCATTTGCCTGGTGGGCGAGAAAACGCATCCGTTCGTGCCAGGGCGCCGCGTGCAGGCAGCCGAGCGCGAAGTCGTAGCGCGGAATGTCGCTGTACTTGTGGTAGTTCTGGATGACGAGCTTGCCGTCCTTCTTCACGAGCGCGATGTGCTTGCCGTGCCGCTCCCAGAACGCGGTGGCCCCCACCTGCTGCAACTGGCCGTTCGCGTAGATGCAGACGCGCTTGCCGCGCTTCTGGAGAAGCTTGATGCCCTTCATGAGCGCCTCGCGTCCGCCCATCTTCGGACAGGGATCGTAGTCGGGATAGAGGTGGTCGTGTCCGCCCACGGTCCAGCCGAAGAGGCCGATCATGTCGAGGCCGAGCTTGTCCGCGTAGTCCGCGAGCTTGTCGAAGTCACCGTAGGGCCAGAAGATCTCCTCGTTCTGCTGCTTGAGGATCACGAGCAGCCAGCCGTTCACCTGTTTCGTCCACGCGGGGAAGTCGCCCACCTTCCGCACGGAGTCGTACCAGGCGCGGTACTTCCGCGCCGCGACGTGCCAGTCGCCCGCGTAGCGCGCGAACGACACGGTCGGCAACGTCCATGCCTGGCCGGGTCCGAGAAAGATCGGATGCACGGGCGCGATCGCCGCCGTGTTCTGCGCGGGACGGTAGCGAAGCGTGAAGCGCTTGGTGTGCGCAACGGGATCGAGCACGCTCACGGACGCGCCGGACTTCCCGTCGTCGAGCGCCACCCACGGCATCGCGAGCTGGCGGCCCGGGTAGTTGGCCGTCTCGTACTTGTACTCGCCGTCGCCAACGGGCTTCCAGCCGACGGGACGCTTGGGGCCGTCCGCCGCCGCGAAGCTCGAGACGCGCCGTCCGAAGCCGTCCGGCACGTAGAACCCGGAGCACGCCTTGTCGACGGGCAATCCCCTGAAGATCGGCCCCTCGAACGCCGTCACGCGTCCCGTGCCCTTGTTTACGATGCGCCCCGTCACGGTGCAGCCGTCCGCCGTCTCCACGGCGTCCAGCTTCACCTCCACGTCCGCGCGCGGCGCGGCGCTCGTCACCTCGACGACGCGCCCGTCCGCCTCCTCAACCGTCAACCGCCACTCCGGCGCGGCGCCCCACGCGCCAAGCGCCGCGCAGATGGCAACCGCAACCACGTGCCGCGTCATGGCATCTGTCCCTTGGATGCCTTCGTGAGAAAATCAATCGCACCGTCGAGGCGTTTCAGCAACTCGGCCTTGTCGCCAGAGATCGCGTCAGGCACCTTTTCGGCGTCAAACTCCCCGCGCAGTTTGGTCAGTTCGGCGATGGTCGCGCCGCTCAACTTCTGCACGGCGGCCTTGGCGGCGGCTTCTTTCGCCTTGTTGTCGCCGCCTGCCTTCTCGGCTGCGGCATCAACTTCCTTGCCGAGCTTCCTGAAGGCCGCCTCGATCTTCGCCTCATACGGCTTGATATGCTTCTGCAGGAGCGGGCCATTCTTCACAAGGCCCTTGACGTGCGCGAGGTACTTCTCGGGACCGCCCTTCTGGTAGCCGGTCTGCGCCAGCACCTTGCCCTGCGCGTCCAGCAGGAGCACGGTGGGGAATCCGCGGACGGCATACTTCTCCGCCAACTCCCTGTTGCGTTTCTGCTTCGCCTCGGGAACGAGCGACTTGTCGCTGGGGAAGTCGAGGAACACGGGCACGAACGTCTTGCCCACCTCGTCGCTGAACGCCTTCTGGGACAGCACCTCGCCTTCGAGGCGCTGGCACCAGATGCACCAGTCGCTGCCCGTGAAGAGCGCGAGCACGGTTTTCTTCTCGGCCGCGGCCTTTTTCAAGGCGGCGTCCCAATCGTCCGTGAAGCCGGCCGGCATCGCGAACACACCCGCGGCAAGGGCCGCGGCCACAGTCAGGATGATTTTTTTCATGGCGCTAGTTTACCGAATCTCGCCGCGCCTTGCAACTAGAATGTTAGGATTGGCGCAGACGGCCGACGCGGGCGAGGAAGCGCGCGTGCGAAAGGAACGACGGCACGGTCGCGAGGCACGCCAGCACGTCCGAGATCGGCATCGAGAGCCAAATCGCCGTCGCGGGCGCGCAAAAGCCCGTCACGCTGGCCATGTACGGCAGAATCCAGATGCAGGGAATGAGGCAGATGACCTGGCGCAAAAGCGAAAGGAGAATCGCCGTGCGGGGCCTGCCGATGGACTGGAAGTACGTCGATGCAGCCACGTTCAGGCCGATGCACCAGAGCATGCAGTTGGAGACGCGGAGGTCGCCCGCCGCGAGGCGGACGAACCCCGCGTCCGTGCCGTCCGTGAACAGACGCACGATCGGCACGGGCGCGAATACCGCCAGCGCGGCCGCGAGCGACACAACCACCGTCGACGTCTTGAGGCCGAGGAAGAGCGCCTCGCGCACGCGCCGGAAGTTCCGCGCACCCCAGTTGTAGCCCATCACCGGCGCCACGCCCTGCTGCACGCCCATGAGCGGCATGACGAAGAACATCGTCACCATCTGGAAGATGCCGAGGGAGGCCACCTGCGCGGTGGCGGACGCCTCGTCCGCCGCCCAGTACGCGAATGCGAGCTGGAGCGACACGTTCACGAGGCTTCCCGCGAGCTGCTGCAGCGCCGGCGACAGTCCGATGCCGCACGCCTTCGCGAGATAGGCGTGGTAGAGGCCGATCCGCCGCCACCGCAGGCGCACGACGCTGTGTCCGGGCCGGTAGTACCAGAGCGCCCACGCGCACGAGCACGCCATCGCGATATTCGTGGCCCACGCCGCGCCCGCCACGCCCATGCCGAAACCGAAGATGAAAATCGGGTCCAAAACAAGGTTCACGCCGAACCCCACCACCATGCACATCATCGACGGAACCACGCCCCCTTCACTGCGCATGGCGGCGGAGAGACCGAAGGCGATGTGCGAGAAGATGTGCGAGAAGAGGACGATGCGCAGGTAGGTCTTCGCCATTTCGAACGCGCCGGGCGTCACGGACGCGCCGCCCGTCCACCGCAGGATCGCGTCGAGGAAGACGAACACGAGCGGCGGCAGCACGAAGAAAAACAGGAGCTTCAGCGCGAGCAGCTCACCGAGGATCTTCTCGCACGCCGTGCGATCCCCTTCGCCCAACTTGATGGAGAGGACGGCCGCGTGCCCCGCCCCCACGAACACGCCGAACGCGCCGAACACCATCATCACGGGGAACACGAGGGTCAGACCGGCCATCGCGTCCTGACCACACCCCTGCCCGATGTAGACGCGGTCGACGATCGTATAGAGCGCGTTGAGCGTCATCGACACGAGCGCGGGCCACGAGAAGCGCATCACGAGACGCCCCAGCGGGGCGTCCGCCAGCGCCTTGAGCCTCTCGTTCGGCTTCATGTCGCGTCACTCGTCCTTCGGATACGGTTTGCCGCGGCCGAGATTCTCGGGATACTCCGCGCGCCGCACGAGCGCGGCGTCCGCCTTCGCGGCGTCCCCAGCGGCGAGCGCCTGGCGCGCCACGCCCGCCCAGGCCTCCTGCCAGAGGGCGTGCGCGTCGTTGCTGTGCTCGCTCGGCAGCACGTGCATCCCCTCCAGGAACGACACGGCGTCGTCGAAGCGCCTCTGTCCGCACAGCGCCTTCACGTAGAGCATGCCGAGAGGGCTGTTGCCCGGATAGCGCGCAAGATAGTCCTGCGCCGTGCGCGCCGCCTCGTCCCAGTTCTCCTCCTCGACATACGACCGCGCCATGTCGCGTCCGATGCGCCAGCCGTCCTCAAGTTCCGCCGCGCGGCGGAGGTCGACGCGGCGTTCCGCGCCCGAAGCGCGGAGGGCGCGGAAATGGAACACGACCGCGTCGTCCGCGTCGTCGCAACGCGAAAGCAGGGAGTCAATCTCCTTTGCCGGCCCTCCCTGCGCGGCGCGCTGCACGGCGAACAGGTACGGGAACTTCCAGGACACGCCGGACTCCGCCGCCCAGACAAGCGCGGCGCGCGTGGCGCGGCGGAACGGAAACGCGAAGCGCACGGAGAGCTTGGCCGCCTCCTCCAGCGCGCGCGCGGCGGCCTCGTACTTCCCGGCATTGCGCTCAAGGTAGGCGAGGCGGACGCGCGCGACGATGCTCTTCGGCGCGAGGCCGTAGAGCTCGCGCGCCTCGTCGAGGAGACCGGCGTCCTCATACCAGTCGGCGAGATCGATGTATGTCTGCTCCGGAAACTCGTTGCGCACGTGGAACGTGAAACCGTCCGTGTCCGAATCGCCGATCAGTTTCTCCTCGAACCGCGCTCCGTGGAAGAGCGGCACTACCTGGCGCGCGAGACGCAGGATGCTGCGGGCAGACTTGACATCGCCCCGGCGGCGCGCGGCGACGATGCGCACGAGCCAGGCGTCGAAGTTGAAGCTGCTGGCCTGCGTGGACTTCATGGCGAAATCGCTCGCCGACGCCCAGTCGCCCTTCCGCAGCGCGCCCTTCGCAAGCAGCACGTAGGCGGGCGCACGGTAGAGCGGCGAATAGGCCGCGAGGAGCAGACGCTCGCGCGCCTCCTCGGCCAGGCCCTGCGCATGGGCCGCGAAACCGTCGAGGTAGTTCGCCTCGGCGTCGTACGTGTCCACCGCGAGCGCGCGGGCGCAGAGCGCGCGCACCTCCGTGTAGTCGCCGCGCCGCGCGGCAAGCCCCGCAAGAGCGGTGAGGGCCGGCGCGAAACACGGTTCCTTCGCGAGGCACTTCCGAAGGGATTCCTCGCCCGTCTTGTCGTCGCGTTCGCGCAGCGCCTGCTGGCCGCGGAGGTAGAGACCGTAGGCCGTCGTCCAGTCGAAGTCCTCGGGCATCTGGAGCGGACGCTCCACGCATGCGCAGCCGGACGTGAGGGAGACGAGCTGGGCGGCGTCGCGCACCACGCCCCAACGCTCCTCGAACATGTCCGTGGCGCCTGGCGCGAACGTGGGATGCTTGAACGGCGTCTGCCATGTCGTGCCGCCCGGCTGGTTGAACACGCGCCCGCTCTGCAGCTCCACGTACTGTCCGTCCGTGTCCGTGAGCAGGTCCTCCCAGATGCCGCCTTCGCGCGAAAGCGCCCACAGCCAGATCTTGCGTCCGTACTTCTCCGCGGCGTAGTGGTAGGAGCCGAACGCGGCCTCGGGCCACCACACCGCGAAGATGCGGTTGTCGCCGTTGAGCACGTGGTAACTCTTCGAGGGGCCGAAGGCGTTGTTGGCGTAGACGGAAAGGTCGCGCCCCTTCCAGTCCACGTGCCATGAGTGCGCGTCGCCACCGTGTCCGATGTAGGCCGCGCCGGGGAACGCGAGCGAGGGATTGCCGCGCGCCGAGTACGCGGCCGTCATCCAGTGGTAGTAGGGGCCGGGCAGGTTCGCGCCGTTGAACCACGTCGTGCGCGTGAGGAAGTAGTCGGCGTCCGCCGGCAGGTTCACCTCCACCTGCCACGTGGTGCCGTTGACGTACTCCGTGGCGGAGGCGAAGTAGCTCGCGCTGCCGTCCGGATTCTGCCGCACGGCCCAGTCCACGGGCGTGGCGGTGGTGGGCGCGTGGCCCATGATGCCGAAGTTGAACTCGATGCCGCCCGAGCACCAGGGACCGCGCATCGCGATGTCGCGGAACTTGACGGCGTGGTTGAAGTAGATGAACTCGCGTCCCGTCTCCTTGTCGAGCGCGCCCCACACCTTGCCGCCGACCTGGGGCAGCATCGTCACGTTCACGCGCTCGTTCTCCAATGTCACGCAATCCCAGGACTGGGTGGCGGCGGACGCGGTTGAACCGTCATAGCGGAAATAGGGGTAACGCCGCTCTGAGGTGCAGGGGACCGGATCGGGATCGGAGAACGAATAGGTGGGCAGCGCAAGCGTCCCCTCCGTCACCTTCGATGCAGCAAGCAGAGTGGGCGCGCACAGCGCCCCCAGCAAAAAAAAGGTGGACGCGGCGGGCTTCTTCATGTGCTGCCTCCTAGAACAGGATGACGACGTTGTCGCCGAGCGCCTTGCGGACGCGCTCGACCTCCGCAGAGGAGAACGGGCAGTCGGCCACGTTGAGCGTGGTCAGGCCGCGCAGGCCGGAAATGTCGTCGGGCAGACGGGTGATCGGACACCCCTTCAGCGAAAGCGACTTGAGCTTCGGCAGCGCCGTGCCGACCCAGTCCGGCACGGCCGTGATGGCGTTGTCGTCGAGGACGAGGTCCTCCAGCTCCGGCCACTCCTTCACGACCTCGGGGACGGAGGTGAGCAGGTTGCGGCGCAGATAGAGGCGGCGCAGGTCCTTGAGCGCGGCGAGGGACGCGGGGAGTTCGCGGATCTTGTTCCCGCTCAGGCGCAGCCAGCGGAGCTTCGCGGCGCCCGAAAGGGAATCGGGCACGGACGTGATGGCGTTGCCGTCGAGATTGAGGTAGGTGAGCTCGGGGAGCTGGGCGACCTCGTCGGGAATCGCCGCGAGCTTGTTGCGCACGAACCAGAACGAGGTGAGGCCCTTCAGGCTCCACACCTTAGCCGGCACCTTCTCCAGGTTGAGCTCGGACAGGTCGAGCTGCCGAAGCCGGGTGTCGGATAGCCCTTCGAGATCGGCGTCCGTGACGGGACGCGGCGCGCCGCGCAGGAAGAGGCGCACGACCTCGGCGCGGTTCGTCTGCGCAAGCGCGTCGAGCGACGTGACCGTAATCACGTCTGCCGGCCGGCTCCAGTTATCAAAACACCCGGCGCACGCAAGGCACGCCGCCGCCAGGAAAAAGAGACTGTTTTTCATGGCGGGTAGTATACCACAAAATGGGCGTACACGGCCAAAATTCTTCTACGCCCCGCACACGCTCCGATGGCAAAGGCCGGTCACTTCTTGCGGAGGCCCTCGCTCCGGTCGGCGGGAATCTGGTTGCGCTTCATCACGCGGACGGTCGCCTCGCGCATTTCCTTTGCGTCGACGACCACCTTGACGTCCCATTCGGTATCCCTGTCAAGGCCGAAGCAGACAAAGCCGTTCTTGCATGAATCGACAATCTCCACCAGATGGCGGAGATTGCGCACCTTCACGCCGTTGACATTCCGCACAATCGACTTGTCGCAGCCGATATAGCCCTCAATCCCCGTATCGGGGAAGCAGAAGGAGATCGCGACGGCCTCGTCTCCGTCGAATTCCTTTTCTTTGAAGAGGTCGTCATGGAATGTCGCCTCCGACCGGACAATGTAATCGTAGGAAATCGTCGTGAAAACGAAACCTCCATATACGAAGTAATCCGGTCTGGCATCATACATCCACCCGCGGATGCGCCTGTTTTTCTTTGCCACCGGGATGAAAGTCTCAACGACGGCGCCGTCGCGAAACACTTTCACGGGTATTTTCTCCCCGATCTGGCGAATGTACAGAGGATAGTAAAGCGAACGAGGCTCGCCTCCCTTGAGACGAATCCGTCCGTTGTTGGAGACCTTGTATCCGTCGACCTCAAGGATAATGTCATTCGTATGGATCGAATCCTTTCCCAGGGTGGGAACTACATCGACAACAAGCACGCCGGAATGCTCCGAACCCATTCTGTAATAGCGCCGCTCCACAGGACTTTCCATCTGAGACTTCGAAAAAAGGAAATCAGAGAATCCATCGACTCTCCCATCCTGAATGTCCGTCAAGAAATGGCGAATGATGTCCGGGGGGATGATGTATCCCAGGGACTCCCCTTCGTCCTTGCCCAGGCCCTGAAACGCGATGCCCGCGATTTTACCGCTCTTCATGTCCAGGACGGGACCTCCGCTGTTGCCCGGGTTGATGGCCGCGTCGACCTGGATGCCGAGAAGATACGTCCAGCCATGGGAATACCTGATGTCCTCTATGCGGGAGACGATGCCGCGCGTGTAGGAAATATCCTCGCCGCCGCGCGGATAGCCGACGGCCAGCACGTCATCCTGCACGCGGGGCGTTTCGCCGATCTCCATGGGCGTAATGCCCTCCATGAACGCCGGATCCTCCACGCGGACAAGCGCCAAGTCGGCGTCATTGTCGACGAATTGGACCGAGCCGTGGTAGAGGCTGTCCTCGTTGTGCTTGCGGACGCGGATGTAGCACGCGTCCGTCACGCAATGCGCGCACGTGAGAATGCGTCCCTTGTCAATGACGACGCCGGAGCCCGTTCCGCCGCCCGTGTGGTTGGTCCAGGGACAGCGGATGTCCGGCTTTGCCGTCGTGACCTCAAGCTTCACGACGGCGTTGAGGGGGTTGTTCCGCCCTCCCGCGCCCGGCGCCGACTCCTCCTCCGCGGCCGAAGGCGCCGCACCAAGTACCGCAACGGCAAACAACGCTCCAAAGACCTGCAACTGTTTCATTCTTGTTTCCTCTCTACACGTTACTCGTCCCTCGCAACGAAATCTTACACGGCCATGAGCAGGGCGCGCCCATCGTCATTCAGATACGCAACCACGGGCCACGCCGCCGTTGATGGAGCGGTCCGGCATCAGCGGGTTCGTGCCCGCCGCCAGCTCCTGCGCGAAGGTGTAGCCGTCATTATCGGTATCTGACGACGGGCTCACGCCCGTCGCACCGTACCAGTACAGCGACTCGCGATCCATCACGTCCTCAACGAAATGCGCCACAAGTTCGACCCTTTCCGTCGGCGCGTCGAACTCGATCCTGTCCGCGGCGCGACCCAAGGCGTCCGCCTGGCGGATGCCGTTCAGCGTCCAGTAGGCGAACCCGGCGGGCTTCGCCACGGCGGGCGTCGATATTGTCGTACCAGGCGCGACGATGTCGCTCTGCGTCGCGAAAAGCACACCCTCCGGCTCGCTGCGGATCACGAACTCGCAGTAGAGCTTGGGATTGTACAGCCACTCGTCGGAATCGCGCCAGACGGCACCGGTGATGACGGAACGGTCCTTCATCAGCGGATTCGTCCCCGCCGCCAATTCCTGCGCGAGCGTGTAGCCGTCGCCGTCCGTGTCGCTGTGGAGGGGGACGTCTGCGTCGCCGTACCAGTAGAGCTTCTGGCGCTCGGTCTCGTCCGCCGCGCACTTCGCCACAAGCACCACGTCCTTGCCCGGCATCGCGAACTGAACCGTGTCGGCTGCGCGTCCGAAAGCGTCCTGAACGCGGACGCCGTTTTTCGTCCAATAAGCGAACTGCGAGGAATTGTGGTTCATCGTCGGACCTGTTACCGTCTCGCCCAGAGCATGGAACTCGACCGTCGTGTCGAAGAGCCACCCCTCCGGATCGCTCTTGATCGTGACCGTGTGATAACCCTTGGGATTGTAAACCCACTGGCCAGAATCGAGGCCCACCGTTCCTCCGGAGATGATGCGGTCGGGCATCAGCGGATTTGTACCTGCCGCCAGCTCCTGGGCAAAGGTATAGCCGTCGTGGTCGGTGTCGGACGCCGGCGTTTCTGCCAGCGAGCCATACCAGTACAATTCGTGGCCGTCGGCGATTCCGTCGCCATCGGCGTCCTGCGAAGCGGGCAAGTAGTTCGCCGTCAGCGTAATGGACCGGCGAAGACGGTACGGCGCCGCGTCATGCGCCCGCCCGAACACGTCGCGCGCGGTGAACCCCTGCACGTCGGTCGAGGTCCAGTGGGTGAAGATATAGCCCGTCACCTTCGGCGCGGGCGCAGTCACGTAGTCGCCGCCTGTCGTCTGCGTGACGTCATCCAGCGCGTTGGTCGTGCCGCCCGCCACCAGCTGCGTATAGACATGTACGACATCGGCACACAGCGGGAGCGCCGTACTCGTCGCGACAGTCGCCAGGATGGCGGCTCTCCAGAGCGGCAGGGACGTGCTTTGCCGCGGCCGCGCCGGCAGGGCAGTCGCCCCGCGACCGCCGCAATCCGCCAACAATCCTCGGAAGAGACCAAGCATCGCCCGACATCCCTTACCGCACCTCGATCCAACGGTAGGCGTATTGGCGAACGCCAAGAGGCCGCAACCCCAACCGCGTCATCGCATTGGCGTAGGTCAGCGCGTCGCCGGCAAGTTGCGAGAATCCCATTTTGGAGAACACATAGGCCGGCGCAGGATATGTCTGCCAATAATAAGTTTGGGAAACACTGTCCCAGCTATCGTAAGTACTCGATCTGATGGAATTGTTTTTGGCCAACGTCGTGCCTCCATCCTTCAATTCCCCGTCCGCCAGCGTCAGGCCCGCCGTTTTGTCGGCGTAGAGCCAGAGGAGCGCATCGAACACCTGGGATTCGGTGATCGCGTTCCATGAAATTTCCATCGCGCGGTTCGAGCCTTTTGCAGGAATCGTGACGAGCTCCAGCGGCAACAAGTCCTCTTCAACGGCCAGGATCTCAAACTTCACTTTCGCGAGCTTGACTTGCCAGTCGGACGAAACGCGCCACGAAAGCTTATGCTCGGCGTTCGCCATAATGGAATCCCCCACGTTGACACCGGTTCCTTCGATCCAGGTCTCGGGCCGTACCACATTCGCAAAGCTCCGGGTGCCATCCTTGAACGCAATCGCCCGCACCTTCACCGTCGGTCTTGAGCTCTTTACGCGATAGACGACATCGAGAATCGTTGGATCGCTCTCGCGTACCGTCACCGAAACATACTCCACCTCCGGCTTGCCCGGCTGGTTGTAGCCATTGAACTTGTTGATGTTGTTCAGAATCTTCAGCCACGCCGCACCATGCTCACGTGGATATGAGACGTTGCTCGAAGACAAGAGATAGGAATTTGCAATCCCACTCGGCGGCGCGCCGAGAAAAACGACCCTGCGGGAGGTGTAATTACCGCCAGAAAACGCATACTCGCCTACCGTCGTCACGCTTGCAGGAAGGATGATTTCCGCAGGGGTGCAGTTGTAAAAGGCTTCATAGCCAATCGTTTCAAGTCCAGCGGGGAACTCGATTGACCGCAGACTCGAGCAGCCGGAGAAGCAGGAACTTGGAATCGAAGTCAGATTTCGTGAAAGCGTCACCGATTTCAATGCTGAACAATACTCGAACGCGTCACTCCCAATGCTCGTCACAGAGTCGGGTATTACGACGCTCGTAAGACCTGAACATCCAAAAAAAGCGTACCACCCAATGTATGTCAACGTATTTGGAAACGAAACTTTCACAAGTCCCGAACAATTATGAAATGCATAGTTCTCTATGCGCGTTATCCCAGACGGCAACGTAATTCCAGACAGTCCAGAGCAATTATCGAATGCAATGTAGCCGATTCTTCTCACCTGATAGCCGCCGAGCGTTGCTGGGACGGTCAGGTCGCCGGCATACTTGTCCGCGCCCGATATTATTTGGGCGCAGGTCCTACCGCTTTCGCTATACGTGCTATAATACCACGTGACGCCATTCACCGTTGCGCTCTCGGCAAGGGCGAACTGCGCGCACGCCGCCACGATGATTATTGCGATAGACTTAGCCATGTTTGCTTTCAACTCTCCTTTTCTGGGTACAATTCCCCCAGAAAGGAGCCTATAGTTTACCAAGAGACCGCATCTCTTGTCAATTGGCACGTGGCAAAACTGCCGGACTACCGATTGGTCCGGACCCTCTCAGCCGCAAACGGCTTTAATGCCCGAAGGCCAGGGCGCGAAAGGAGGAACCGTGGGAGATGGCTAGGGCGATGATGCGCTGGGCAGACGCGCCGATGCGCCATTCGCGGTCGAGGTCGAGATAGTAGCGGCCCGCGCGGCGCACGAGGTACTTCGCGTCGAGGGGGCCCTCCAGGCGCGCGGCCGTGGCGGGGTCGTCGCACGCCCGCGCAGCGGCGCAGAGGAACGCGGCGGCGACGGACGCCGACACGGGCTGCGGGTCGCAGCAGCCGTGTCCGGCGACGGCATCCGTCGGTCCGGCGTACATCCGCCAGTCGATGTGCGCGACGACGGACTTCCAGAGGTCAAGCGCCGTGGCGCGGTCACGCGCCCACGCCTCGTACCAGAGCAGCGACCATCCGTCGAGTCCGGGGTTGCCGCGCGGGTAGAAGAGTCCCGTCCGCACGTGGTAGACGAGCTTGAGCGCCCCGCCGCCCACGGCCGGGCCCGGATAGTGCGCAAGCGCCCACTTCTCCCATTTCGCGGCGTCGGCGGACCAGTCGCCGTGTCCGAGCCGCGAAAAGAGCTTCAGCGCGTAGTGCGGATGGTTGTTGCAGGGGAAGAACAGCAGTCCCGGCTCGCACGTGACGCCGCCCGAGTCGTTCTCGCGCATCTGCTCCACGGTGACGTCGATGAGCCGCTGCACCGTGTAATGCACCTTCTGCTGCGCCTTCCAGACGAAATCAAAGCCCTCATCCCAGTAACGGCGGTCGTGCGTGAACCACTCGTACAGCGCGAGCAGCTGCAGCAGGTGGCCCGTGTACATCACGTTCTCGCGATAGCAGGGATCTGGCGCCCACGGCTTCTTTCCCCAGTAGCTCTTCGACTGCGAGTACGCCCACACGTCGCGTCGGATGAAACGCTCCACGCAGTGGCCGAGTATCCGTCCCACGCGGTTCGTCGTCTCCGCATCGCCGCGCATGCCGATCGCCGCGGCGGCATAGCCGGCGAACGCGATGCTGTAGCGCTTCGCGAAAATGCCGTGCTGCGTGCCGCCGATATGCCACCAGTCCTTCTCCTCCGCCGCCGGAAGCGGGCCCGTGACGTATTCGAGAAACGCAAGCGCGTCCCGCTCCTCCGCGCAGAGCGGCGTATCGCCCGCACGGGAGAATCCCGAAGCCACAAGTACGGCGACGAAGAGACGGATGGTGGTTCCTCTACCGGGCATCTTTCACCTCCAATTTCCTGATGCACGCTTCTCTGTTTACGTAAGGGGCGATGTCCGCACGGGTTTTAACCGCGACGCCGTTGATCGCCTTCACGACCTGTCCGCGCCTGATGCCGTCTCTTTCCGCCTGGCTCCCATGCAGCACGGCGAGAATCCGCACCGTGACCGGAGATTCAGCCGTCTCCGTTGGAAGTCGCTTGGGGACATCCCAATAAACGCCGTACAGATTTGACGTGTCGACTTTCTTGAAGAACATCGCGTCGTGGTCGTATACGTCGACATTCCGTCGGGCGGGTACAGCATTCATCTTTGCCGCTGGCGATGGCGCTGAAATCTTTTCTTTCATCATGCGTCTGTTCAATTCGTTCATTTCAGGCCGCAGACCCAAGAAATGGTCGCCGTCGTAACACACGGTCGTTCCCTCTCCCTTGGCTATTATCGGCCACTGACGCCCGAATATCTGGGCGAGACGCGGAAAGTCGATGTCGCCATTGCCCCTTGGATGGTAGATCGTGAGGTTTTTGGGGATTTCATCGAGAACATTTCTCCATGACACCGGATCAAGCGCGTAGAATGGTATGTCTGGGTATTCCGACGCAAGGTTTGCCACGGTGGCTCCGCCCCAACTATGCCCGAACACACGGACGTTCTTCCCCTGCCTCGCGGCCCTTTCAATGGCGTTCCTTATCTCCTGCACTTCTCCGCTGCCGAAAAGCTCCTTGTTGTCGCCTTTTGCAAAAACGCCGAAAGGCAGCGCGCTCAGCGCGGTAAAACCCTCTCCTCCGGCGTTCGCGCCTCCTACGAGGATGTTGTAATAGCGAGGATCAATTTTCTCGTTAGGGTATTTTGCCGCTTCCTCGTCAAGCGAATAAGTCGTCATCCACAGAAAACTGCCTTTGCGCGAGAATCGTGCACGCCTGTTTTCCTCGTATTTCCTTTCCGCCAATTCCGCATCCTTTTTCGCCCTGTCGCATTCATGCTGAAGAGACGGGCTATACCTCAGCGGCAAAGCATCTGTTGGCGAAATCCCGGCCCCGGTGGAACAGGGAGGCAAATACATGGGTGACGCGCAATGGTTGGTCTCCCTCAACCTCACATCAAGCAAAACAAGCGCCGCACCATGCTCCTCGGCAGTGTCGACCGCGCAGGAGAATGGCGCATAGGGCCCGTAAAACGAACTTGTTCCGGCCCGTACATACCCCGCCTCGATGAGCCTGACGACATCCTCCTCCGTCTTGATGGTCTGGATGATGACAGAGGCATCGCCGTGCACGGACTTCACTTCCCGTTCGCCAAGCGAGTCAACGTAGAACTTTTCATAGTTGTTTGTGATGCAACCCGCGCAACACAACGACGCGACGAGAATTAAAGCCTCTCTTTTCATCACTTGAGCGAGGCGAGGAGGCCGCCGCAGAGGAGGAGGTGCTTCTCGCGCGCGGAGAGCGCGGCGGTGGCCGTGAAGGTGGCGTTGCCGGCCTTCACCGTCACCTTGCCGTCACCCTCGACCGCAGAGCGGATGTTCGTCAGCTCGAGGGCGTCGCCCGCCTGGAGGCGGTCGTAGTCCTTCGGGTCGTCGAACGCGAACGGCACGATGCCGAAGTTGATGAGGTTCGCACGGTGGATGCGCTCGATCGACTTCGCGAGGACGGCCTTCACGCCGAGGTACATCGGGCAGAGGGCCGCGTGCTCGCGGCTGGAGCCCTGTCCGTAGCTCTCGCCCGCCACGATCACGTTCGCGACGCCCTTCTCGCGGTTCGCGAGGCAACGGTCGTGGAACGTGGGGTCGCACGGCTCGAACACGAACTTCGCGTACTGCGGGATGTTCGAGCGGAACTTGAGGCGCGCGCCCGCCGGCATGATGTGGTCCGTCGTGATCTTATCGCCCACCTTGATCGCGCAGACGGCCTTGTATGACGCCGCGAGCGGCACGCCCTTCGGCACCGTCGCGATGTTCGGTCCGCGTACGATCTCGGTCTTGCGCACGCCCTTCCCCGCCGTCGCGCGGTAGAGGAACATGGAGTCATCGATCGGAAACTTCTTCGGCGCGGGGACGGACGGGATCTTCGCGCCGAGCGGGGAGGTCACCTTGCCCGTGAGCGCGCTCATGGCGGCGGTCTCGGGCGAGACGAGGTACACCTGCGCGCTCTTCGTGCCGCTCCGGCCCTCGAAGTTGCGGTTGTTCGTCCGGAGCGAGACCGCGCCCGTGCGCGGACTCATGTGCGCGCCGATGCAGAAGCCGCAGGCGTTCTCGAGAATGCGGCAGCCGGTCTTGATGAGGATCGCGAGCGAGCCGTCCGCCGCGAGCATGTTCACCACCTGACGCGAACCGCAGGCAATGCCCACCTCCACGTCCTCCGCCACGTGCTTTCCCTTCAGGATCAGCGCCACGGTGCGGATATCGCGGTAGGAGCTGTTCGTGCAGGAGCCGATCATGATCTGGTTGACCTTCTTGCCCTTCTGCGACTTCACCGTCACGATGTTGCCGGGCGAGTGCGGCGCGGCCATGAGCGGCTCAATCTTCGAGAGGTCGAGTTCGAACACGTCGTCGTACGTGGCGCCCTTGTCCGCCACGAGCTCCGTCCAGTCCTTCGCGCGCCCCTGGGCGGCGAGGAACTGCTTCGTCACGGCGTCGCTCGGGAACACGCTCGTCGTGACGCCCAGCTCCGCGCCCATGTTCGTGATCGTGGCGCGGCTCGGCACGTCGAGCGTCTTCACGCCGGGCCCGAAGTACTCGAAGATCCAGCCCACGTTGCCCTTCGTGCCGTACTTCTCCAGCACCTTGAGGATCACGTCCTTCGCGCTGCAGCCCTTCGGGAGGCGTCCCGTGAGTTTGATGCCGCGCACCTTCGGCGTGGGGATGTGGAACGCGCCGCCGGCCATGGCGACGGCGATGTCGATGCCGCCCGCGCCGATCGCGACCATGCCGATGCCGCCGCCCGTGGGCGTGTGGGAGTCGCTCCCGAGGAGCGTCTTGCCCGGCGCACCGAAGCGCTCGAGGTGGAGCTGGTGGCAGATGCCGTTGCCGCACTTGGAGTAGACGACGCCGTACTTCTTCGCGATGGACTGCAGGAAGTCGTGGTCGTCGGCGTTCTCGAAGCCGATCTGCACCGTGTTGTGGTCCACGTAGCTCACCGCGAGCTCGTTGCGGACATGCGGCACGTCCATCGACTCGAACTGCAGGTAGGCCATCGTGCCGGTCGCGTCCTGGGTGAGGGTCTGGTCGATGCGGATGCCGAGTTCGGCGTCCGTCGCGGGGTCGCCCTCCACGAGATGGGCGGCGATGATCTTCTGCGCCACGTTCAGCGGCTTCTTCGTCAGAGCTTTCTTCTTCATGGAGTCACTTCCTCAGCGGTATTCGATGTTCGCCTTCTCGCGCAGTTCGGCCACGAGCGCCTCCGTGGCGCGGCCGCGCGCCTCGTGGCGCAAGCGGTCGCGGATCATGTCGGCCACGTCCACGAGCGTCTGCTGTCCGCCCGGCTTCTCGTCCGTCTTGAGGATGATGTGGTAGCCAAACTGCGTCTCGATCACGTCGGAGATCTCGCCGCACGCCATCGCGAAGGCGGCCTGGTCGAACGCCGGCACCATCATGCCGCGGCCGAACCAACCAAGCGAGCCGCCGTTCTGCGCGCTGGGGCAGTCGCTGTGCTCGCGCGCGGCCGCCGTGAACGCCTGGCCGGTCTCGCCGGGGTCGCCGTGTCCGGCGGCGACCACGCGCGCGCGGATCGACTTGATCTTCTCGAGCGCCTGCGCCTTGTCCGCCGCGTCGAGGCCCTCCGTCTTCACGAGGATGTGCTGCGCGAGCACCTGCGGGGACGTGACGAACGCCCCGCGGTTCGCCTCGTAGTAGGCCGCCACGTCCTGCTCCGTCGGCTCCGGCACGCCGCTGCACGCCTGCTGCACGAGCGCGTCCACGCGGCAGCCCTTCGCGAGCTCCTTGCGGAAATCGTCTTCGCTCATCTTCTGCTGCGCGAGGGCCTTCATGTAGTTCTCGCGCCCGCCCAGCTGGTGGATCACGTTGTCCACCTGCGCGTCGATCGCCTTTTCGTCCACGGGCAGGTCGAGCTGTTCCGCGCGCGCAAGCAGGAGCTTGGCGCCGATGGCCTGTTCCTGCGCCCGCTCCATGAGCTTCTCGAGGTTCTTCTTGATGTCGTCGTGGCTCATGCCGTGCGACGCGTAGAACTTCACCAAACGGTCGAGCTCGTACTGTACCGCCTCGCGGGGAATCGGCTCGCCGTTCACATACGCCTGTTTCATCGATTGTCCTTTTCCTTTCTGAAAACCATCCCCGTTCATGACGACATCAGCTTCTTGATGCGGGCGCGGATCGCCTTGAGCATCTTCGCGGGTTCGTCAAGGTTCTTCACGGCGTCCTCGAGCGGACAGAGGCCGTCGCGCTTTCGGTTGAGGATCTGCGGAACCATCTCGTCGGCCGTGGCGGGAACGTCCTGCTCGGCGAGGAAGGCCTTCGCCGTCTCGCTCATCAGAAGCCCGTGCACGCGCGCGGCGCCGCCGTCGACGGCGATCGCGGCCGCGGCGCGGCCCACGACCTTGTCGGCCACCCAGGCGCCCTTCAGGACGTCGGGGCGGAAATCGTGCAGGCGCAGGAGCGGCTTCACGCCCGGGCCGTTCGGCTCGATCGCCACGATCACGCCGTCCTTCACGAGCACGGCGCCCGCATCTCCCTTGCGGATGAGCGAAACCGCTTCGGCGAGCACGTCCTGCTCCGACATCGGACGTATCTCGCGGTGCTGCACGAGCCCCTCCACGGTCATGGCGGGCAGGGGGCGCGCGGGGCAGAGGTGCTCGCAGGCACCGCACCCGATGCAGGCCGTCTTGTCGACGACGGGGATCTTGGGCGCATTCGGGTCCTTTTCATCCATCGGCACGCGCACGATGGCGCGGACGGGGCAGTGCGCCTCGCAGGCCGAGCAGTTCACGCCCTCCTGCGCGGCGATGCAGCGGTCCATGTGCCAGACGGCCTGGCCGATGTGGATCGTCTTCTTCTCCGCGGGCGTGATGCGGCGGATGGCGCCCGCCGGGCAGACCTCGCCGCACTTGACGCATTCCGGGCGGCAGTAGCCGTGCTCGAAGCCCATCTCCGGCTGGAAGCAGCGCAGCGACCCCTTCACCGGACGCAGCACGTTGTTCGGGCACACGTCGACGCAGAGCTGGCAGCCCACGCAGCGGAGGGAGAAGTTGCGGTGCCCGCGGCTCCCCGGCGGCACGACGGGCGTCTGGCGCGCCGCGGCGCCGGGCGCCGTGACGTCGGCGATCCCGCCGTCCGTGAGCTTGTCGTCTTCGCCTTCGGCGAACGCCGCGCCGACGACGGCGCTCGTGCCCGCCGCGACGAGGAATCCGCGGCGACTTACCGTTTCCATGTGATGGCTCCCTTCGGGCAGACGGCGGAGCAGTCGAGGCAGCTCACGCACTGGGTGTGGTCGATCGCCTTCGCGTCGACGTGGATGCAGTGCGCGCGGCAGATCCGCTCGCAGAGACGGCAGCTCACGCACGACGATTCGACGATGCGCGGACGGAACCTGGCAAACTTCGCAAGCGCGCCGAGAACGGTGCCCACGGGGCACACGGTGTTGCACCACGTACGCCCGCGCCACGCGGCGAGGGCGGCGACGAAGGCCAGCACGCTGGCGGCGGCCAGCGCGAACCCGCTCGCGGGCACGACAACCTCCAGAACGCGCGTGAAGCTCCCCTCGGCGCCGTCGGCCCATGCGGCGATCGCGTCCGCGTGCCGGCAGGCCTTGACGAGCGGCGTAAGGCAGAACGACACGAACCGCGCGTAGATGGCGTAGGGGTCGAGCCACGTGAAATGGAGGCCGAGGAATCCGCCGGCGGCGAATCCGAACAGGATGCCGAGGCGCGTCCAGCCCTGGACGGCGGACACCGCCGCCCCCCCCGGCTTCGCCTTGAATCTCAGGTCGCGCCAACGCCCGAACGTGACGAGGCGCACGAGGTCCTGGAAGACGCCGAGGGGACACAGCACGGAACAGTAGACGCGCCCGACGAGCAGCGTGACCACCAAGAGGAGAGCGAGCATCACGGCGGATCCGGCGAGGACGGCCGGCATGAACTGGATATCCCGCAGCCACGGGAACCAGCCGGCAACGGTGCCGGTGAAGTCGAGGAACGTGGCCGTGAGCGCCAGCAGCACGAGGACGCCCAGTACGAGGCGCAGGACGGCCAGGAGACGGAAGATGTTCTTACGCACGGCCATTCCTCCTGAGGGTTTCAACGAAACGGTCCACCTTGCGGATCATCGCGGGGATGTCGATCCCCTGCGGGCAGTGCGGCGCGCAGCGTCCGCATCCCGTGCAGCGCTCCGCGCGCCGGAGCTTGTTGAACATGCGCTCGTACTCGATGAGGAAACGGCGGCGGTTCGCGGCGTAGTCGGGGGCGGAGGGGTCATCGGGCAGACGGTCCTCCACGAGCGCCTCCTCCCAGAACCCGAACAGCGCCGGGATGTCCAGCCCGTAGGGACAGGGCATGCAGTAGTTGCACGCCGTGCAGGGAATCGTGTCGTCGGAAAGGAAGGCGTGCGCGGCGTGCTCGAGCGCGTCGAACTCGTTGCGGGCGAGCGGACGAAGCGGCGAGTAGGTCTTGACGTTCTCCTCGATGTGCTCGAGGTAGGTCATGCCGCTCAGCACGGTGAGGACGCGCGGATGGGACCCCGCGAAGCGGAACGCCCACTGGGCGGGCGTGGCGGCGGGATCGAGCGGCGCGAGCCTGCGCATCACGCGCTCGTTCACCCGCGCAAGGCGTCCGCCGAGGAGCGGCTCCATCACGACCACGGGAATGCCGCGTTCGTCGAGGAGGTTGTAGAGCGTCTCGGCGTTGACGTTGCGCTTGTTGACCTCCTGGGCGTGGTGCCAGTCCACCCAGTTGAGCTGGATCTGCACGAAGTCCCAGTGGACCTTGTCGTGCAGCGAGAGGGCGTGGCGAAACACGGCTTCGTTGCCGTGGAAGGAGAAGCCGAGGTTGCGGATGCGCCCCGCCGCGCGCTCCTTGAGGAGGAAGTCGAGGACGCCGTTGTCGATGAAGCGCGCGTCGAACAGCTTCAGGGCCTTCGCCCGGGTGGGGCCGCCGCCGATGGAGTGGAGGAGGTAGAAGTCGAGATGGTCCGTGTGCAACAGCCGCTTCGACGTCTCGTACATCTCCCGCGAGGCCTCGAACGACTGCGTCTTGGGGTTGAAGTTCGAGAGCTTCGTCGCGACGAGCCACTTGTCGCGCGGGTGCCTCGCGAGCGCGTCGCCGAGCACCTTCTCGCTTTCGCCGCGGCAGTAGACGGGCGACGTGTCGAAGTAGTTCACGCCGTGGGCGATGCAGTAGTCGACGTGGCGCTGGACCATGTCCGAGTCAATCGGGGCGTTGGAGCCGCCGTGGTGGGTGTTGGCGTGGCTTCCGTCCACGGTTGGGTAGCGCATCGCCCCGTAGCCGAGCAGGCTCACCCGCTCGCCGTGCGCGCCCGTGCGCGTCGTGATCGCGGGAGGCGCGGCCGCCGGCGCGGCGGGGACCGGCGGGTTCACGAGTGCGGCGAAGAAGGACCGCCTGTTCATCGGCGCGACTCCAGCTGGTGGGGCAAGTAGCCGTCCGCGCAGGCGAGCGACACGAAGAAGAGGCTCAGCACGGCGCCCGAGCGCAGGGGCGCGTCGGCCACCGCGTGGATCGCGACGGCGAAGCAGCCGACCAGGGTCCAGAAGACGCCGGGCGGCAGGCAGTAGATCGCGCGCGGGCTGGACGGCGCTTTCTCGGGCGCGAGGAAGCGCGCCGCCCGGTAGAGGCGGCCCCAGTCGCGGAAGATCGGCACGACGAGGCAGAAGAAGATTCCGAGCAGGCAGCCGAGACCCACGATGCCGTGCTCGCAGAGGAACTGGAGATAGTCGTTGTGGACGTTCGCCGCGCCGGTGGCGAGCGGCGACTTCAGGTCGTCCTTCTTCACCTGGTTGAGGTACAGGTGCTTGTAGCCCCATCCGCCGCAGCCGAAGACTGGATATTTCTTGACGAGTTCCATCGCGACGCGCGAGTGGTGCTCGTTCTTGCCCGTAACGCGGTCAAGCATGCCGAGCGTGGTGATCGTGCCGAGTTCGTCCGCCACGTCGCCGGCCACGCCGGAGAGCCCCTTGCGGTCGGGCGCGAACACCACGCCGACGACCAGCAGCAGGACGGCGCCGACGAACTTGAACGCCGCGCGCTTGATCTGCCGCGCACGGTCCACGCGCGCGAGGAGAAGGCGGAGCATCTCGTAGACGAACGCGAGGGCGGCGATCACAAGCGACATGGAGATGGCCGCGCGGCAGAACGTAAACAGCACGGCGAGGAAGTTGAGCGTCGCGGGCACGAGCAGGTAGTGCGCGCGGATGAAGCGCAGGAGCAGCCGCTGGCGGGCGACCTCCGCCTTGTCGGACGCCGGCTCGGCCTCCACCTCCCGCACGCGCGTCATCCATGCGCCGATCGAGAGCGCAAACGCCAGCATGAAGAAGCTGCCGCCCATGTTCGGATAGCCGAACGTCGCGAAGAAGTCGGGGTTGGGCGCGGCGTAGGAGATGCCGGAGGCGGCGCGGATCGAACGGACGAGCGCGTCATACTCCGCCGCGTCCCACATCATCACGAACTTCGCGCCCGTCGCCCGCTGCACGAACCCGAACACGGCAAGGGCGGCGGCGTTCCACACGAGCATCTCGACCAGCAGGCGCTTGCCGTGGCGCAGAAGCGCGTGCCGGGCCGCCAGCATGGCGGTGAGCGCGGGCAGGAACCACATCAGCACCTCGAAGTGGTGGCGGAAGTTCATGCAGAACGGGGCGAACGGGATGGGCGGGTTCGGCGCCTTGTCGTCGAGGATCGCGGGCATCTGCTCGAACTCCTCCGGCGTGAGGTTCGCGAGGATCGTGCCGTAGTCGCACGTGGGGCAGAGGCCCTTGTTCAGGAACGGGATGCCGAGCACGACGACGAGAAACAGGAGCGTGAGGAAAAAGACCGGATCGTGCCCCACGCGCCGCCAGCAACGCTGCCGGGCCTGCACCGCGTCCTCGCCGAAGTGCCGCTGCGGGAAGCAGATGAGCACCTCGAAGACGAGCGTGAGCAGCCAGGGGACCGTCGGCACGAGCAGGTCGCCGTGCGTGCCGCCGCGGATCCAGGCCAGCGCGGCCAGCGTCGGGAAGATCAGGAGAACGGGAACAGATCGAAAGAACATGTCCATGGCAGCGGATTTCCTCGTGCGCGTTTTCAGTAGCGGTAGTAGTCGGGCTTGTAGGGGCCCTTCACGTCCACGCCGATGTAGGCGGCCTGGCGCTTCGTGAGCTTCGTGAGCTTCGCGCCGCACGCGGCGAGGTGCAGGCGCGCGACCTCCTCGTCGAGCTCCTTCGGCAGACGCTCCACGTGCGGCTTCGCCGCTGCGCGCTCGCGCCAGAGCTTCATCTGCGCGAGGCACTGGTTCGTGAAGCTGCTCGACATCACGAACGCGGGATGGCCCGTGGCGCAGCCGAGGTTCACGAGGCGTCCCTCGGCGAGAAGGTAGATCGAGTGGCCGTCGGGATACGTGAACATGTCCACCTGCGGCTTAATCGTGGTGCGCTTCACGCCCGGCCAGGACATGAGCCGCGCCACCTGGATCTCGTCGTCGAAGTGGCCGATGTTGCACACGATCGTCTGGTCGCGCATCTTCGCCATGTGCTCGGCGGTGATGACGTCCAGGTTGCCCGTGCACGTCACGAACAGGTTCGCCCAGCCGAGGGCGTCCTCCACCGTCCCCACCTGGAAGCCCGCCATGCACGCCTGGAGCGCGCAGATCGGGTCAGCCTCCGACACGCGCACGCGGCAGTGGTTCTCGCGCAGGCTCTCGGCGCAGCCCTTGCCTACGTCGCCGTAGCCGCACACGAACGCGTTCTTGCCCGCGAGCATCACGTCCATCGCGCGCTTGATGCCGTCCACGAGCGACTCGCGGCAGCCGTAGATGTTGTCGAACTTGCTCTTCGTGACGCTGTCGTTCACGTTCACGGCCGGGAAGAGGAGCTTGCCTTCCTGCTCGAGCTGGTAGAGACGGTGCACGCCCGTGGTCGTCTCCTCCGAAACGCCCTTCACGCGCGCCGCCGCCTTCGAGAACCAGCGCGGGCTCTTCTTGAGCGTCGCGGCAATCGTGCCGAAGAGGGCCTTCTGCTCAGCGGACTCCGGCTTCGCGATCACGGAAGGGTCCGTCTCCGCCGCCGCGCCGAGGTGCAGGAGAAGCGTCGCGTCGCCGCCGTCGTCCACGATGAGGTCGGGACCCGCGCCGTCCGGCCACGTCAGCGCCTCCTTCGTGCCCCACCA
>JAFRSR010000080.1 GCA_017427485.1 Kiritimatiellia bacterium
AGGTCAGCAGCAGCGTGTGGCCATCGCCCTGCGCCACCACGGTGAGCGCGCCCGGCCAGTGGCGACGCCCCACATCCGCCGCCGCCGCACCCACGAAACGCGCCGCCGCGTCGGCGTCCGCCGCCAAGAGCGCGATGGGCTTCTCCTCCGCGCGGACCTTGATCGTGTAGAGGCGCTGCACCGCCGCCGGAAAGTCCGGACGCGCCGCGAGGCCGTACACCGTGTCCGTGGGAATCACGGCCACGCCGCCCGCGTTCAGCACGCGCGCGGCAACCACAAGTCCATCCGCATCCGCAGATATGCATGTCGGCGGTACAGGAATCGAAGATTGGGTGGCACTCGTCTTCATGGCAACAACATCGGCCAGTCGTAGACGGCGAGCGCGCCGTGGACGGAATCGGCGAAATTGGCCTTTGCGCCAGTACGGATCTCGTCGGCCCAGGCAGGCGGCTTGTCGTGCATTTCCACCGCGTCCGTAAACGCCGCAGGCGCCACGAAGCGCGCATGGACCGCCGGAATCACGGCACGGCCGCAGGCGACAAGACGCGGCGGCGCGCCGAAACGCGCGTTCAGCATGTTCGCGCAGTCGATGAGGTTCTCGGCGCGGATGCCCACGAGCGAACGGCCGAGCGGATACCACGTCATGGCCAGCGTCTCGTCGGGAACGGCCTGCGCCGAGAACTTGCGCGCGAAACGCCCGATCTCGCCCCAGCCGCAAAGGTCGGGCAACAGCACGGGGCTGCCTTCGGCGAGACGGCGACGCGCCTGCGCGAGGCGTGCGGCACGCGGACCATCTCCGCAGATCACCGTCGGCGGCGCCTTCACGGCGTCCGGAACGAGCAGCACGGCGGGGAACTGCGCCCCGTCGGAGGAGAAGAACGACAGACGCTCCAGCGTCACGCCCGGCGACTTCTCCGTCCCCAACACGTTCGCCTGCGCGACCGGGCGCCCGGTCAGGCGGATGCCGGCGAGACGCGCGACTGTTTCCGCCGTTATGAAGCGGCGAGACGCCGCTTCCCCCAGGGGAGGATTGTGCTTCTGCGCGGACGCCGCTTCCCCCAGGGGAGGATTGTGCTTCTGCGCGGACGCCGCTTCCCCCAGGGGAGGATTGTGCTTCTGCGCGGACGCCGCTTCCCCCAGGGGAGGCGCGGACGATTGCAGTAGGGTCAATTCGTCTTTCAGCAGGTCATGCACCGTCCGGGCGCCGGGCAGGGAACACGTCCGCCCTTCCGGCGTCGCGTAGAGTTCGCGTTCCTCCAGGAATGTGGCAATTTGTTTCTGGACGAATCCGTAATCCTTACCGCCCAGATTGAGTCCCACGTTCTCGGCGCGGTAGGAATCGAAGTCGGCGCGCAGGGCGTCGCGTTCGCCGTTGACCCAGCGGCGGAACCAGTCAAGCGACGCCCGGCGGCTGCCCTCGGTCCAGTAGTGTCCGCAGGTGCCGCGGATGAGCGCGAAGCGGTCGCTCCAGCCAAAGCGTCCGACGACGTCCTGCGCGGCGGCGTAGGTGGCGACCATCCCCCGGTAGGGGAAGATGTCGCCCAGCGTGCAGCACACGAGGACCGGACTCGGCGCGCGCAACAGCAAATAGCCGAGGTGGTTGAGACCGAAGGTCAGCTGTCCGAAGTGTTCCTGTTCGGCGTCGGACGGAAACCGGCTCTCAAACGTGTCGTGGATGGTGGAGAGGTAGCAAGCCGGCGCCGCCGCCTTCACGCGGTCGTCGAGGGACATCACGAGGGATGTGGCCGTTCCGCCGCCGGAGATGCCGTAAACGCACAGCTTCTCCTTGTCCACGTCAGGACGTTCCTGCAGGTAGTCGAGCGCACGCATGGCGTCCCACACGCGGATCCGCGCAAAGGACCAGCCCAGCCGGTCCGCGAGCGCACCGCCCCAGTTGTGCCCGCGCCAGCTCACCCGGTCCGGCGACACCACGCGCTCGCCCTGGTCGACGGGATCGTACACGAGCGTGAGGAATCCCGCCCGCGCGCCGGCGATGCCGGCGTACTGGTAGCTGGCAGCCGCCTTGCCGTTGTCCGTGTGGCCGCAGGGGACGAGCAGGGCCGGATACGGCGCGTGGAAGCCCGCGTCGGCACGCGGCACGTACACGTTGCCGCTCACCCAGAAGTTCGGCTGAGACGCGAACAGCACCTTCTCGACGCGGATGCCCTCGTCGAGAAGGATCGTGCCGGTGGTGCGGGCCTGAAGCGGCGTGCGCGCGGGCAAACCACCCAGCGCAGCGAGGAAGGACGCGCGCATCGTTTTCTGGCGGGTGGCCAATTCCTCTGGCGTTTTGACTTTCCGCCACGCCTCGTCGGCCGCGATGTCGGCCTCGGCGAGCGCGCTCATCGCGAGCAGTTCGCTGGAGCCGGCGAGCACGGATGGAAGGACGGAACGCGCGACGGCCACCTCCAGCGGGTCGCGCGCCGCTGCGCACCAGGTGCCCAGCAGCGCGCACGCGAGTGAGACGGCCGCCCGTTTCAAGACCATCGCCCGTTTACCTGCCCGCAACGGGCTTGAGCGTGACGCTCCACGTCTCGCACTGGATCGGGAAGATGTACTTCGCCATCGGCTGCGGGCCACAGCTCGCGCCGCCGAGGCCGAGCTGGCGCACGTCGAGGTTCAGCACCACTTCGGGACGCGGCACGAGCGGCGTGCGGTAGCGCTTCTGCCCCGCGCGGTGGCGCGCGAACTCAAGGTCCTCCATGCCGTAGTGCAGCGCCTGCACGAAGAGCGGCACGTCGCCGCTGAACTCCACTCCCTTGCCCGCGGCGTCCGTGAAGCGGACCGTGCGCACTTCGCACTTGTAGCCGTTGTCCTGCGGGCGCACGTAGTCCTCGAACTGCTGCGTGACCGTGCTCTCCCACCAGCCGAGGAACGAGCCCGTGCAGCGGTCGATGTAGTTCTCGTACGGGCCGCGTCCGTAGTAGGCCATGTTCTCGAGCGACTTGTCGAGCTTCCACGTGGTGCCGAGGCGCGGCAGGGCCTTCGGCATCGTGCCGTGCGGCGTGACGTAGTTCTTCACCGTCACCACGCCGTCGGGGGCGAACGACCACTCCGCCTCGTGCGTGAAGCCAGCGGACTTCGAGCCCGTCACCTCCACGCAGGACTTCACCTGCACGGTGTTCGCGCCCTCGGGGCACGCAACCTTGAGCGGACGCGCGTGGTAGCGCAGCTGCGTGAGGCCGGAGGCGTAGAAACCGCGGCCCTTGCGGTCCTCGCCCCACGGATTGCCGTCGCGCAGCCAGCGGTCGTTGTCCGTGAACGCGCGCTCGCAGGTGAGCTGCGGGCCGGCCACGACGCCGGGGGCGAGGTCCTTGAGCACGGTCTTGCCGTTCATCGCGAGCTCGCACAGCGTGCCGGAGCAGCGGCAGAACACCGCGCGCGTGCCGCCGGCCGTCACCGTGAGGGTCTTCTCGTCCTCTGCCACGGTCGGGCGCGCGCCCTTCGCCGGCTTGGCGGGACGGGCGGCGACCTTCTTCACGAGCAGCTGGTCGCGCGCCACGGCATGGCCCTTCTTCGCCCAGAGCGTGTCGGCCTTCAGCTTGAAGGAGAAGTTGACGAAGTACTCGCCGGGCTTGAGCATCTTGTCGAACGGCAGCTTCACGGTGAACGTGCCGCGCGAGAGCGGCGCGAGCGCAGGCGCGTCAAACGAACCCGATGCGATCTTCTTGCCGTCCTTCAGCAGCTCCCACGCGCCGTCGAAGGCATCCGCGGACGTGAAGCCGAAGCGGTTCCAGAGCGTGGCGACGCCGGTCGCGGCGTCGTACTTCTCGACCACGAGGTTGCGGTGGACGTGGCCCACCTCCACGAGCTTCGCGGACACGTTGCGGAACGGATCGACCACGCCGTTGCAGCAGAACGGGCCGTCGTTCGGCTCCTCGTCGAAGTCGCCGCCGTAGGCGAGGAAGCGCTCGCGCTTGCCGGTCTTCGGGCACACGCGGTCGGTGTACTTCCAGATCGCCTGGTCCACCCAGTCCCAGATGCAGCCGCCCGCGAGCGAGTCGTACTTGTAGAACACGTCCCAGTACTCCTGGAAGTTGCCAATCGCGTTGCCCATCGCGTGGGCGTACTCGCACATGAAGAAGGCCTTGCCGGCGGAGTGCCGCGTGGGCGAGTCGGGCTTCTGCCTCTTCTCGGCCAGGTCGATCGCCGCCTTGATGTTGTCGCCGAGCTGCCCGCGCTGGTCCAGCCATTCCACCGTGGGGTACATCGTCGAGTCCACGTCGGCGTCGATGTTGCCGCGCTCCCAGTGGATCGGGCGCGTGGGGTCGAACGCGTGGACGGCCGCGATCGTGTCGACGAACCCGGGGCCGTGGCCCGTCTCGTTGCCCATCGACCAGAGGAAGATCGCGGGGTGGTTGCGGTAGTTCGTCACGTGGTTGAGGTTGCGCTCCTTGATCGAGGCGAACCACTCCTTGTGGAGGCCGAGGCCCTCCTTGCCGTAGCCGAGCTCGTGCGCCTCCACGTTCGCCTCGGCGACCACGTAGATGCCGTACTTGTCGCAGAGGTCGTACCAGCTGTGGTGGTCGGGATAGTGGCAGGTGCGCACGGTGTTGATGTTGAACTGCTTGAAGAGCGTGATGTCCTTGAGCATCTCCGCCATCGACACGGTGCGGCCGTTCTCGGGGCTGCACTCGTGGCGGTTCACACCCTTGAACTTGATCTTCCTGCCGTTGAAGAGGAGCGTGTTGCCCACGATCTTCGACTCCTTGAAGCCCACGCGGCAGGCGCGGATGTCCTCGCCGGCCTTCATCACGAGGGTGTAGAGGTAGGGGTCCTCGGCGGACCACAGGCGCACGCCCTTCACCTCCAGCTTGTCCGTGAACGTGCCCACAGGACGGAACTGGGCGTCGTAGAGCGTGGCCGACACCTTCGCGTCGCCGCCGCGCACCGTCGTCTTCAGGTTCAGCGTCGCGTCGCGGTAGTCGGGCGAGAAGGTCTGCGTGACGTAGAAGTCGTCGAGGCGCACCTTCGGCGCCGCGAAGAGCGACACGTCGCGGTAGATGCCCGAGTAGCGGAACATGTCCTGGTCCTCGAGGTAGGAGCCGTCGCACCAGCGGTAGACCTCCACCGCGAGCTGGTTCTCGCCGTCCTTGAGGTACTGCGTGATGTTGAACTCGCTCGGGAGCTTGGAGTCCTCGGCGTAGCCCACCTTCTTCCCGTTCACCCACACGTAGTAGGCGCTGTACACGCCGTCGAAGCGGATGAACACGTCGCGGCCCTTCCAGCTCGCGGGCACGGTGAACGTGCGGCGGTAGGACGAGACGGGGTTGTAGTCGGGCTTCTCCGTGTCGCGGTTGAGGATGCGCGGCCACTTGTTCGCGTGGGGGTAGCGCACGTTCACGTAGCCGGGCGAGCCGAACCCGCGCATCTCCACGCAGCTCGGCACGTCGATCGTGAACCAGTCGGAGTCGTCGAAGTCCGTCTGCCAGAAGTCGAGCGGCCGGAGCGCGGGGTTGCCGCACCAGCTGATCTTCCACGTGCCGTTGAGCGACACCCGGTAGGGCGTGGCGGGCTCGAGGGCGTCCGTGAGCGCGGCGTCGACCGAGGCGAGCGGCATCGAGTAGGCGCGCGCGGGCTCGCGGTTGCGGGAGTTGACGGCCGTGTTCTCCCAGTCGTTCGGCTCGGCAAAGGCGGCCAGGGCGGAAAGCGCCGCGGCCGTAAGCAATGCAGTCTTCATGTGTGTTCCTCTTTCGTTGTTATTTCTTAAGCGGTTCCAGCACGATGTTGCGGTACTCGATTCCAAACCCCTCGCTCTGGAGCTGGATGCGCCCGCCCGACGGGTGGAGGCCGTGGTACTCGCCCACCTTCATGCCGTTGAAGTAGAAGACGGCAGTGTCGCCCTGGCAGACGACCTCGGCGCGGTTCCACTCGCCGACGGGACGCTCGTTGGGGGAGAGCGGCTGGGTCTTGAGGTTCTTCCACTCAAGGTCCACGTCGGGGCGGCGAATGCGCCCGCCGTCCACGAGCTCGATCTCCACGCCCGCGGGATCCCAGTGCTGGCACGACTTGCCGCGCGTGGCGGCGTCCACGCGCCCACGGCAGCGGTAGCGGCCGGGACACTGCTTGCGGCTGCCCACAACGATGAGGTCGCCGGACGCGCCCTGGATGATGTTGTACTCGAAGGAGCTCATCCAGATGCCGTTGCCGTAGACGCCGTCGGGACCGGTGGAGTGGAAGAGGATGCCGCCGTCGCGCGCGGCCGTCTTGTTGAGCTGCCTGTCGTTGTCGACGTAGCGGAACTCGAGCGTGAGGCGGTAGTCGCGGAACGCCTCGCGCGTGGTGACGCAGCCCATGTCGGTGCCGGAGACCTTCAGCGTGGAGCCTTCGGCCGTGAACACGCGGTCGGGATCGACGTCCCGCGCACGCTGCGAGCGCAGCCACGTGTACCAGTGGCGGCTGATGTTGCCGTCCTCCAGCAGGCGGATCGTCTGCGTGACGGGACGGGGTTCGGGGTCGTCGGAAACGTCCGCCGCGCAGGCGCAAGCGCCCGCCGCGCAGACCGCGAGGAAGAGTAGTGATTTTTTCATGGCGACTAGTATACCATATTTTTCCCGTTAGGGCCCTTTGGCGGGGGCGACCTTTGGCGGGGGCGAGGACCGGTAGGTCAGCCCCTTGACCTCCTCAGGATGGTCCGAAGTGCCCGCCACGGGGATGAACGTCGCCGTCCAGCGGTTGTCGAGCGTGATCTTCGGCGGACGCGGGACGGAAATCTCCACGTGGTTCCACCCCTGCTCCAGGACGATGGGCGTGGGCGGACGCATGCAGTACTCCTCGTTCGTGAACGGCACCTCGCGGTCGAGCTTCGTTCCGGGTGACGGCCATTCCGGCGGCGCCACGGGTGAGCCGTTGACCATAACCGTCGCCATGTATCTGTTCCACTCGCCAAGCAGCGGGATCGCGCGGTCGCGTGCGCGGCTGAACGCGGTAAAGCCAATCCACGCGCCCACTTCGCGGCGCTCGGCGCTGTGGATCCACGTCTCGAGGCGCACGCCGCGGCTCGCAGGCGACCGCTGGTAGTCGCTAGACGTGGAGAACAGCGCGTGCTGCGGCATGATGGTGGCCTGAGCCGCGTTCGTGGCGAGAACCGTGCCGTCGAAGTCGGTAATCCGCCAGCACATCTTCGTCTGCGGAATGTACTGGAACGGATACTGCGTGGTGCCGAGCGCCTTCTTCTGCGCCACGAGGCGGCGCTCGAGGTCGGACGCACGGGCAAAGAGCGGATCGTCCATCAGCGGAAGCCGTCCCCAGAACTCGGGATAGTCGCGTTCGCGTCCGCACCAGTAGGTGTCCGCAAAGGCGACGATGGCCGGAAACACGTTCGCGTCGCGCATCAGCTGCTCCGTGTCGGACGCCGCCACGTCGTGCCAATACGAGAGGACCGGACCTAGGCACTTGTCCTTCTGGCCCTGCCAGCGGCAGGGCTGCTGGTAGGTGGCCGCGGAGAGGATCTCGAACGTGTCGAGGTGGTTGAGGTAGTAGGTCTTCGTGGTGTCGAAGAACTCGTGTCCGGCGCCGGACGGCTCGCCGCGCTGTCCCCACACCATGTCCACCACGCGGGCGCCGGCGGGCGCATTGTGGCCGGGCACCCAGAGAATCGGCGTGCGGCCGTTGCGGCGTACTGTCTCGGCCCACAGCTCGTACCACTCGGAGGGCACGGACTCCACGCCGGCGCGCACCTCGTCCGAACCGATGTGGATGTACGGCATCCGGTCCGCGGGCACAAGCGAGCAGAGTTCGTCGATGAGGTCGGCGAGGATCTTGCCCACGCGCGGGTCGTCCATGCGCGCGAGGCCGAACGCGCGGCGGAAGGCCGCGCAGTGCCCCGGCATGTCGAGTTCAGGGACGATCAGGATGCCATTCCGCTCGGCTACGGCAAAGATCTCGCGGAAGTCTTCCTGCGTGTAGAAGAGGCCGGGCTGGCGCGTGAACGCGGCGGGGGACTGCAGTTCGGGATGGCGCTTCGACTCGAGACGCCACGCGGGGTCGTCCGTGAGGTGCCAGTGGTAGAAGTTGTACTTGTACTGCGCCATGAGATCGAGTGTGGCGTGGATGGAGGCCTTCGACTGGAAGTTGCGCCCGCAGTCGTTCATGAAGCCGCGCAGACGGAAAGCCGGCCAGTCCTCGATCACGCAGCACGGGGCGCGCCCGCCCCCCAGCTTCACGAGCTGCGCGAGCGTCGCGCGGGCGTAGCGCTCGCCGGCGGCGGAGGACGCCTCCACGACCGCGCCGTCGGGGGAGACCGTGAGACGGTACGCCTGGTCGGCGACCTCCGCGGGGGCGGCGACGAACGACGGCTTCGCCTTCTCCACGCGCACGACCTTCGGATCCGCGACAATCCCCTCGTTGAGCGTGACGCGGCGCGGACGCGGCAGGAGATTGTCGAGCGCATCGTCCAGCGCCTTGTCAAGGGGATCGAGCACGATGTTGCGGTATTCGATCCCGAAACCCTCGCTCTGGAGCTGGATGCGCCCGCCCGACGGGCGGAGGTCGTGGTACTCGCCCACCTTCATGCCGTTGAAGTAGAAATACGCGGCGTCGCCGCGGCAGACCACCACGGCGCGGTTCCATTCGCCCACGGGGTTCTCGTTGGGCGAGAGCGGCTGCGTCTTGAGGTTCTTCCATTTGAGATCCACGTCGGGACGGCGAATGCGCCCACCATTTATGAGCGAAATCTCCACGCCGAAGGGATCCCAGTGCTGGGAGATCTCGCCGCGCGTGGCCACGTCCACACGCCCGCGGCAGCGGTAGCGGCCGGGAAACCGCCTGCCGTTCCCCACCACGATGAGGTCGCCGGCCGCCCCCTGGATGATGTTGTACTCGAAGGAACTCATCCAGATGCCGTCGCCGTAGGCCCCGTCGGGGCCAGTGGAGTGGAAGAGGATGCCGCCGTCGCGCGCGGCCTTCTTGTTGCGCTGGCGGAAATTGTCGACGTAGCGGAACTCAAGCGACAGGCGATAGTCGCGGTAGGCGTCACGCGTGGTGACGCACCCCAGGTCCGCGCCGGAGACCTTCAGCGTGGACCCCTCGGCCGTGAACACGTGGTGCGGGTCGACGTTGCGCGCACGCGGCGAGCGGAGCCACGTGTACCAGTGGCGGTGGATGTCGCCGTCCTCCAGCAGGCGGATTGTCTCGGTTACGGGACGCGGTTCGGGATCGTCAGGGATCTCTGGCTCGACGACGGAAACGCACGCGGTGAAGGTGGAAAGTCCCACCGCGACGGCAGAAAGTAAAAGTAGGGTGTGTTTCATGGCAAATAGTATAGCACATTTTCATGGTTCGCGGCGGTCGCGGGCGACCGCCCGGCGTTAGAGCCCCACGATCGACTTGATGTCGTCGTAGGTGAGCTTCTCCATGAGCTGCTCGTCGGTAGTGCCCACGGTTGCGTCGATGACGGCCTGCTTCTTCTGCTGGAGCGCGAGGACGCGCTCCTCCACGCTGTTCTCCGCGATCATCTTCACCACGTACACCGTGCGTTTCTGCCCGATGCGGTGCGCGCGGTCGGTCGCCTGGTCCTCCACCGCCGGGTTCCACCACGGGTCGAAGTGCACCACCATGTCCGCGCCCGTGAGGTTGAGGCCCGTGCCGCCCGCGTGGAGCGAGATGAGGAACAGGGGGATCGACTCGTCCGTGTTGAACTTGCGGCATTCGCCGAGGCGGTCCTTCGTGGAACCGTCCAGGTAGCAGTAGGGTATCTGGCGCGCCTCCAGCTCGTTGCGGAGAATCGTGAGCATCGTCACGAACTGGCTGAACACGAGCACGCGGTGCCCGCCGTCCATCGCCTCGTCCAGCAGCTCGAAGAACGTATCGAGTTTGCCGGAGAGGTCGTGGTTCGTGGTTCGTGGTTCGTGGGTCGTGGTTCGGGGTTCGGGGTTCGTGGGAGGGTTTTTCTCGCGGTACTCCTTGAGGAGTTCGAGGTGGCAGGCCACCTGGCGGAGGCGCATGAGGAGCGCGAGGATCTCGAACTTCGACTTCGCGAAGCCCTTCGCCTTCACCATGTCGCCGATCTTCCCCTTCGCCTCGGCGAGGAGGCGGTTGTACCAGCTCTGCTGGTCGGGCGTCATCGGACAGTACGCCACCTTCACGATCTTGTCCGGCAGGTCCTTCGCGACCGTCTTCTTCAGGCGGCGCAGGATGAACGGATGCAGCTTGTGGCGCAGGCGCTCCTGCGCCGCCTGCCCTTCCGCCCCGCCGCACGCGATCGGCTGCTCCACGCGCGCGCTGAAGGAATCGTATCCGCCGAGGTAGTCGGGCAGGAGGAAGTCGAAGATGCTCCACACGTCCGCCACGGAGTTCTCCACGGGCGTGCCGGTGAGGACGAGCTTCTGGACGCCCGCGAGCCGCTTCGCGCTCTTCGCGTTGCGCGTGGTGCGGTTCTTGATGTGCTGCGCCTCGTCGAGCACGATCACGCTGAAGGTCTTGTCGAGGTAGGCGTCCTCGAGGTCGCGCTGCAGGAGCGCGTAGGAGGTGATCACGAGGTCCACCTCGGGAATGCGCGCGAAGACCTCCGCGCGGTCGGGACCCGACACGACGAGCCGCTTCATCCACGGCGTGAACTTCTCCGCCTCGGCGTTCCAGTTCTGGACGAGCGACGTGGGGCACACCACGAGCGCGGGCTTGCCGCGCGCGGTCGGGTCGGTGCGCTCGAGCGAGATCCACGTGAGCGTCTGGAGCGTCTTGCCAAGGCCCATCTCGTCCGCGAGCAGCCCCGACAGCCCGCTCTTCTCGAGGAAGCGCATCCAGTAGACGCCTTGCTTCTGGTACGGGCGCAGCACGCCCTCGAGCGGACCGAGGTCGACGGGCTCGAACTTCGCGTCCTCGTCCTTCGCGCGCGTGGCGGAGAGCTCGCGCCAGGACGGCGCGGCCTCGTCGTCGAAGTCCACCTCCTCGAAGCTCGTGAGCGCGCCGCGCACGTAGGGGGCGTAGACGCGCGGGAGGCGGAAGTGGCCGGGACGCGCCGCCGTGCCGCTTTCCGTGCAGTCGGCGAACACGCCGCGCACCTCCTGGACGGCGTCGATGTTGAGGAGATACGTCCTGTCGTCCGTCATCAGGTAGGAGTCGCCCCGGTTGATGGCGCCCTGGATCTCGGACGGAGTGACGCGACGGCGTCCCGCCTCGAAGGAATACCCCACGTCGAACGCGCCGCCGGGCGCGTCCGTCACGTCCACCACCGGCACGATCCGCGGCAGGTCGTCGAGGACGGCCGAGAGCCGGTCCGAATACGTGATCTTCCAGCCCCTCCGGCGCAGGTTCGGCTCGCCGCTCCCGAGGAAGTTCAGCACGTCGCGCGGCTCGGTGATGAACCAGCGGTCTGAGTCGGACGGCTCGAAGCCGAGCTTCGCGATCGTCTTGAGGGCCGCCTGCTCGGCCGCGACGTTGCGCACGTGGTAGAGGAGCATGTCGTCCGGGTCGGGACGGCAGATGGCGTCCGGCCCGGCCGGCGCGCCGCAGGAAATCTCCTGGTCCCCGTAGCGCGCGGAGAGCTGGGCGGAGAGGGACGCACGCGAGCCGGAGAGCTTCACGTGGATCACGGGCGCGTCCGGCACAAAGCGGAAGAACTCCTCGCTCGGCGACATCTGCACCTCGATCTGCTGGCGCAGCACGGGCAGGTTGTTCCGGATGAACGCCGGCATCGCCGCGCGCGGAATCACCTCGTCATGCTGGTAGATGCTCTGGAACGGCCCTTTCAGCACGTTCGCGAGCGGCACGAACTGCGGCGTGCCCTCGCCATCCTCCGTGAGAGGCGTGGTCCACACGAAGCCCGTGGACCCGTGCACGAGGAAGCGGTCCGCCGAGGCGACGTGCTCGAACGGCAGCTCCGCCCACGGGAACAGCTCGAACTGGCCGTCCTCCTCGAAGTACTCCGCCTTCAGCACGCACCGCGCGCGCGCGGCCTGTGTGCGCATCGCGAGGATGTTGAGGAAATCGCCCGGCACGAGCTTGATCTCGGAGGTCGCCGGGCCGACGCAGATGTCCTCCAGCACGCTGAGGAGGTTGTCGTCGCCCTTCGAGAGGTGTACGCCCTCTCGGAGCGCGGGCTCCTCGGGCGCGTGGCGCACGCCCGCCTCGTCCACGAGCGCGAGGCGCGCCTGCACGCCGCCCGCGTAGAACTCGCGCACGAAGTCGCGTCCCCACGTGAGCAGCACGCGCATGCGGGGCCCCGAGAGCTTCCGCTGGATGTACGCGTTCGGGTCGATCTCCGCCACGCGCTGCGCCGTGCGCCGCTCGGCCTGGTGCTTCGCCTCCGCCTCGGGATCGCTCATGCGGCACATCAGAAGGAGCGCGATGGCGACGACGTGCGGACACACCATCGCGAACTCCTTGTTCGTTTTGCAGGGGCATGTCGAGAGGATGTGCCCGTCGTCGAACAGCTTGAAACCGGTACGCTGCTCCCTGCCGTTGGAGAGCGTGATCGCGCCGGTCGCCTCGTGGGTGTCCGGATTCCATTCCGCCCGCGCCACCGCGCCGCGCTTGCCCATCTGCTGAGCCTGACGAAACACCTGCTCGCCGCCCCAGCCGATGAGCTGGGCGAACGTGAAATCCTTCGGACTCATGCCAACGCCTCCACAAATCGCAGCGCGTTCGCCTCCACGGCCGCCTCCAGCTCCGCAACGTCCACGCCCCGTATCTCCGCCAGCTTCCGCATGATGGTCGCGACAAGCGCACACCCCTCCTGGTAGGGTCGCCTCGCCGAGGCGATCGCACCGGGAATATCGCACCCGTAATCCGCGTCCGTCTCCACGAGCACGCGCTCCGCCGGGATCTCCTTCACGAGCGCGCGGTAGTTCACGGCGTGGTCGTTGAGCAGCGCGGCGCCCACGCCCACGAAGCCGTTGAGCGCCACGATCTCCGGCAGCAGCCCGCCGCTCCGCGAGAAGCCGTGGAAGAGAAAAGCCGGGATGCGTCCCGCATACGGACGGCACGCCGCCACCACCTCGCCCCAGCACTTCGCGCCGTGCAGCACCACGGGACGGCGAAACTCCGCCGCCACCTCCAGCTGTGCGGCAAACGCCGCGCGCTGCGCCGGATCAATCACGCGGCTCTTCAGGCGATCAAGCCCGATCTCCCCCACGCCCACATGCGCATCCGCCTCCAGCGCCGCCCGCAGCTCCGCCACATATTCGCCATCCTGGTAGGGCGCGCGCCCCGCGCGCGCCGTCTCCCACGGGTGCATCCCTCGGAACCTGAACTCACGGTCGCCCACCGAAAGGAATGTGGCGTAACCGCCGCGATGGTAGTGGGCGTCGGTCATCGCGCCGCCTCCTCGGGCGTGAAGGTAAAGAGAAATCCGCCGTTCGCGGCGAGGTCGATGAAGAGCCGCGCGTCGGGCGCGATGCAGGAGAGGATGGCGTTCTCGCCGTCCCGCAACACGCCCACGGCGTAGGAGGTCGCACGCAACGCGGGCGGCGTGCGGTCCCACACATCCTCGAAACGCACCGTGAGCGTGGTGGCGTCCACGGTGAAGCCCCCCACCTGCCATGTGGCGCCGGTAGGGCGGTCGCCCCGCGACCGCCGCGCAAAGACAAGGAAGTCATCCGGCTCGCCACGCAGCACGTGGAACGCGTCGCCCGCGCCGTCCAAACCCAGAAACACCCGAAACGCCGCGCGCGCGGCGGGCGTCACGGCCTCGCCAAACGCCGGTTCCGGAAAGGGCCCGCGCGCGAACGGCGCCACGGTGAAGGCAAAGGTGAGCATGTCGCGTCCGTCGGCCACCGCAAGGGACTCCAGCGCGGCATCCGTGCCGAGACGCGCCTGGGCGAGGTCGGCGGGACGCGTCCACGCACGCGGCTCCTCCCCGGGGCCTTCCGTCCACAGCGTACCTTTGCGCCAGATGAGCGATCGTTTCATCCCGTTCTTCAATCCGTCAGATCTTTTCGGGCATCGCGAAGGCACAAGTCTGGTTCTGGTTCGCCTTCACGATGGCGTCCCAGAGGTGCTGCACGGGCATGCCGGGCTTGGGCGGACGCGGATAGTAGAACTCGCGCTGCACGAGCGAGGCGACGGCGCGGCCTTTGGACGTGCGCATGAGCGCGTAGCCGATATCGCCCCAGGCACCAGTCGACGGCAGGCAGAGCGTGCGCTTGGCGCCCGTCTTCTTCCACCCCATGCCCATGTCGCGCGTGTACCAGCGGTGGTCGTGTCCGTGGATGTAGCCGACGACGGCGGGCACGCGGGCGAGGAGTCGCGAAAGCGGCTGCCCGCCAACCGACAGGTCGCCGACCGGATAGTGCGAACAGACGAACACGGGCTTCTTCCATGCGGGAAGCGCCGCCAGCAACCAGTCCTGCTGGGCTTTGTCCAACAGGCCGGCAAGGGGCCCCATGTCGTTCCAGGCGCGGTCGTCCGTTCCCTGGAGTCCGTCGAGCATGAGAAAATCGACCGTCCCCGCGTCGCAGACGGTGACGATGCGCCCCGGCACCTTCGTGCGCGTGGCGTAGTCGGGATGCGCCTCGAGAAACATCGAGCGGCGGTCGTGGTTGCCCACGCCGAGCGTCACGGGAATGCCGGCGTCCTCCAGCCGTTTGAGCGCCGTCGCCGCCCGCAGGTAGTCCTCCTTGCGTCCGTACATGCAGGCGATGTCGCCAAACACGACGGCGCGCGCGGGAAGCGGGTTCAGCGCGAGGACCTCGCCCACGGCGCGCTCCAGCCGTCCAAGCTGGTGCGAATCCGAGGTGCCGTTCACATGGAGGTCGCTCAACAGCACGGTGAGATTGGGGTCGTAGTCCGACGGCGCCTTCGCAAACAGCCTCGGCGCCGCCGCGGCCGCGCCGAGGATGCCGATGAAACCACGACGGGAAACGCCCATCTTCACCGAACCTTTCCGCATGCGGCGTGAACCGTTCACGGCAGCGTCGCCGTGAAGGAGTGCGTCCCCGATCCCACGCGCACCGGCGCGTTTCCGGGCAGCTTCACCGTGGCCGTCGTGTTCGGCGGTATCGTCACGTCGAGCGTCACCTTGCGTCCGTCGCGACGCCACGAACTGACGATCTCGCCGTAAGGGCCGTTGACGGACGCGCGCGCCCACGTCAGGTCGGCGATGATCTGGGGCGCGATGACGAGCTCCTTGAAGCCGCGCGCCTTCACCACCGGCACGGCGCTCGTTGAAGCGTCGGTTTCCGGCAGCTGGATGCCCGCGAGGTACTGGTAGGCCCAGCCCATGAAGTCGCCGAACATGATGTGGTTGCGGCTCGCGCCGTCGCCCCAGTCCTCCCAGAGCGTCGTGCCGCCCTTCTGGATCCACTCCACCATCGAGGGCTTCGTGGGATTGATGAGCATCTTGAACGCGAGGTCGGTCCGGCCGATGCGCGAGAGCGCGCGGAACACGTGCTTCGTGCCGAGCAGGCCCATGTTCACGTGGCAGCACTTGAGCTCCACGCTCTCGACGAGCTTCGCGGCCGTGGCGGCGCGCTCGGAATCCTCCACCACGCCGTAGGCGATCGGGAACGCCTGCGCGGTCTGCGCGCCGTTGTCGTACACGCCGCCGCCCTTGTAGTACTTCCTGTTGATGCCGGCGCGCGTGCGCGCGGCCGCCGCGGCGTAGGCCGCGGACTCCGCGGCGAGGCCCTTGACGGCGGCGATCTCGGACGCGATCCGGAGCGCCTGGTAGTAGTAGCAGGAGCTCGTCAGCTCCGTGGAGGGGAAGTACTTGCGGTCGACGGGGATCCAGTCGCCGAGGCCGTGCTTCACGAGGCCGTCCGCGTCCGCCTTCGTCGCCGTGTAGGCGAGGTAGCGCGCGAGCGCGGGATAGACGGCGTCGAGCACGCGGCGGTCGTCGCGGTAGTTCCAGAGGTTCCACGCGATCACGGGCAGGGCGCTGTCCCACGCGGGGCCGTTGCCCCACTGGAAACCCCAGCCGCTCGTCGGGACGATGCAGCAGATGTCGCCGCTCGGAAGCTGCGTGTCGCAGATGTCGCGCAGCCACTTCTCGTAGGCGGCCGTGTTCTCGAAGCAGTACTGCGCAAGCTCGCTCGCGATCGACGCGTCGCCCGTCCAGCCGTTCTTCTCTCGGTGCGGACAGTCCGTCGGCACGCCGTCCGCGAAGTTCGAGCGGTAGGCGCGGTCGCCCATCTTCATGAGCGTGTTGAACGTCTCGTCCGAACAGGCGAACGAGCCGATCGTGGAGAAGGAGGTGTGCACCACGCAGCCCGTGACATCCTCCGCGCGCGGCGCGGCGCGCAGGCCCTTCAGCACCACGTACTGGAAGCCGTTGTAGGTGAAGCGCGGCTCGTATATCTCCACGTCCGCGCCGGACGACACGAACCGGTCCGCCTGGAACTCCGCGCCGACGGGGCACACCGCCTGCGAGGCGGTGTAGCGGAAGTGGCAGTCGATGCGGCGCGTCTCCTGGCCCGTCTTGGCCTTGCGCACGTCCACGGACACGCCGTCGTACAGCCCGTTGCGCACCGAGGGACGCGCAGGCGAGAAGTCCGCGTTCACGCGCTCGTCGTAGCGCACCACGAGCACGTCGCCCTTCTTCTGCCCGCGCACGTTCAGGCGGATCCAGCCCGCGAAGTTCTCGGGGAACTCCACCACGTATGTGCCGTCGGGGAACGCGTGGATCGCCTTCGGCGCCATCGTGCGCATGACCTTCGCGCCCGGGCAGTTTTCGGCCACGAGCCGACCCTTCGGCGCGGGCACCTCGGCCGCGCGGATCTCCTTCGCGGCGAGGTCGGGCTGCTTCCAGTGGCGCGCGCCGATCACCTCGCCCTCGCGGATGCAGTCGTAGCCGACGGGGCTCTCGACCTGACGCCAGGTGCCGTCGGTGACGACCGTCTCGCGCGTGCCGTCCGCATACGCGATCTCCAGCTGCGCGATCGCGCGCGGGAAGTCGCGCCACGGCGCGACGTCGAAGTTCCACGTGGCGATCGAGCGCACGTCGTACCAGCCGTGTCCTACGAGGATCCGCAGCGTGTTCGCGCCGGGCTTGAGGTCGCCGTCGAGGCGGTAGGTGGAGTAGAGCACGTGGTGGTCGTACGCGGTGGGCGAGGGGTCGAGCACCTTGTCGCCGATCTTCGCGCCGTTGAGGGACGCCTCGTAGAAGCCGACGCCCGTCACGTGCAGGACGGCGGAGGCGACCGGCTTCGTCACGGTGAAGGTCTTCTCGAAGGCGGGCGAGGCGATTTCCTCGCGCAGGTCGAGCGCCTGGCCATACGGCGTATCGCGCACGCCGCCGAGGTCCTGTCCCCACGAGGCGTCCGTCACGAGACGCCGTCCGTCCGGGAAGCGGAACGCGCAGATGAACGCCTGCGGCGCGCCGTTCTCCTTCTTCACGACCACCTTCATCTCGTTCTTCCCGGCCTTCAGCCACGGCGTCACGTCGCGGAAGCGCAGACGGTTCCAGCGTTTGACGTGCCCGGAGTGCTTGTGGCACGACTTGCCGTTGATGACGATCTCGTGTTCCGCGGAGGCGGCGTGGATCAGCTCCACGTACTCGCCCGGCTTCGCGCCCGCGAAGTCGAACGTGCGCGTGAACGTGACGTTGCCCTTCGCGTCGGGGGCGGACGTCACCCAGCGCGCGCCGCCCAGGTCGGCGTCGGGACGCGTTTCGGGCGCGGGACCGATCCACTTCGCCTTCCAGTCGGACGGCTTCATCACGCCCATCGTGAATTCGGCCGGCTCCGACCAGTCGCTCTCCTTGCCGTAGTTGCACCAGGTCTTGACCTTCCAGAACACGCGCTGCGAAGTGGCGAGCCGCGCGCCGGCGTAAGGTACGCCCACGGACTGCGCGCCGTCCACTTTTCCGGAATCCCACAGGTCACCTTGATCGGCGTCGAGCTTGGCGCGCGAGGACGCCGCGAGCACGCGCCACGCGACGGTGGTGACGTCCTTCGCGCCTTTCACGAGCCCTTGCCCCTGCTTCCATGAAAGGCGCGGTGCGGGAACGTCGACGCCGCAGGGATTCACGCGCCATTCCGCCGTGAGGCCGAACGGCCGCGAGGATGCGGCCGGCGCGGTGCAGGTAGACGCGAACAGCCCCTCCAGGGCCGCCACGCAGACGAGGGCAAGCAGTGTTCTAGTTTTCATGGGCGCTATTATACCAAACCCCCGCCCCGCTGAAAAGCCTAGCGCTTGACGGTGACTACCGCGTCATCTACCGCGTCAAACGGAAAACCCCGGAGGTCATTTCTGTCCGCCACGGCCACTTCCTCATCCGCTCGCTCCATTAGCTGTGACAGACCGCACAAAATACTACCAGTAGTCAATCCACATCCAGCCTATTCTTCAATGGAAAGAATTCCCTTTCTTGTCACGTATAAAAATTTACCACCTTTTTTCCTATTATCAATAACACGTAACAAGCCTTCTTTTGTGGGGGGGACCATGGATTTTAGGTGACCATTTTCATCCTTCACAACATTATAACCTTCAAATGTTACATTGTAAAAGGCATTCGTACTTTCAGTCGTTGCAATTTACGCCCGTTCCTTGATGTTCTTGGGCAGATTCAATATCAGCTTTAGCACAATTGGCCAAGACCGCAAAAGCGAACATAGCAAGAAGCGCTCTTCCTATTGTATCCTGATTCTTCATTGGATGTTCCTTTCAATTTCTTTGCACATTGCATCGCAAGATGAAAAAAATCTGGGGCGAATCAGGTCGAGAGGTCGAACCAGTTGTAGCCCGTGTTCCCGCAGACCTCGACCACGGTCACGTCGATCGGATGGTCCCAGTCCGAACGCCGTGCGAGAGCCTTGCGGTAGTTAAGAGCCTGTTCGACCGTCTCGGGATCGGGCTCCGTCCGTCCGAGGATGTCCCCCTTCTCGGCTGCGGCGTTCGTGAAGTATTTGAACTCGACAAGCCGGGCAGGTTTCGCGAAGCCTGGCTTTGGGATCGCAAGGAAGTCACAACGGCCCTCAGACGAGTTGTGCTCCGTCTCGAAGGAGTAGTAAGTCGAGAGCCAGTCGAGGCAGCGCGAGGTGAAGGTCGTCCTGAAGAAGTTCTCGTTCATCTTGTCGAACGCCTGAGCGGGGATCCGCGCCTTCACGTAGTGTTGCCAGTAGGCTTCGAACAGGCTCTTCCACGTACCGTCGCCAAGAGCGATTGATTCCGCCGCGCCGCCGAAGGCGTTGCGCGCCTCGTCGACATTCTTGAACTCCGAAAGTTCGTCGTAGTAGTCGACGAACATGTTCTTGATCGTCAGGTTGGGAATGTTGAGCCTGAACGGATTCTCGAACGTCAGAAGCCCCAAGTAGTACAGCGCATACGGGAAGAACTCCTCCGTGAAGAACTTCGCCCGCCCGAACTTGGAGGAGAGAGCGTTCCTGCTCGCCTTCTCCCCTTCGCCGCGTTCGATGTACTGGCGGACTTTTGCAAGCGCGTTCGCCGGGCTTCCCGCCAGCCGCCGGAACCAGCCGATGTCCGTCCTGACGTTTGCATCGATGACGTCCGTCGGCGGCGTGCGCTCTTCGACGAGGTTGCGCAGGTACCAGTTGCAGATCGTCGAGTTGTAGAGCGACTCCACGCCGGGAAGGAAATGGTAGCCGTCGTAGAAAGCATTCAAGTCTGCCAGCACCGTAGGCTTGATCGCGGGATCTAGTTCGTGTTCGGCGAATACGTCGTCCACGTATGTCTTCACCTGCGCCCTCGTGAAGCCGACGAGCCCCAAAAGCCCTCGGCTCAGGTTCACGACCGTCCCGACGTTGAAGCCGCTGGAGAGGTCGTCGAGCGTGATGGGCAAAACGCCCGTGAAGTAGGTGCGCCCGACCGTGCCGTCCGCAAGCCCTGCCTTGAAGGACTTGAAGAATGCCTTGAAGAACGACTCGCGCGTCAGATCGCCCTTCGCGTCGTGTCCACACACGGCGTTGTACTCCAAGTCGCGACCCGAGACCACAAGCTCGTTCGTGAAGTTGTCATATTCGTCGATAATGACGTAGAGAGGTGGAAGATGCTTGTCGCGGATAACTGCCCGCACTTTGTCGATGCAGTCGGCAGGTCCTGTCGCCGCACGAACCCTCGACCAGTCCGCCAGCTTTCCGTATTTGACTGCAAAGCCGCCAACTGCTCCTTTGACGTTTTCCCAGAAGTTCTGCTCGATCTGGGTGAGCGTGCCGACCTGCACGGTGGAGAAGTCGAACTGGAGCACGAGGAACGAGTTGCGAAGCGGCGTGGGATTGCGCCCAATGTCCGTCTTGCCGAACAACTCGTCGAAGCGGTCTTTAAGATCGATGTCGTAGTAGTGCGCGAGCATCGAGCATACGACCGACTTGCCGAACCTCTTCGGACGCAGGAACACGGGCGTCGCCACTTCCTCCAGTCTACGGATGTACGCCGTATTGTCCACGAAAATACATTCGCGGACAAGCGTGGCCCAGTTGATGACGCCATACGGGATCTTGCGCTTCGTTTCCATGACGCACAGTATACCACATTTCACCGCTTGACGGTGACTTTGCCGAGGGGGTAGCGGCGGTTCTTGCCGTTCGGAAGCGGGAGGGCGATCTCGGGCGTGCCCTGCGGCGAGCCCACCGAGACGCAGAGCGTGTAGATGCCGGGCGCGAGCATGTCGAACGCCGTCTCCTTCACGCGGCCCTGGCCGCGCAGAACCTGCAGCACCTGGTCGTTCCACGGCGGGATCGGCGCGCGGTGTCCCCATCGGCACGGCGTGCGCGCCGTGCGCGGCTGCTCGCCCGCCTCAAGGGTGGGCGGGAGCGAGGCGAGGTCGAACTTCGGATCGGTCACGGACCAGACGACGGCACCGTCGTCCGCCACGAGCGACCACGTGAGCGCCGCCCGCACGTTGAACGGCAGCGGCGCCACGCCCGCGTTCACCCACGTGGAGGCGATCTCGAACCGCTCGCCGGCCTTGACCTCGTCCGGGAACGTCGCCTCCTTCAGCACGAACCGGTAGCCGAGGCGCAGGTTCATCTCGCGCACCTCCTTCTCGTGCTCCTTCAGCACCACGTCCGGAAAGCCATGGATCGTGAAGTAGCTCGCCTGGTGCGCGATGACCGACTCGAGGAGCCGGTCCTTGCGCCAGTTGCCGCGTCCGGTGCACATCTCGAAATGCCCGGTCTCCAGCACGACGGGCAGACGGTGCGCCGCAGCGTTGCGACCCCAGTGCGCATGGTACCATCCGAACCGCGAGCACATGAGCGAGTCGTCGCGGAAGCCGATGCCGCGCGCGTGCGCCCACTCCATCAGCGGCGACTTCGGGTCCTTGCTCGCGCTCCCCGCCACGTCGTCCGAAATCACGAAATAGGTGCGGGGCAGGCACTTGAGGTGGAGCTCCATGTGGAGCTTCGCGATGCGCGCCGTCTCCTCGGGCGAGAGCTTGCACGTGCGGCCCGTGTGCCCTTCGCCGTACATGCCGAAGCTCCCCACGTCGACGAACGCGACCGACGGGTCGCCGTCGTAGCGGGCCGCGAACGCCCTCAGGAAGTTCTCGAGCTTTTCGAGGAAGACGGGATCGTCGTAGGTCGGCTCCCAGCGCTTGGCAGGCGCGTCGATGCCCTCCTTGCCGCCGACGTAGTCGAACCAGATGCCCTTCGCGCCGGCCTCGCGCACCCAGTCGGGGGTGGCGTTCTCCGTCTGGTTGCAGCAGATGATGCGGAAGGCGATCTTCTTCCCCGCCGCGATCCAGTTCTGCGCGAGGGAGTCGAAGATGTCCCAGTTGAACTGGCCCTCCTTCGGCTCCACGTCGTTCCAGAGGACGCGCAGGTAGACCGTGCTCGTGCCGGGGAACCAGTCGAGCACGTCGCCCGGCTTCGTGTACATCCCGTACGCCCAGAGGCGGTTCGAGTAGTGGTAGTACACCATGCCCATGCCGGGGTTGACGAGCGCCTCGTCCGTGGCCTGCGGACGCACCGTCGCGGCGGATGCGAAAGCCGCCGCAACGAGCGCCGCGCCAAGACACGCAACATGTTTCATGTTACCTCCTATCCGAGGATGTCCTTGATTGCGGCGACCTTGTCCGTCTTCTCCCACGGGAACGCGGCGCGGCCGAAGTGGCCGTAGCTCGCCGTGTCGCGGTAGCACCAGCCCTTCGGTTTCGTGAGGCCGAGGTCGGCGATGAGCGCGTAGGGGCGGAAGTCGAACACCTTGCCGGAGAGCAGGAGCTTCTCGATCTGCTCGTTCGTGACGCCGTGGCTCGTGCCGAACGTCTTCACGCAGATCGAGACGGGCTTGGCCACGCCGATCGCGTAGGCCACCTGGATCTCGCAGCGGTCGGCGTAGCCGGCGGCGACGATGTTCTTCGCCGCGTAGCGCGCGTAGTACGCGGCGCTGCGGTCCACCTTCGAGGGGTCCTTGCC
>JAFRSR010000081.1 GCA_017427485.1 Kiritimatiellia bacterium
GAGCTCTACATGTGCTATCCCGACGGATACGACATCCGCCAGCTCACGAGCGACCAGCGCGCGGCCGTGGGCCCGCGCTGGGCGCCGAACAAGACGGACATCTACTACACGGGCTTCCTCCAGCGCACGCCGCTCGTCTACCGTCTCGACACGACGACGGGCCGCCGGTCCCTGCTCGCGCAGTTCAAGGGGCTCGCGACGGGCGCGGCCGTGTCGCCCGACGGCAAGTCGTGCGCGATCGTGCTCTCCTACCAGGGCAACCCCGAACTCTACGTGCTTGATTTCGCCACGAAGCGCGTGCAGCGCATGACGCGCACGCTGGCCGCGTCCGAGGCCTCGCCGTGCTGGAGCCCCGACGGCAGCAAGATCGCCTACGTGAGCGACGAGACGCGCCATCCGCAGGTCTACATCGTCGACGTCGCCACGCGCAAGGCCCGCCGGCTCACGAACATGGGCGGCGAGAACACGAACCCCGACTGGAACGCGGACGGCCTGCTCACGTGGTGCACGAAGCGCGGCGGGCTGAACTACGTGGCGGTGATGGATCCCGCCCAGGGCGAGGGCTCTACCCGCCTCGTGACGGACGGCGGCACGTGGGAGCACCCCAGCTGGGCCGCCGACGGACGGCACGTGGTCGCCTCGCGCGACCAGGCGCTCTTCATCGTCGACACGGCGCTCGACGGTGACCGCCCCGTGCGCCTCTTCGCCAACGGCGGCAACTGGATGAATCCCGCCTGGAGCCGGTAATAGGTAAGAGTGAATAGTTAATAGTGAATAGGTGTCAGCTAACCTGAAGATCGAGAAGGGTGGAGAAAATGAATAGAAGAGAGTTTCTGGGAATGGCCGCGGGCGCGGCCGTGATGGGCGGATTCGCGGCGCCGACCTGCTGCGCGGGCGCGCCGAAGCGCATGCTGTTCGGCGCCTGCCGCGGGCCGAAGGACGTGCCGCTGCTCAAGAAGACCGGATTTGACTTCTGGGAATGGAACGCGGCCTCCGCGTTCATGCCGGACGAGCTGGACGAATCCAAGTGGGCCAAGCGCCGCGACGAGATCCTCGCCGCGCCGCTGCCGCTCCGCTCCAGCAACGGCTTCCTGCCCGGCAAGTTCCGCCTCACGGGGCCGAACGCCGACTTCGCGCCGGCGCTCGACTACGCCGAGCGCGTGTGTCGCCGCGCGGACAAGGTGAACGTCGTGACGATCGTCTTCGGCTCCGGCGGCGCGCGCAACGTGCCCGGCGACTTCACCGCGAAGAAGCGCGAGGACCAGCCGAAGACCGAGGACGGCACGGCGCAGATGACGGAGTTCTGCCGCCAGCTCGCCGCGCGCATCGCGGACTGCAAGGTCGCCGTCGTCATCGAGCCGCTGCGCCCGAACGAGTCGAACATCGTCAACTTCGTGTGGCAGGGCCTCCAGATGGTCGAGGACGTCGGGTCGCCGCGCATCCAGCAGCTGGCGGACATCTTCCACATGATGATGGGCCGCGAGGATCCCGAGTCGATCGTCAAGGCGGGCGACCGCCTCAAGCACTGCCACATCGCCACGAAGGGCAAGCGCGCCTATCCCGGCGCGAACGACACCGAGGCGTTCCTCCCCTATTTCGCCGCGCTCAAGCGCATCGGCTACACGGGCGGCGTCTCGTGCGAATGCAGCTGGGGCGACAAGGCGGACTTCGAGAAGAACCTCGCCACGGCCCTCGCCACGCTGAAGGATCTCGAGGCCCGCGCGTAGCGCGAACCGGTTCCCGCCGCGAAAAAACGCGGGATGACGAAATTGTCATGTCATGGCAAGGTTGCGGCAATGCCTAACTGCTAGACTAGTTGACATCTGAAACAACCAGAAAAGCAGAAAGGAAGTACAACATGAAAAACCGCAAAATGCTGACATTCGGACTCGCCGCCGGACTGGTGGCGCTTGTGGGCACCTGCCTGGTCGCCCAGGAGAAGCAGACGGAAGCCGCCGAGAAGGCGAAGCAGCCGGCCGCTGCCGAAAAGGCGAAGGAACCTGCCACGCGCACGCAGGTGGAGACGTCCGTGACGACGAACGGCACGATGGTGACCGAGCGCCGGCGCGAGACGACCACCACCACGGACGCGGACGGCAACGTCGTCGCGACCTGCACGAGCGAGAGCCTGCAGACCTACCCCGTGGGCGAGACCGCCACGGCGGGCGTCGTGGCCGCGCCGGGCGCGAAGGAGGAGCCCGTGAACACGGACACGTTCCTCGGCCTGAAGTTCGGCGACGTGTTCAAGGTTGACGAGAAGAACCTCATGCGCGACGAGGACGAGCCCTCGCTCGTGTGCGCGAAGTTCACGCCCGTCAAGGCGCTCGCCGGGTTTGAAGACTACTTCGCGTACCTCACGCCCAAGACCCACAAGATCGCCATGGTGCGCGCATGCGCGAAGAAGGCCATCGAGCCGACGAACGGAAATTGGCGCCGCCACTACCTGGTCGAGGCGCTGGAGAAACGCTACCGCACGTGGGCGCGCAGCATCAGCTGGACGCATCCCTACTACCGCCTCAACGTGGCACCCGGCCGTAGCGTGACCGCCTGCCTCGCGGGCGCGACCGAGGACTACGAGGCCGTGATCTGCGCATGGGACGCCAACGTGACGCGCCTTGCGGACGAAGAGCGCCGCGCGCTTGACGAAGAGGCGCGCAAGGCCGCGGAGAAGAGCCGCGACAAGAGGATGCAGGACGCCCTCGACGCGTTCTGATCCACGGAGGGGCTGCTGCGCCATGCACGTGCTCATCGTCGAAGACGACGCGAAGATCGCGGAGTTCGTCGCCCGGGGCTTCCGGGAGGCGGGCTTCCGCACGACGCGCGCGGCCGACGGCGAGGACGGCCTCCTGCAGGCGCAGCACGGCCCCTTCGACGCGGCGATCGTGGACATCATGCTGCCGAAGATGGACGGGCTGGAGCTCATCCGCCGCCTGCGCGCCTCCGGCAGCAAGCTGCCCGTCGTGATCCTGAGCGCCCGCAGCAGCGTGGATTCGCGCATCGCGGGCCTCGAGGCCGGGGGCGACGACTACGTCTCGAAGCCGTTTTCCATCGCCGAGGTGATCGTGCGCGTGCAGACCGTGCTGCGCCGCGCCTCGGCAGACCCAGAGACGGTGCTGCGCGCGGGCGACCTCGAGATGGACCTCGTCACGCACAAGGTCACGCGCGCCGGGGAGGCGATCCGCCTCCAGCCGCTTGAATACCAGCTCCTCGAATACCTCCTGCGCAACAAGGGGCGCGTGATCTCCAAGACGACGATCCTCGAACGCGTGTGGGACTGCTCCTTCGACCCGCACACGAACCTCGTCGAGACGCGCGTGTGCCGTCTCCGGGACAAGATCGACAAGGGGCGCGCCGTGAAGCACATCCGCACGGTCGTCGGGTTCGGATATGTACTTGAATGAGCACACGCTGACGTGGGTGCTGGTCTGCAACGCGTTCGGCGTGCTGGGCGCGGCCGTGGGGTTCGTCGCGTTCTTCCTCGCCTACCGGTCCATCCGCCGCCGCCACGCGAAGGCCATGCAGGAGCTGCACGACCTCTCGGACGACATCGCGCACGACCTGC
>JAFRSR010000001.1 GCA_017427485.1 Kiritimatiellia bacterium
CGGCTTTCACGAGGTCTTTGCGGTAGACGATGCCGTAGTAGGCGAAACCGGGCGTGGGAACGGCGTAGACCTTGCCGTCCTTCGTGGCCACATCGCGCCAGAGCTGCGGCACGTCCGCCCAGCCCGGCCACTTCGCCTCGGCGTCGGAGAGTTTCCCGTCGCCGTCCGCGTCGTCGCCGAGCCATTCGTTGAGCGGATGGCAGAAGCCCTCTTCGATGTCGTGGCGGAGGATGTGGAACCAGGCCTTGTAGACGTCCGGCGCCGTGCCGCCCGCGAGCGCGAGCATGAACGCGGCGCGTCCGCCGCCGCCGGGGAGCGTGAGGCCGCCCCACTGGAACGGACGGATCTCCGGGTGCGCCGCCGTGAACTGGAGGATCTGCTTCGTCGCCGGATCCTCGGGGTGATCCGGACGGTAGCACATGAGGAACGTCACGTCCGTCGCGCCGAACGACGCGAGCGAGCCGAGCAGGATGGACGCCCAAAGCCGCATGTCACCGCTTGGGCGGGGGGAAGGTGCCGGACGCGACTTCGTCCACGTACTGCGCGAAGGCCTTCTTCGCGTCGGCGGCGAGGTTCGCGTAGCGCTTGACGAACGCCGGGACGTGTCCCTCGTTAAGTCCGAGGAGGTCGTGCATCACGAGCCACTGCGCGTCGCACACGGGTCCCGCGCCGATGCCGACCGTGGGGATCTTCAGCGCGGCGGTGATCTCCGCGGCCAGTTCGTCCGGCACGCATTCGAGCGTGACGGCGAACGCGCCGGCCGCTTCCACGGCCTTCGCGTCCTCGAGGACCTGCAGCGCGGCCTCGCGCGTCTTGCCCTGCGCCTTGAAGCCGCCGTAGGCGTTGACGCTCTGCGGCGTCATGCCCACGTGCGCGAGCACGGGGATGCCGGCCTCGGTCATGCGGCGGATGAGCCCGCACACGCGCGCGCCGCCCTCGAGCTTCACGCCGTCCGCGCCCGCCTTCAGGCAGGCGACGGCGTTCGCCATCGCCGCGTCGTCGCCGCACTGGTAGCTGCCGAACGGCATGTCCGCGATCACGAGCGCGTCCTTCGCCGCGCGCGCCACGGCCGCCGTGGCGGACAGCGTCTCCTGCATCGACACGGGAAGCGTGGTCGAATAGCCGAGCGACACCATGCCCATCGAGTCGCCCACGAGGATGCACGGCACGCCGGCTTCGTCCGCGAGACGCGCGAAGCACGCGTCATAGGCCGTGCAGCAGCCGAGCTTGCGCACGCCCTTCGCGGCCCTGAAAGTTGCAACTGTCCACTTTTTCATAGCGCCACTAGTATAGCACATCTGGCGCTTTCGTGCGCGTGCCAACGCCACTCCCCTGGGGGAAGCGGCGTCTCGCCGCTTCGGTGCACATGCCAGCGCCCCTCCCCTGGGGGAAGCGGCGTCTCGCCGTTTCGGTTATTTCTTGGTGCCGATCACGCGGCCCATGGCGTCGCGGTACGTCGTCTTGCCGTAACTGTCGGTCGTGGCCGTGCCCGTCACGCGGCCCATCGAGTCGCGGAACGTCGTCTTGCCGTAGCTGTCGGTCGTGGCCGTGCCCTGGGTACGGCCCATCGAGTCGCGGAACGTCGTCTTGCCGTAACGATCCGTGGAGGAACTGCCCTGCGTACGGCCCATCGAGTCGCGGTAGGTCGTCTTGCCGTAGCGGTCCGTGGTCGCACTGCCCTGCGTACGGCCCATCGAATCACGATAGGTCGTCTTGCCGTAGCGGTCCGTGGTCGAACTTCCCTGGGTACGGCCCATCGCGTCACGGTAGGTATCGGCAAATACGCCGGACACCGCAAAGGCCAACGTCAACAAACAAACGATTTTGATCTTGTTCATGGCATGACTCCTTCTTTTTTGTAAATCACTTTTGTTAGGCACTGACACAACCCACATCTGACACGTGCGGTCGGCTCTTTTCTCATTTCCCCTCCATCACGTCGGCGAGGAACTCCAGGCGGTCGGCCACGTAGATCATGCAGTTCACCCAGTCGCTACCCTTGCGGCTGTCAAAGTAGGTTGGGATCGTGCCGTCCGCGCGCTGATTGCGCGTGATGTTGTCGGCGAGTGCCTTGGCCTTTTCGAGGTAGAGGCTGTTCCCGGTCGCCTTGTACGCCGCCGCGAACGCGCCGACCATGTCGCCCATCGAGGCGTCGATCGGCGTGTAGTAGTCGTACTGCTCAAGAGCGGTGGGCGTCTTCCAGTGCTTCCAGTCCATGTTGTGGATGGGGTCGCTCCACACCACGAACTGGTCCTCGCACCAGTCCACGAGCTCGCATCCCTCGGCGACGCGTCCCTGGGCGAAGAACCGCAACGCCGTGTCGACGGCGCAGCCCTTCTGCAGGTTCTTGTACGGCGGCATCGGGTCCATGTCCTCGAACTGCCCGTCCCAGTTCCAGGTCTTTACGGGGCCATCCAGCACGTAGGCAAACGCGCGGTCGCGCGCCACAGCAACAGAGGGTTCGAATGAAAGATTGTCAAATAACCCGAGAATGTAGCGGCCGGGCACGAGGCGGTTCGCGCGCACGGGCGAACCGTCCTTCTCGCGCACCTTGAGCGGCCACGTGCCGTCCGCGCCCTGCAGCTTCGCGTATGTGCGGGCGATGGCCATTGCGGCTTCGAGGTAGGTGTCGGACCGGGTTACGACACAGAGGTCGATGTAGGCGAGCGCGGCGTGGGCGGGGTAGAGCAGCATGTTCTGCCCGGCGTTCTTCACCGCCACGTCGCGGCGGTCGCCCCAGTACGTCGGCGGGAAGTGCGCGAGCGGCGCGGCCGCCGGCTGGCTGTGCGCAATGAGCCAATCCGCCATCTTGCGGGCAAGACGGAGTGCGTCTTCCGCCTCCTTCGGGGACGTCTCATACGTCGCTTTCGTATGCCGCACGAGTGCGCGGATCATCGAACTGAGGATCTTCGCAGGATAGCAGTAGAGGTCATAGCCCTTTGGCGGATCGTCGCTCGTCTTCCAGCCCTGCACCTGCGGCAGGTTGTACACGGCGGCGTATACGCGGCGCGCAGCGGTACGGTAGTCGCACGCGCCCTTGGGATAGGGTCCGTGAAACACGGCGGCACGGTAGAACGTGCGCTCGCCTGCTACAGATGCCACATTGCGCCCCGCTCCCGTCACCCGCAAGGTGTAATATCCAGGCTTGAGTGAATCCCAGACATCGGCGGAGAGGGGGAGCCACGGCTTGGGCAAGACCCACGCCTGGTTGGGCGCGGCCTCCGGACGCGCCGCGTCGGCGGGTCGAGGACGCCCCGCCCTACCATCCATCGCCGTCAGCACGAAATGATACGCCTTCGCGCCCTCCACCTCCTTGAAGTCGAAAGCGGGCGGGTGGATGAACGCCTTCGCGTGCGCGTTCCAGAACGGACGTACGCCGGGCACGCCCGCGCGGATGGGCGTCTTCGCGTGTTCGCGCGCCGCGACGTTCAGCCGCGCCCAGTCCGTCTCGCCCTGCGCGGCCACGGCCGCCAGCATCAATCCCCAGAACAAGCTCGTCTTCATTGCAGCGTTCCTTTCATTTCACACCTTCAAGTAGATCTGGCGGCGGTGGAGGAAGTAGAGCAGGCCCCAGCACGTCGCGATGTAGGCGACCGCGGAGGCAACGCCCGCCCACGGCGGTGGGAACAGTCCGGCAAGGCGGCCGAAGAGCAGCTTGCTCGTGCCGGAGAGGCCGAAGAGCGGCTGGGCGAGGTAGATGGTGATGGCGTTGAGACCGATGACACGGAAGAAAAGCGTCCGCCGCCACCACCGCTTCACGTCGATCAGCCAGTGGAAGAGGGCGAACATCGCCACGGAATAGGCGCCGACGAGCAGCACGAACGACGGCGACCAGAGCGGCTTGGAGACGGGAAACGACCAACGTCCGCAGCCGAACGCCACCAGACAGCCGAGCGCGGCGAGCGCAACGGCGGCGGCAAGGAGGATCGCCGTCCGGCAGTTACCGGAGAGCCGGTCGCGCGTCGCGCGCGTGAACTCGCCCGTGAACATGCCGAGCATCGCCGTCACGATCGCCGTGAAGGTGCTGAGCAGGCCCTGGTTCTCGATCGGCAGCTCGGGCGTGCCGGGGCTGATGCGCCCGAGCGGTATGAGCAGGGTGCGGTCCAGCCAGCACGAGATGTTACCCTGCGGCGTGAAGACGTCGGCCGACGTGAAGCCAGGCGCCGGCACGAAGAGGTTCAGCGCCCAGTACCCCAGCAGGATCCCGGCGGCGATGCCGACGCGCGTGCGGACGCCGAACGCAAGGAAGAGCCAGGATGCGCAGGCCCACGAGATGCCGATGCGCCCCAGCACGCTGCCGAAACGGAACGGCGTGCCCATGAAAAAGCGTTCGTACAGCATTCC
>JAFRSR010000082.1 GCA_017427485.1 Kiritimatiellia bacterium
ATGATCAAGTACGGCATCCCCGACATCCGCTGGCTCTACGAGAACGACCTCCGCTTCCTCAAGCAGATGGCGTAGTGTTCGTGGTTCGTGATTCGTGGTTCGTGATTCGTGATTCGTGGTTCGTGATTCGTGGTTCGTGATTCGTGGTTCGTGATTCGTGGTTCGTGATTCGTGGTTCGTGGTTCGTGGTTCGTGATTCGTGGTTCGTGATTCGTGGTTCGTGGTTCGTGGTTCGTGATTCGTGATTGGTATTAAGCGAGAAGCGTGTCGCCGGAGACGGCGATAATACGTTTGCGCACGAGGCTCCGCCGTTCGGCGGGGCTTTTCCATTTACAGGGAAGGTAGGCGGAGGTCCAGCCATGTTCGCCGCCGCACTCCACGCACACCTCAACCTCGCGTCCGAGGAAGGTCTGCGCAAAGGTTTCTCGTTGGCGATGCCCAAGCTCTGTCAGTTCTCGGGCACGTGCAAGACGCACGGCGCGGGGAATGGCGCCGTCCATCGTGGCGGCGGGCGTACCGGGTCGTTCCGAGTAGGGGAAGACATGGAGATTGGAGAAGGCGTGGCGTTCAAGAAACGCGCGCGTAGCTTCAAAATCCTCTTCGGTCTCGCTGGGGAACCCGGTGATGATGTCCGCCCCCAACGCGAGGTCTGTCCCCAGCCGTTCCCGCGCCGCCGAGCAAAACCGTTCCGCCCACGTAATCTCATAAGGTCTGTTCATCCGCTTTAAAATCCGATTACTCCCACTCTGGAGTGATAAATGCAGAAATCTGCAAATATTTGGATATTGCGCCATCACATCCAGCACGGCCTCACACACCCTCCCTGGCTCCAGTGACCCAATCCGTATCCGTGCGGGGACAGTCCCCACATTGGGGACAGTCCCCACTAAAACCTCGGGGCCTGTCCCCAAAAACCTAGGGACTGTTTCCGAAATCCCGGAGTCTGTCCCCAAAACTTCGGAAATTCCGGGGTCTGTCCCCAAAACTCTGGGGCCTGTCCCCGACCTTACGGGATCTGTCCCCAATTCGGCGAGGGCTGAAAGGAGTGTGGCGAGATTATGGTCGGACCAGTGGTAGAGGGAGAGGTTGCATCCCGTCAGAATGATTTCGCGGTAACCGGCGGCGAGAAAAGATTTGGTCCGCACCATAATCTCATCAAATGGAATGCTCACGGGCTGTCCGCGAAAGTGAGGAACGATGCAGAATGTGCATCTTCCGCTACATCCATCTTGAATTTTTAAATAAGCACGAGATGTCTGAAGAGGGAGACAGACCTTATCTTGGGGGACAGTCCCCAGGTTTTCTGGAGGGACAGGTCCTATGGTGGGGACAGGCCCCGCATTGGGTAGGCAGCCGATGGGTCGAACTTCGGCAGTCGGGAATTGGGTACGGAGATGAGCGATGGATTTTTCGCAATCGCGCTGGGCTTTTGCCGTCACGCTGCAGCCACGTACGAGAATAAGATCGGGAACAGCCCCCGATGTTTTGGGGACAGTCCCCGATGATAGCGAAGGTTGGGGGACTGACCCCAAGTCGATGATTTCGTGTCCGGCGGCGCGGTAGCGGGCTTCTAGGTCAAGCGACTCGGCGCGGTTGAGGCGGCAGCCAAATGTGACGAATGCGACTTTCATCTGTTGAGGTCAAAGCGAAACCAATCTTTCGCGCCATTCGCGAGACAAGTCGCACGACTTGAAGGAACTCGATGAAACAACCTTGCGCGTCTGAAAGGTTCAACGCAGTTAGTATGCCAAATCCGTGCCCGTAGTGCAATATTTTATCCAACACAAATCATACGGAATATGGTAAACTAGCCACATCTTTCTTGCGCGTCATCTATCTTGCGCGCGAGGGGAGGCGAAAATGAGACTATATCACGGAAGTAATGTAGAGGTAGCGACACCGAAATTGATGCCTAGAGTACGGGCGTTGGATTTCGGCCGTGCGTTTTATCTCACTTCCAATCTGGAGCAGGCGTCTCGTTGGGCTCGCACGTCGGTTCTTCGTCGTGGTGACGGAGAAGCCGTGGTGTCTATTTATGAGTTTGACGAGGAAGCAGCGTCTGCCTTGAGAATACTTCGCTTTGATGAACCTGGTGCCGCATGGTTGAAATACGTGACTCGTAACAGAACCGGTCTTGCTGACGACGCTGATTACGATATTGTGGCAGGGCCTGTCGCAAACGACAATACGATGCCTGTACTTAACCTCTACTTCAAAGGTGCGTATTCCGAGGAAGAGGCTTTACGCAGGTTGCTGCCTCAACGGTTGAAGGATCAATATGCCCTAAAGACTGAATCTGCGCTCGCATGTCTGACATTTTTGGAGGGGAGATTTGTATGAGCAGCGTTCCCGTGGATATGCTCGACTACTACGACGAGGAGGTCGTGCGCCGGATTATCGAGAAATATGGTTACGGCGAACGCGAGGCGCTCGGACTGTTTCTTGAGTCTCAGACCTACAGTATGTTGACAAACCCTTTGATGGAGATGTGGCAGTTCGGCCCGGAGGGAATCTTCGATATCTGGGAAAGTGAGAAAGTCACAGGGTCGCCGAAGAACTCAGCATATTTGAGGATGGTGTGACATGAGCAAGGAATTCAGTTTCTTCATCTATCTCCTGGAACGCTACGCGGCGCATCTTGGCGTGTCTGCCGATGTCGCGTACCGCCGGCTGTCGCAGAAGAACCTTGTCGACTACGCCATAAACATGTACGAGCTGTACCATGTTGAAGCGATAGAAAACGCCTTTGCCGACCTGGACGGAAAACTTTAGGCACGCAGAAAACGGCTATGATAACCTTTTGAATGCATCGTAGTTCCGCGTGTCGCCGGGGCGGCAGAAGACGGCGAACTCAATGACCTTGAAGCGGGTGCGGTAGCGTGGCACGACGGCGGCCGCTGCGGTGGACACGACGTTCGGGTCGTTGCGAAACGCACCGCAACCGAACGCGCCGAGTATCACGGCCTCCTCTCCGTTTACCGCCGCGATGTCAAGTATGCGCGTGAGGCGACGTTCATGGATCGCGCGGAGTTCGTCCGCAGAAAGCTCGATGCGCCTATCGCCGTCGCCGCTGTTCATCTGGTTGCTCGGGTGCTCGCGAAGGTTGGGCGCCGCGCAGGAAATGACGTCCACCTCGTACCATTCGGATTCCGGAAGCATGGCCGGAAACGCGGTGTCGCCCTTGAACACCGTTACGCGGGGCGTGTAGATGGCGTCGTCGTTGTGGATGGGATTGCGCGCGGCACGATGCGGGGAATAGAATCCGCTCCACATTTCGTTCGTGTTCAGGTTGAAGTAGAGCGTCGAACAGCGGCAAAGCGCCTCCTCCTGGGCGCTCGATCCGTTGACTACCCCTCCACCGGGATTGCTTGCGGATGCGAAGTTGAGCACGCACGTCTTCATCGTCCGCGCGTAGGCTGATGCCGCCTCGAACGTGCGTTTCGGCGAGACGGTCAATCGACCTTCGGCGGCATTGCCGCACGGAGGCACGGACACCTCGTCGTCCTCCAGGATCAACCGCTGATGAGCGCGCGAAAAGGCGATGGACGCCTTGAGGCGCGGATGCGTCTGGCAGCGTGCCGCCGTATCGCGGAATATCTCTGCGTTTTCTTCTCTTCCCATGGTCAGGACTTCATTATGTATTCTTTGTTAAAAAGCAACTGCGACATTGCCTAAAAAAGCAGGCACAAGGTCAGGTTGACGGCGTTGAAGGTAAGGTGAACGACCATCGGCGCGAGAAGGGTGCCCGTGCGGGCATAGAGCCAAGCGAAGGCGACGCCGAGGAACCAGAGCGGAATGAGCGTGGCGGCGTTGACGTGAATGACTGCGAAGAGGAAACCAGAAAGGAGCATGGCACCCCAAACGGGCATGATCTTCGTTAGGCCGCCAAAGAGCACGCCGCGGAAGAGTAGTTCTTCAAGAAGAGGGGCTTCGATGAGGAGAAAGGAGAAGAGAATCACCTTGCCGCGCAGGGAAAGAGAACTGGAAGTGAGGAACTTGACAAGTTCCTGGTCGGATAGATCGACGTCGGCAAGGCGGGAGAGGAGTTCACCGCAGGCCCAGTTCAGGCCAAGGGCGATGAGGCAGATGGGGATGGCGGAGAGGAGCGTGAGGGTGATGGTGAAGCGGCGAGACGCCGCTTCTCTCAGGGGAGGATGAAGCGGCGGGACGCCGCTTCCCCCAGGGGGGACTTCTTGAAGCGGCGAGACGCCGCTTCCCCCAGGGGGGACTTCTTGAAGCGGCGAGACGCCGCTTCCCCCAGAGGGAGGGGCGCGCTTGTTGCGACCATGAAAGAGGGTGGAGATCCAGAGAATGAGGAAGAGGCCGCCGAAAAAGAGCGTCTGCATGGCGAGCAGCGGCAGAATCGTCTTTTCGTTCAGCTGCATGCTCAGACCGTGGAGGAACTGGTACCAAAACGCCGCGAAGCCGTTGGAGAGAACGGCATAAACGAGAACCGCCCCCGCCGCGAGGGCGTGGAGCGGTCCGTATTTTGTCGCAGGTGGGGTCATGTGCCTCACTTGACGGGCTTGACGTCGCCTTCGTTCGTGCCGCGGATCTTGATGTGGAGTTCGCGCAGCTGCTGTTCGGTGACGTAGTTCGGCGCGTTCATCATCAGGTCCTGGGCCTTCTGGTTCATCGGGAAGGCGATGACCTCGCGGATGTTGGGCGTGTCGGTGAGGAGCATCACCATGCGGTCCACGCCGGGCGCGATGCCACCGTGCGGGGGCGCGCCGAACTGGAACGCGTTGTAGAGGCAGCCGAACTTCTGCTGCACGACTTCCTTCGGGTAGCCCGCGATCTCGAACGCCTTCTCCATGATGTCGATGCGGTGGTTGCGGATCGCGCCCGAGGAGAGCTCGATGCCGTTGCACACCACGTCGTACTGGAACGCCTCGATCTCGAGCGGCGGCTTCGTGTTGAGCGCTTCGAGCCCGCCCTGCGGCATCGAGAAGGGGTTGTGCGAGAAGATTATCTTGCCGGTCTCGGGGTCCTTCTCGAAGAACGGGAAGTCCACGATCCAGCAGAACTTGTAGCAGTTCTTCTCGCAGATGTTGTTCGTGAGGTTCTCCGCGATGTTCGTGCGGACGAGTCCGGAGAGGCGGTGGCATTCGTCCACGTCGGCCGCCATGAAGAACAGGCAGTCGCCCGGCTCCATCTTGGCGAGCGCCTTCATCTCCTCAAGCTGCTCGGGCGAGAGGAATTTCGCGATCGGCCCCTTGAGCTCGCCCTCCTTCGTCCAGGAGATGTAACCGAGGCCCTTGCCGCCGTTCTCCTTCACGAACGCCTCACGCTTGTCGAACCATGCGCGCGCCTCCACGCCAATGATGCCCTTAACGAGCAGCCCTTTGACAAGGCCTCCGTTCTCCACGCACGCGGCGAACGCCTTGAAGTTGGCGCGGCGGAAGAAGTCGCTCATGTCGAACCACTTGAGCGGATTGCGGAGGTCCGGCTTGTCGGACCCGTAGACCATCATCGCGTCGCGGTACTTGATGCGCGGCCATGGCGCGGCGTTGCACTGCCAGGTTGAGAACTTGGCGAACGTCTTGCCGACGACGTCCTCCACGACGGCGAAGATCTCGTCCTGCGTGGCGTAGCTCATCTCGATGTCGAGCTGGTAGAACTCGCCCGGCGAGCGGTCGGCGCGCGCGGCTTCGTCGCGGAAGCACGGCGCGATCTGGAAGTACTTGTCGAAGCCGCTCACCATGAGGAGCTGCTTGAACATCTGCGGCGCCTGCGGGAGGGCGTAGAACATGCCGCGGTGGATGCGGCTTGGCACGAGGTAGTCGCGCGCGCCCTCGGGCGAGGAGGCCGTGAGGATGGGCGTCTGGTATTCGTTGAATCCCTTGGCCCACATCTGCTCGCGCAGGAAGCGGATTACCTGCGAGCGCAGGATGATGTTGTTGTGCAGCTTTTCGCGGCGAAGGTCGAGGAAGCGGTACTTGAGGCGCATCTCCTCGCTCTCCTCGGCCTTGTCGTCCGGAATGTAGAGCGGCGTGACGCCGGAGGCGCCTTCCATCACGAGCTCGTTCGCCTCGATCTCGATCTCGCCGGTGGACAGGTCGGGGTTGATCGTCTCAGGGTCGCGCAGCTTGACCTCGCCTGTCACGGTAATGACGCTTTCAAGGTGCGCCTTCTCGACGAGGCCGAAGAAACTGCGGCTCGGGTGCACGACGATCTGGGTGATGCCGTAGTGGTCGCGCAGGTCCACGAACAGGATGCCGCCATGGTCGCGGAGGCGGAACATCCAGCCGGAAAGCCGGACGGTCTTGCCGGCGTCTTCCTTGCGGAGCTCGTTGCATGTGTGCGTTCTGTAGGGATGCATGTCCATTCTGTTTCTCTTCTTTCGCTATTCGGTCTGCGTTGCCTCGACGGGTGCGGTCTCCTGCCGTGACGTAGTGGCCACGCGCCAGCAGAACAGGACGACGAGCGCGCATCCGAGCAGAAAATACATCAGGAAGGGGCCGATGGCGCCCGCCCGCGGATTGCTCAATCTGTCGCTCTGTTCGTGCATGGCCAATTATTATACCATTCCCACGCGCGCGCCGCAAGAACCCTGCGCCGTTTTGTGACGGTGCGGCAGGTTGCGCAGGGTTGTCAGGCGGCGACCGTTTTGTTAAACTACGTGCAGTCAGCTTAAAAAGCAAGAAGGAGAAATGCATCATGACTCATTTCATGAAGATCGGCGTGCTGTGCACGCTGCCGTTCGCAGCGGCCGCGTCGGGCTGGGACAACTCGCTGGACCAGTTCCCCGCGCTGCCGGGCGAGGCGGACGACACGGCGCGCATCCAGCGCGCGATCGACGCGACGCCCTCGGGCGTCCTGTATGTGCCGAAGGGCCTGTACAAGGTCTCGTCGCCCCTTGTCGTGACGAACCTCTGCTCGCTCGACATGCACAAGAGCGCCATCCTGCGGGCCGTCTGCGAGATGCCGTACGTGCTCAAGGTCAACAACGCGATTGGATTCCGCGGGCTCCCGAAGGGCGACGACCGCCTGCACGACTACAACTTCTTCGTGGCCGGCGGGCGTATCGACGGCAACGGACTCGCCTCGTGCATGGCCCTCGACGGGTTCCGCCACTACTCGCTGCGCGACGTTTCCTTCATGAACGGCAAGGTCTGCGGCCTTCGGGTGAACGGCGAGGCAGGCGGTTACGAGCTCATCGCGTTCAACCTCTACTTCAAGTGCGTGATTCCCGGTCTCGCCGGGAACGCGGCCGTGTGGTCCACCGGCGGCGACAGCCACTACACGGACTGCGTGGTGGTGGACTACACGGTCGGCTTCCGCATGGGACGCGGCGGCTCGAACCGCCTCACGCGCTGCCATGTGTGGGGCGGCCCCCTGCCGGCCACGGAACCGGGCGGCGAGCGGGAGATGCTGAAGGATTCCATCAACTTCTGGATCGACGGCGCGGGCGACACGATCCTCCGCGACTGCTACGCCGACACCGGCAAGACCGGCTTCCTCGTCAACGGCTGGGACACGCACCTCGACGGGTGCCGCTACTTCAACAACTACGGTTTCAAGCTCGATGACATCACCATCATCGACCATCGCAGCGGACGCCTGCTCGTGAACGCCTGCCGCTTCAACAAGAGCAACCCGAAGATCCGCGCCTACACGGGCATCGGCACGGTCGAATGGCGGAACATGATCTACTCCAACTTCCCCGCCGACGCCGAACAGCCGGGCGCGCTCGACTTCGAGGTCGACCAGGACTGCGCCACGGCCGACGACTGGGAGCTCCTGCCCGGCGGCAAACCCTATGTGCTCGACGCGAAGCCGAACGCGTTCGCCGGCAAGCCTGACTGCAAAGGTGCGCGCTTCGTCGTGTCGCGGAAGACCCTCTCGCGGAAGTTCCCGAAGGCGGGGCCGGGGAAAGAACTCGTCGTGCGCGCCCGCGCCACGCGCCCCGACACGAAGTCCGTGGAGATCACGCTCATCCACGCGAACGGGAAGGTGTGGGGCACCGATCTGCCCCTGACGCCGGAGTGGACCGACATCCGCGTTCCGCTCTCCGACCTGCGCTATTTCAAGCACTGGGGCAACCTGCCGCCGCTCGAGCCGGGCGACGCGCCCGACGCGCGGAATCTCCAGACCATCGGCCTCTGCTACGGCAAGTGGCTCTGCCCCAAAACACTGGACCGCGAACACGGTTTCGAGATTTCCTCCATCCGCATCACCGGCCGTTGATTGGCCTCATCGCCCGGCTCGATCTCTAGTTGCCGGCGGGGAGAACGGTGACGTGGCCGGTTCTCTTGTCGGTGTGTATGACCTTCTGGCAGATCAGCGTGCTGATAATCGGCGTGACTTCCGGCTTCGGCACGTGGTATGACACCCGCAAGATCATTTGAAGCATTCCGACGTCTACGGCCTTTAGGCGTCCGCTCCTCAGATCGGCGGTCAACGTCAGCACCATCTCGCGGCGATAGGCCTTGCCGGAGGTGATCTTCGGAAGGATGAGCCCGTCGTTCGGAACGAGCGTTTCAAATTCGTTTTTGTCGTACCAGACCGCACTGCATTTCCCGCAGACGTCGATTTCGACCTGGTTTTTGCCGGACGTCACTTTCAGCAGGCTCATGGAAGCGCC
>JAFRSR010000083.1 GCA_017427485.1 Kiritimatiellia bacterium
ACCAGAACGGAACAAGTGAAAGGCGAATAACTGTGAAAGAGAAAGTCATGCAAGGAAAGCCGTATGCGGGAAATCCGCACGTACGGTTTGACGAGGGGGCGGGCGCTCCGAGACATTCGGGGCGTTCCGCTCTACTCTACAGATGATTCGGATCCTCCATGATGCCAACGATCATTCTCTGGCGGGTGACGTGATAAAGAAAATTTCCAAGGTCTCTTATTCCGATGGAGAAGCGAAAGAGTATGACTGTTATTTTAAGGTGACGTTACAGGATGTCAGAATGGATGTAGGCAAGCAGTTGCTTGATGTTGACTCGGTGAAAGATTTTGTGGCGCAGATTGCGCCTGTTCCGTTCTCAAATCAAACCTTCAGGACTGGATGGCAAATCACGAAGGAGGCGGCGAACGCTGGTGTCTCGATTGAAGAATACACTGTTCGCGTGAATGGAACAACGATAACGAAGCTATACAAGGATGTTGTGTACGACTCGCGCAATAACGAGTTGGGGCCAGTGGGACAACCGGTCTGTCGTTCGATAGACTGGAGGGGGAAGAGATTGGCGTGGGGATGGTTCCTCTTGCCGCTGTATGGGGTTTCACTGGCGGAATCGACAAACCCGCAGCGGAAGATAAGACTACGCAAAGGAAACATACAAATCGGTTTTGACAATTTCCTTGATCCGTATTTCCCAGAGGCACGGTCAAACGGATATATGCAAGGAGAGATATATCTGCTTTCGGATAACATACTTCCAAACGGAGACCGCAACGCATTGGAGGTGTCCGAAGAAGCGTCCGCTCTGACCGAGCAACTGAGGAATGTGATTTTTCGGGATCTTTGGAATGCCGCGCATAAGGCGAGCGAGCTTAACAGTGCCCAGAACGCCGTCAAGGTCTATGAAACGCAAAGGCATGAAATGGAAAGGCTTGTTCGTGATGGTGCCACAGCAGGAGTAGAGGCAAAGAAACCAGAACTTGAGAAGGCGTATGAAAGAGCGATAGCAGGACAGCAGAAAATCAAGAAAGCAGCGGGGGCACCGGTCAAAGGCGAGTTCGTCAAGAAAGTGGTGGGCGTGCTGACAGGAGAATCTGCTACCACTTCAACGACATTGGCAAAACCTGATGAGGTTGCGGTCATGTCGGCGCAGACGTCTCAAAAGTCAGAGGCCAAAAGCGTCAAGGTGAAAACCACGGGAAAAGAATTGATGAACATCATTATCCATGTGCTTGTAGATGACGGAATGGATGTGATGCGGGCACATGATCTCGCAAAGAAGATAAACGATGAAATTTCGCCCTCGTCGTGAAAACGGCAAGTCGGTTTTGCTGCTGGAACCCGATTATCCGAACAAGTACCCGCCAATAGGATTGATGAAGCTGGCGACCTACCATCGGCTTCAGGGTTGGCGCGTTGTATTCTACAAAGGGGATCTTTCCAGGTTTGTTGCTGAACGGTTGACAGAATTTCTGGTTCACGATTTGTCGCAAGAATTGCCTCAATGGAATTGGGGACGTTGGTTCGGACTGTTTTGCGAGTATGTCTGGAAAGGGCGGGATGCCGGATTTAAGCCATATGTCTCGGAGTGGGCTGATTGTGTGGTGACGGTGTTGTCAAAACTGAAAGAATTTCGTAGGAAATTCCAAACAGGGGAATACTTTGAACTGCATGAGTGGGACCGTGTACTTGTCACCACTCTCTTTACGTTCTATGCGGACATTACGATAGAGACGATTAGATTTGCAAAACGTCTTGCCGCGAAAGAGATTCAAGTCGGCGGTATCATGGCATCGGTTGTACCGGAATATATTGAAAAGGAAACAGGTATAAAGCCTTCGACGGGAATCCTTGCGGTGCCAGGCATATTCCATGACAAGCCGTTATCCCATCTAATCGATGATCTACCTCTTGACTATTCCATTCTGGAAGAAATCGACTATCATTATCCGGCGGCGGATGCTTTCTTTGCGCACACTACGCGCGGTTGTCCAAACAAATGTGCATTCTGTGCCGTTCCTGTGATCGAACCTGATTATCAGTCTTATCGGCCACTAAAGGGAAAGCTCGATTACGAGAGGTCGATGTTTGGAGATCACCCGAATCTGCTTCTCTTGGACAACAATGTATTTGCGTCTGAGCGTTTTAAGGAAATCATTCAGGAAATAAAGGATTGTGGATTTACGCCCGGTGCAAAAATGTCTCGAAGTGACGAACTTACCATTTGTGCCGATAGAGTTAAGGATGGATATAACCCACGCGCTTATGTGAAGAAGGGATGTGCTATTCTTTCGGAATGGGTAAGGCACGTTGCCGTTGACCAAAAAGAAATCGTTGAGAAAATACTAATTGAGAATGGCATTCTAGGAGACTGGCATGGGGTGACGAGCCATGCCTTCCTTGATGTTTATCGACAGATATTTCCACTTTGGAAAAAAGTGAGGCGAATCACGGAGAAAATGGTGACGGTAGATTTCAACCAAGGGCTTGATTCCCGCCTTGGTATCAAGCCGGGGACTATGACTGTTTTGGCGCAGATTCCGGTGAGGCCTGTCAGAATCGCTTTTGATCATTGGAGCCTGAGGGAAACATACGAGAAGTCGATAAGAGCCGCTGCCGATGCGGGATTCAGGAGCATGTCAAACTATATCCTCTATAATTTCCATGACACGCCGGACGAACTGTATTGGAGATTACGTCTGAATATCGCCCTGTGCGAGGAACTAGACGTGCCGATCTATTCGTTTCCGATGAAATATCACCCAATCAGCGATCCAAAATACTTCTCCACTCGTGATTACCTCGGTGAGCATTGGTGCCGTAAATACATTCGATTCGTTCAGCTTGTCCTCAATGCGACGATGGGCAAAATAGGTCGAGGAAAAACGTTTTTCCTTAAGGCTTTTGGTGAAACAATTGATGAGTTTCGCGAATTGCTTTTGATGCCTGAATATATGATTCGCAATCGCCTTGATTGCGAGGCTTGTGGTGAAACAAAACGATGGAAGATGTCTCTAGCCAGTTTAGACAAAGACGACATGGTCGATTTTCGACAACATATATTTGAAAATGACTTCAAAGTTCGTGACGAGGGGAAATGTTCTGCGCGATTACTACGATTACTGTCGTTCTATCAACAACCCCACTGGGAAATTCCGAAGATAACGGATGTGAGGCGTAAGCAGATGGTTTGGGAATTTGATGAGAAATGGAAAGGGAAGTCTGTTCGGCTTTCTGAAAGCGACATTGTAAAAACACAGGAAACTGCATGGTTCTTCAGGATTTGACAAGCGATACTGTTACTGGCTGAGACGTCTCTTCCCAAGAGAAAACGCCGTGGACGCGAGTGGGTGGTGTCCGTGTCCGGCGGCGCAGTATCTGGATCCGGAAGCGGTGAAGTTGTTGGTGCTGCCGCACACGATGGGCGCGAACCTCTATCGCGTGGTGGACGGGACGTTGCGCAAGGGCGTGACGGAGGAAGGGTTCAAGGAAGTCGTCGGCGAGGCGTTCGCGGCGGTGCGGTTCCCGAGCATGCCCTGTCACCTCTGGCGGGTGATGAAGGTGGAGGGGTGAGCTGTCCTTTGCGCCGCCAAGATGGCGGCGCCCCATACGGGAGGGCCGCAATTAATTGCGACTGACGGCGAGAGGGGCGGCGGTGGGGAATGCGGTCGCAACAAGTTGCGACCCTCCCGGCGGACGGATTCCCCTCACGGGAGGTTTGAGTTCCCTACACGGAGGGTCGCGTCTCCCTACACGGAGGGTTTGAGTTCCCTACACGGAGGGGTTGGGTTTCCTACACGGCGAAACGGTGTTCTCTGTACGGTACTTCACAAATAAGTGAATTAGCGCGTGATCAGCCCGAGGGGTGTGATTGTTCCGCACCGTAATCGCACGCGTTTTTGGGGGTGGCTTTTACAACGGGCGGGACGCCCGTTGTACTAGTTGCGGGCGAGACGCCCGCCACCCCGATAACGGGCAAGATGCCCGGTGGCCCAGTTGCGCCGCCGAGATGGCGGCTTTCCCAGTTAAGCGGCTGATCCGCAGGGGATGTTGGTTCTGAACGCGTCGTAGTTTCGCGTGTCGCCGGGGCGGCAGAAGACGGCGAACTCGATGACCTTGAAGCGGGTGCGGTAGCGCGGCACGACGGCGGCCGCGGCGGCGGCCACGACGCGCGGGTCGTTGCGAAACGCGCCGCAACCGAACGCGCCGAGGATCACGGCTTCTTCACCGTTCGCCGCCGCGATGTCGAGGATGCGCGCGAGGCGGCGTTCGTGGAGCGCGCGGAGCTTGTCCGGGGGCAATTCGATGCGCCGGTCGCCGTCGCCGCTGTTCATCCGGTTGCTGGGATGCTCGCGGAGGTTCGGCGCAGCGCAGGAGATGACGTCCACCTCGTACCAGTCGGATTCGGGAAGCGTTGTCGGAAACGCCGTGTCGCCCTTGAACACCGTTACGCGCGGCGTGTAGATGGCGTCGTCGTTGTGGATGGGGTCGCGCGCGGCGCGGTGCGGCGAATAGAACCCGCTCCACATCTCGTTCGTGTTGAGGTTGAAGTAGAGCGTCGAGCAGCGGCACAGTGCCTCCTCCTGCGCGCTCGACCCGTTGACGACCCCGCCGCCTGGATTGCTGGCGGACGCGAAGTTGAGCACGCACGTCTTCATCGTCCGCGCGTAGGCGGACGCCGCCTCGAACGAGCGTTTCGCCGAGACGACGAGCCGTCCTTCGGCGGCGTCGCCGCACGGAGGAACGTTCACCGCGTCGCCCTCCAGGATCAGCCGCTGGTCGGCGCGCGAACGGGCGATGGATTCCCTCAGGCGCGGATGCGTCCGGCACATCTTTTCCGTATCGCGGAATATCGCTGCATTTTCTTCTCTTCCCATGATCATGGCTCCATGATGTCTTCCATTTCACATCCCAGGGCCCGCGCCAGACGTAAGACCGATCCGGCCTCGGCCCTGTTGATGTCCTTGTTTCGTTGTTCGTACATCTGTATGGATCTGATACCCACGCCGGACATCTCCGCGAGGCGAGACTGCGAACATCCGTAGGCGGTGCGGATCCGCTTGAGTCGCGTTTCGGACAGTTCCTCGTGCATGATCTCGTCAGCGGTCGCGGCGAACCTTTCCTCAGGGGCTTCATGATAAACGCCGTACATCTGCGCGATCGTGCTTGCCGGCAGAGCCTGGAGGATCTCGCGGAACGTGCGGTTGCTGGTCCATTGGTAGAAGGCCAGTATCCATCCTGTCCAGTAGGCTTTCGTCCTGTGCAGACTTTCCCGCGCAGGCTTGAAGTCGTGTTGGCCGGTTTTGTCGGAAAGCACGTTCTGGGCCAGTTCGATTCCCGAAATGCCGAGAATCGTGGAACGGTCGCCACGTTCGATTCTTCTCGCGTAGGAACTGGCGGCGAAGAAAGCAAAAAAATCGTCGATCGACACGTCAAGGTCGATGACGGCGTAATCGGCGGCGTCGGCCAGAAGCGAACGTGCATTAGGGAGCAATGTTTCTGGGTATGCGCTCATCGTCGTTTCCTATTCGCTGGGCCAATATGGCGTTCATATAGAGGCCGTTGAAGTCATTCCGCGAGAGCAGCTCCTCGAATTCGCGTCCGGCGGAGTCGTTGCGTGCTTGTCGCCGAGGATAATAGAGTGCAGAGGCTGCCGTTGAGAAACCTGTGAATCTGATCCGTCCAAACGCCTCTTGCGACTTGATGACCACCTGTTCGCCGAGCTTCCCGAGGCGCAGTGCCACGGCAAGTTGCTCAACTGAAATCGAGTTGTTCAGGAACGCCTCGGCGAAGTCGAAGTAGGAATCGTCGGCGCGATAGCCGATCACGACGTCATAAGCATCGACGTTCACCGCAAAGCGGCTTTTCAGATAATGATAGGCGGCACCTGCCACAGGAACCTTCAACTTGAACTGGCGATGCGAGACCAGAATCGCCATCCAGTTCAATACCGTAAATTCAGGGGTGTTCAGGCGAAGGACGTTGAGTCCCTTCATGTCCAGTTCGTATGCGTTGGCAAAACCGTCGCTGTTGGGCTGGACGCTCCATTCTTTCGCCAGGTCTTCGCTTTCCGTGCAATAGAATCCAAGGCCGAAGTCGTTGCCGACTTTGCCGAGTCCGTATTGCGGGACTTTAATGACGCTTTGCGAGCCGTGAAAAATTTTCATGGCAACATTATATCACCATGGTGATATTGAGTCAATGCAGAAGTGGAAGGACAGAGGACATCGTGTTCCGTCGGGGCAGGAGCGCCTGGCGCGTGCTGCTCGTCGCCGCTATCGTTCTAGGCGGCATTCTCGTCTGCGTCTCGGCAGTCCTGCTGGTGCTGTGGCTCCGCATCGTGCGCGCAAGGCCAGAGGCCGAGGTTGTCGCGGCGGAACGCCGTTCGAGGTCGACCGCGTCATGAACGGCGGGAAGTACGTGCCGGAGGCCGTGATGGAGCTGTTCCGCAAGCGACAGATGACGCCCGACCTCACGCCGCGCGAAGTGGAGGTGATGGAATATCTGCGCGCCGGGCTCACGAACGAGACGATCGCCCAGCGCATGGGCATCACGCGCGACACCGTGAAACTTCACCTGAAGAACATCTTCGTCAAGTTCGACGTCGGGGACCGCATCTCGGCCTTGCGCGAGGCCGTCACGAGGGGCTTTCTGCGCTGACATGCCGATTCGCCGTACGGCGTCTCGCTCATCGACGCGCAGACCGGGCGGACGCTCCTGCGTACGGAGGGACCGTGCGATACCGGCAGCTGCAACGCGATGGACATCGATCCGGACGCTCCGGGCGTGGAACTCTTCAGCGGCGCGAACTGCGGCATCTATTCGGCAAAGACGCTTCAGAGGTATCTGCATCCGAAGCCGAAGCCGACGATCAACTACTACGCGACGCTCCGCTTCGGAGTCTGGTGGACGGGCGACCTCACGCGCAGCGCGTACTCGGGGGGCGACATCCTCTACGGCTACTCGGTCAAGGACCGTCAGGTGCGCGTGCAGTGGAACGGCGGCGGCGAGACCGGCTCGAATCACGGATCGAAGGGCGCGCCGTGTCTTGCGTCGGACATTCTCGGCGACTGGCGCGAGGAACTGTTCCTTCGTCGGAACGACAACCGCGCGATACGCGTCTACCTCACTCCGGAGCCGACGCGGTACAGGTTCCACACGTTCATGGAAGACCCTGTCTACCGGTGGAGCGTCGCGACGCAGAACAACGGGTACAACGTGCCCGCCGAGCCGGGCTTCTACTTCGGCCCCGAATTGCTGGACTCCGCCGCGGCGTTCAGGGGGACAAGGCTTCTGCGCAAGGTAAAATGAACGCGGCACACGGTGGCAGAACTTGTGATATGCTGGTCATCCGCTGACTTCCCAATGCGCCGCCGAGACGGCGGCTCTCCATACGGTCGCGCAGGAGCGCGACCCTCCCGCATGGGAGCCACCATCTTGGCGGCTGGATGACTGCCAATTCTGACTTTCGCAAATGCGCCGATTATGCTATCATAACCGCATCCCCCACTTTACGAAAAGGAAAAGCGAAATGAAGCAGATTGCAAGATGGGCTGTTTTGAGCATGGCGGCGGTCGCGGCATGTGCGGCATTCCCGGCGTTCGCGGACGGCGACGAGCCGGAAACAACAGGCACGGCCACAGTGGAGAACGACATCCTCACGCTCTCCGGCCTCGTGACCAACATCACCGCAGAGGCCGACCTCGGCGCGAGCGTGACTCAGGTGGTGATGACCGCCGAGGGCGGCGTCGCGTTCGACGCGTCCGTTACCGCCGCCAAGAACTATAAGCTCGACGGCACGGGCATCGTGAGCGTGGCCGAGGGGAAGAGGTTCTCCGTGACGGTGCCGCTGCTTTCCACCATCGGCCACACGCTCGTGAAGGACGGTCCGGGAACGCTCTACATCTCAAGCGGCGCGGTCGGGAAAGTCCCCACGCTGACGCGCTGGGTCGTCAAGGAGGGCGAGCTGCGAATAAGGGCTGGCGGCAGCTTCTTCGGCGGCCACAGCAACACGACGAATCTCTCCGTCGAGTTGCGCGAGGGGACGACATACTACCAGGAACAAGTAAATGGCAATACTACGCATAACCCGATGGGGCCGTTGGAGATGACGGGCGCGCAGTTCATCTACGGGCCGAGCACGTATTCCGGGGCTGTCCGCGAGGGCAACGCGGCGTTCAAGGGCGGCGTGACCGTTCATGCGAGCCAAACGCCGAGCTACATGACCTGGCCGCGCTACTCGCACCTGAACCACTGCAACCCCGACTGCGTGTTCAACATCGAGGCGGGCGGCAAGCTGATCGTGGACGGCGTCTTGACGAACGGCGCGAACTCCGCGTGGAGCGCGGACGAGCCGTGCGTCCTCACGAAGCGCGGCGGCGGCGAGCTGGTTCTCCTGCGCCGCAACGGCTGGACGGGCGGCACGGTCTTCGAGGAGGGTACGATCACCGTCGCCGATCCGCAGGCGCTCGGGAATTCCACGCTCACCATCGCGGGCGACGTGACGATCCACGTGCCAGCCGGCGTCACGTTCGTCTGCCCGACTCTCGCGGTGGACGGCATACGCATGCTCACGATTACTGGCCATGGCGCGTTCACGCCGCCTGCGTCAATCCCCGACAACCTGACGCTCGTCAACAACGCGACGGGCGCGGTGCCGCAGCCGCTCTTCGGATCGACGCTCTACCTCACGGGCGGTATTCTCACGCTTCCCGTTTCCTCGAATACGTACATCACGGAGATGTTGGACGCGGCGGATGGTGCGGGCAAGTACACGGACATCGTGAAGACGGGCGCGGGCACGCTCACGCTCCCGACGGGCATTTCCGGCACCTACCGCAACCTGACGGTGAAGGAGGGGTTGGTGTCCATTGCGGCGGAGAGCTGCTTCGGGTGGGGCGAGACGGTCGTGAACGGCGGCGGCATCCGCTTCACGGCAAACATCACGCAGACGCGCACCAGCCGTCCGATCACCTACCAGGGGAGCGGCACGATCGACGTGCCGGCGGGCATAGCGTGGAAGTTCATGACAAACTCATTTGCGTGCGCGAACGCCGTCGTCACGAAGAATGGCGCGGGCACGTGGCAGTCGTACGATCCGCTGAAGGCCAATATCAGCAAATACAGCCCATCCCGATGGATCATTCACGAGGGCAAGCTCAAGTGCTGTCCGGGCGACATGTTCGCGGGGCATGCGGGCAACCACAACCTGGTGATCGAGGTGCATGAGGACGGCGTCATGGAACTCTACAACGCCGGGCACCACCTGCCGGTGTGCGCCATCGTCCTGCGCGGCGGCACGCTCTGGGGGTGGTACGGACAGTTCATGGGGACATACGGCGTAGAGGGCGGCGGTCGCTGGAAGGGTTGGGGACTGAACGGGCCGATCACCGTGTTGCCGTCGCTGAACGGCAAGCCCTCGCGCATCATCGCGCGCGCGAGCCATCTGCACCACGGAAACGATCCGCAGTCGACGACCTTCGACGTCCAGGAAGGCGCGACGCTGGAGATCGACGCCGCCTTGCATCCCGGAATCCAGCTGACGGGCAATCCGAACCTCGGCAGCTTCGTGAAGACGGGCGGCGGCACGCTGAAGCTCCTCCAGCCGTGCGGCGCGAAGGGGACGATCGACATCCGGGACGGAACGGTGGAGCTCGCGGCGGGCGTCCATTTCGACCCGCTGGCGAAGGTGAGCGTCAGCCCGCGCGCGAAGCTCGTGCTGGGCGACAAGGCGCAGCTCGCGAACGCGACGGACGCGGCGAGCGCGCTCTGCGCGACGGCGGACGTGTGGCTCGACGCCTCGCGCCTTTCGCTCGCGGACGGCGCGACGGTCTCGAGCGTGCCGAACCTCGGCACGGCGGGCGGGAACTTCGCGAAGTTCACGTGGACTGCCGGTTCGTGGCGGATCCCCGATTTGCCCACCTACAAGGCGAACGGCATCAACGGGAAGGGCGTGCTGAACTTCAACGGCGTACAGGCGCTCTGCCTGCCGACCTACACGAACAAGACGGAGAACCTGCAGGTGTTCTACGTGTCGCAATGGACGACTTGGACGCCTAACGGCGGCATGGGCAAGTGGGGCGGGCCGATGTCGTTCGGCAACCGCAAGATGACGGGCGACGACAACGGGGAGTATGGCGTGCTCACCTACCAGCACTGGGACGGTTCGTCGGTGGTGCCGATGGTCACGCTCACAAAGGGCGCCTCGCCGTCCGTAAGGACTGCCGACGTCGGAACCCCGTACCTCGTGAGTTCGTACCTGACGCGAACGTCGATCGGCTCGACCGTCTACGTCAGCGACGACGCGGTGCCCGTGAGCAACTCTGCCACGCATGCAGTCACCAACGTGAACGTGGAGCTCGTGTGCGTGGGCGGACGGACGGCAGTTGGCGGTGCGGCGCAGGTGAAGAGCACCACGCCCACGTCCGGCGCTGTCGACCGCATGTACATCGGCTACATCGGCGAGATGCTGGCGTTCACCCGCACGCTTACGGCGGACGAGGAGGCGCAGATTCTCGCGTACCTGAAGCGCAAGTGGTTCAACTCGACGGTGGCCGTGCCGGAGGAGACGGAGAAGTCGCTCGCGATCACGGTGCGGATCGAGGTGCCGGAGGGCGCGGAGGCGAGCTACGTGGCGAACGTGGCGACCGCGACGGACGGCGCGAACCTTTTCGACCTGACGAAGACGGGCGCGGGCACGCTGCGCTACGGCGGCGCGGTGACGGGCGGCGCGGTCCTCGACGTGGAGGAGGGCGGCCTGAAGCTGAAGGACGGCGCGCTGCCGTCGCACGTGGACGTGTGGATCGACGCGTCCGACGCCTCGACGATCACGCTCGACGCGGAGAGCCGCGTGACGAACCTCGTCAACAAGGGCGCGGCGGGCGGCAGCTTCGTGCGCAACGCGCGGCGCTCGACCGTGCCGTACGGGCCGACGGTGAAGACGGGCGAGGACGGCATGAACGGCAATCCCGTGCTGGCGTTCGACGGCAACGAGGCGCTCGTGCTCAACAGCTACACGAACTACACGTCGCCGCGCAGTCTGTACGTCTACATGGTCAAGCGGCGCATGAAGTGGGAGTTGAACCCGGCGGATGCCACGAACGGGGCGGGGCACGGCAAGTGGGGGAGTCCGTTCGCGCTCGGTTCGGCGACGGCCACGACGTCGGACGAGAACGTAAAAGGCGTGATCCACGTCTCCGAAGGCACGGCGACGTCCTATCCGGTCGATCTCGGGGGGACAGCCTCTGACGCTGCCTCTGCGCCCGCGCTCGGCACCGCAGAGATATTCTACCTCTTCAATGCGTCGAACGGCTGCTACGTCCTCGTCGAAACGGAAACGACCTCGACGACGGCCGTGCCGGCCAAGACGAAAACCGACCTGAACTGCGAGTCTCTGGCGATCGACCTCGTGCAGATCGGAGGCCGTCTGATGGCGAACGGCCAGGCGCAGTGGTACGGGGAGGAAAAGACCAGTAACCGCATGTGGTACGGCGACATCGCGGAGATGATCGTCACGACGATGCCGCTGGGGCATCATCAGGAGAACGAGCTGCTCGCGTACCTGCGCAAGAAGTGGCTGAACAAGGGCTCGGGCTCGACCACGCCGCCCGCGTGGCTCACGGGCATGCCGGCGACGCCGGCGACGGACGCCGACACGGCGCTCGTGATGGCAAACGGCACGTCGCTCCGGCACGAGGCCACCACGCAAACGCTCGGCGCTTTGGTGACGGACGGCACGGTGGACTGGACACGCGCGTGGGACGGGGTGACGGCAGGTTCGTTCCCGCTCTTCGCCGTGAACGGCGACGTCTCGCTTGGCACGGTGAACCTCGCGCCGGAGCCGCTGGCGACCCAGGTGAAGGTCATGGACTGGACGGGCGATCTTCTGAACGCGGCCACGTGGCAACTTCAGGGCGAGCGCGCGAACTCGCTGGGCGTGACCCTGCGCGCGACGGAGAAATCCTATTGGATCATTCCCGTCGGCACGTTGCTCTACATCCGGTGAGTTGAAAGATGGGAGGGGCGCCATCTTGGCGGCGGGCGGCGATGGAACGCCGCCCCTACCGCCGCACCCCACGGTAGGGCCGCCGTTCCATCGGCGGCCGCACGGGAGCGTGATCCTCCCCAATTCTGACTTTCGCAAATGCGCCGGATATGCTATCATACCCGCATTCACCACTTGAAGAAAAGAAAAAGCGAAATGAAACAGATTGCAAGATGGGCTGTTTTGGGCATCGCGATGGTCGCGGGAAGCGCGACTCTCCCGGTGTGTGCCGCTGACCTTGAACTGGCCGTACGCGGCGCCCCGGCGGCGTACACGATCGTGGTGCCGGCGGCCGCGTCGCCGTCGCAGAAGTACGCGGCGGAGGAGCTCCGCGACTACGCGGAGAAGATGACCGGGGTGAAGCTGCCGATTGCGACGGACGCTGCGCCGCTGCCGGCGAAGGCGATTTTGATCGGCGAGACGAAGTATTCAAGAGGTCTGATTTCGGACGCGCAGGAGCGCGTCCCTCCCCTGGGGACGGACGGGTTCCGGCTCGTGGCGCGGCCGCCGCATCTGCTGGTGATCGGCTCGCCCGACCGCGGCGCGCTGTATGGCGTCTACGAGCTCCTCGAGCGCTTCGGCGGCTGCCGCTGGTACGCGTCGTGGTGCGAGAAGGTGCCGCGCCGCGACCGCTTCGCCGTGCCTGACACGCTCGACGGCACGCAGGTGCCGGCTCTCATGATGCGCGAGCCGTTCTGGTGGGACGTGCTGGAGCACGGCGCGTTCGCGGCGCGTCTGCGCGTGAACAGCCGCTCGTGGCGTTCGAACGAGGCGAAGTACGGCGGCACGCCGTTCCGCTTCGGCGGCGGACTCGGCAGCTGCCACACGTTCAACGCGCTCCTGCCGCCGGAGAAGTACTTCGACGCGCATCCCGAATATTTCAGCATGGTGAAGGGGAAGCGCCTCAACGGGCGAACGCAGCTCTGCCTCACCAACCCCGACGTGCTGCGCATCGTCACGTCCAACGTGCTTGCGCGCATCCGCCGCGATCCCGGCGCGAAGTTCTACGGCGTGAGCCAGAACGACTGGTACAACTACTGCGAGTGCCCCGCGTGCAAGGCGGTTGACGACGAGGAGGAGTCGCACGCCGGCACGATGGTCCGCTTCGTGAACGCCGTCGCGGAGGCGGTGGAGAAGGAGTTCCCGAACGCGATCGTCGAGACGCTCGCCTACCAGTACACGCGCAAGCCGCCGAAGAAGACGCGCCTCCGGCACAACGTGATACCCTGCCTCTGCACGATCGAGTGCGACTTCGCGCAGCCGCTCGACGTCAGTCCGTTCAAGCAGAACATCTCGTTCCGCGACGACATCCGTGGCTGGGCGAAGCAGACGGACCTTCTGTACGTGTGGGACTACACGACAAACTTCCGCCACTACACGATGCCGTTCCCGAACGTGTACGCGCTGCAGGGCAACGTGAAGTTCTTCCGCGACAACGGCGTGAAGTGCCTCTTCGAGCAGGGCGCCTACCAGGGGCGCCACGGCGACTTCGCCGAACTGAAGAGCTGGCTGCTCGCCAAGTGGATGTGGAATCCCGACCTGCCGATGGAGCCGCTTCTCGACGACTTCTTCTCGGGTTACTACGGCAAGGCCGCGCCGTTCGTGCGCCGTTACTTCGAGGCCGTGCACCGCCTGCAGCAGATGTACTCGGCATCCGCCGACCGGCCGCTGCGCATCTTCGACGACGTGACGCTGCCGTCGCTCCCCGACGCCGTGCTGGACATGGCGTCCGACTGCTGGCGGCAGGCGATCGACGCCGTGAAGGACGATCCGGTGGCCTCCTACAACGTGCGCATGGGCGCGTTCACGGTGGACTACATGCGCCTCGAGCGCATGCGCCGGAAAGGGGACAAGGTCCTGTGTCTCGCGCGGAAGTCCATCGCCGCCCAGGAACTGGTGAAGATGCAGGCGCTCGCGAAATCCCTACTGGACCGCATGTCCGAGGCGAAGGACATCCGGCTTTCCGAGGGCGGAAACGTCCATGAGCAGCGTAAACGTGAGTGGCAGGAGCTGCTGGCGCGCAAGCCGCGCCCGATTTCGGCCACGTCGTCCGGCGAGGTGGAGGAGCGCGACATCTCCATCTCGAGGAAGGGAAGGTGGGGCGACTACGTGGACGACCCCAGGGCGGCGGACGGCAAGGCAATGAAGCTCTTCAACTCGCACTACGAGTGGTGCTCGACGTTCCCGATGCATCGGGTGGAGTTCGAGCCGGGAGCGACGTACAAGGTCCGCGTGCGCGTGCGCGTGGATAAGCTGCGCGACGGCGGCGAGGCGTTCTGGGCGGGCGTGTACGACCCCGTGGCGAAGGTCGGGCGCGGCGGCATCCAGCCGCGTACGGAGAATGCCTCGTCCGACTATGCCTGGTATGACGTCTGCACGTGGACGCCGAACGAGCACGAGTACTTCTGGATCGGTCCCGGACGGTTCGGGAAGGACGGCAAGTCCTCCATCAAGGCCGTATGGGTCGACAAGATCGATTTTACCCGCGTGGACGGCGCGGCGAAATAGCAAAACGAAAGGAACATGAATATGCAGTTTTCACGTCGAGATTTCATTGGCGGCGGCTTGCTCGCGGCGGCTGGCGTCACCGCGCCCGGTTGCTTTTCGATGTCGGAGGCGGGGGCCGCGTCGGCACCCGTGCCGATTCTGCGCAAGGCGGGCTTCCGCAAGCCGGGCGACAAACTCCGGATGGCGTTCATCGGCAGCGCGGGGCGCGGTGGGGCGAACCTGAACGAGTTCTTCAACTTGGGCGAGCAGATCGTGGCGCTCTGCGACGTGGACCGCAACCACCTCGACGGCGCCGCGAAGAAGGTCGCGAAGAAGTTCCCGAAGGTGCGCCGCTACCAGGACTGGCGCGATCTGCTCGACAAGGAGAAGGACCTCGACGCCGTGGTCGTTTCCACGCCCGACCACATGCACGCCGCCTGCGCCATCGCGGCGATGGAGCGCGGCTGCCACGTGTACGTGGAGAAGCCGCTCGTGCGCACCTGGTGGGAGGCCGAGCGCTTCCGCGAGGTGGCGAAAGCCTGCGGAGTCGTCACGCAGATGGGCAACAACGGCAACGGCTCGGACGGCCAGCGCCGCAACATCGAGATCCTCAAGAGCGGCGTCCTCGGCGAGGTGCGCGAGATCCACGTCACGACGAACCGCCCGATCTGGCCGCAGGGGCTCAAGCGCCCGGGCGGAGCCGACACGGTTCCCGAGACGCTGGACTGGAACCTCTGGCTCGGAGTGGCGCCGAAGCGTCCGTTCAAGCGGGGCGTGTACCACACGTTCAAGTGGCGCGGCTGGTTCGACTTCGGCACGGGCGCGATGGGCGACATCGCCTGCCACGCGATGAGCTTCTTCTGGCGCGGGCTCGACCTGCGCGACGTGGTGAGCGTGGAGACCGTGAAGACCACGCCAACCTTCGACGAGACGTATCCGGCGGCGACGACCGTGAAGGTGGTGGTGACGAGCGGACGCCAGGCGAACCCCGTGGTAATCTACTGGTATGACGGCAACACGTGTCCGCCGCCCGAGACCTGCCGCCGCCTCACGAACGGCCGCCTCGACAAGATCGGCGGCACGCTCATCGCCGGCACGGAGGGCGTCTACTGGGGCGGTCAGGTGATGATGAAGGGCGAGAACAAGTTCACGCGCCACCAGGACCATCCCGCGACGAAGTCCATCCCCGTCACGCTCCCGCGCGTGAAGGGCCACCACTGGGAATTCGCCGAGGCCGTGCGCGGCGGGTCGCGTCCGTTCTCGGACTGGGACCATTCCGTGCCGCTCACCGAGATGGTGCTCCTGGGCTGCATCTCGCAGCGCGTGCCGGGTCGTCTTGACTGGGACGCGAAGGCCAACCGCTTCACGAATTCGGACGCGGCCAACAAGCTTCTGACGCCGTACATCCGTCCCACTTGGACGATAGGCTGAGGTGGCGCGCCATGGGCACGTTCCAGATCACGGGCCGGAAGGCCGTCGGCGGCGTCCACCGCGTGCCGGGCAACAAGAACGCGGCGCTGCCGATGATCGCGGCGGCGTTGCTCACGGACGAGCCGGTCACGCTGGAGAACGTGCCCGACATCGCCGACGTGCGCCTCATGCTCGCGTTCGCCCAGCGCTTCGGCGCGAAGGTGACGCGTGATCTGGCGTCGCGCACGGCGACGATCACGGCGAAGCGCCTGAAGAGCGTGCGCCTCGATCCCGCGCTTGCGCGGAGGATCCGGACGTCCATCCTGTTCGCGGGGCCGCTTCTCGCGCGCACGGGATCCGTGTGTCTGCCGCCGCCTGGCGGGGACGGCATCGGACACCGCCGTCTCGACACGCACTTCGACGGCTTCGCGTCCCTTGGCGCCGAAGTGAAGTGCGGGCGCGTGATTCTCTCCGTGAAGGCGCCCAAGGCCGGGCTTGTCGGCACGCGCATTCTGTTGGACGAGGCGAGCGTGACGGCGACGGAGAACATCCTCATGGCGGCCGTGCTCGCGCGCGGCGTGACGGAAATCTACAACGCCGCGTGTGAGCCGCACGTGCAGGATCTCTGCGCGATGCTCAATGCGATGGGCGCGCGCATCGCCGGCGCGGGCACGAACCTCATCCGCATCGAGGGCGTCGAGCGCCTGCACGGCTGCACGGCGCGCGTGGGGAGCGACCTCATTGAGGCGGTGAGCTACCTCGTGGCGGCCGTCATCACGGGCGGCGAGCTGACGCTCGAGAACATGGACATCCCCGCGTTCAACGTCCTCTCCAAGCCCCTGCGGCGCTTCGGCGTGCGCTGGAGCGCGGATGCGGCGAAGGGGACGGTGCATGTGCCCGTCCACCGCCACCTGAAGATGCACTACGACCTCGGCGACGCAATTCCGTCCGTCTCGGACGGCCCGTGGCCGATGTTCCCGAGCGACCTCGTGTCCATCCTCATCGTGCTCGCCACGCAGACGCGCGGCACGTGCCTCTTCTTTGAGAAGATGTTCGAGAGCCGTCTCTACTTCGTGGACCACCTCATCGGCATGGGCGCGAAGATCGTGCAGTGCGACCCGCACCGCGTGGTCGTGACCGGCCCCACGCAGCTCGTCGGCTCTACCGTCACCTCGCCCGATATCCGCGCGGGCATCGCCCTCATCCTCGCCGCGCTCTGCGCGAAGGGGCAGACCACCATCCTCAACGCGGAGTCCGTCGACCGCGGCTACGAGTCCGTGGAGAAGGAGCTCGCCGCGCTCGGCGCGGACGTCAAGCGGCTCGGCTGAGGGGGCAGACTTTCAAAGGACAGGAATCCATGCGAATCATCGACTGTGACTATTTCGTCGTCGGCTCCGGCATGAGCGGGCTCATGTGCGCGCTCCACCTCGCGTCGGCCGGGCGCACCGTGCTCGTCACGAAGCAGCGCCTTGAGGACTGCAACACCAACTTCGCGCAAGGTGGGATCTGTTGCGTGGCGGATCCCGCCGACTCGTTCGAGGAGCACGTGCGCGACACGCAGATCGCGGGCGCGGGCCTCTGCGATGAGGCCGTGGTGCGGAAGATCGTGTCGGAGGCGCCGGCGGGCATCCGCGACCTGATCGACTGCGGCGTGCGGTTCGCGAAGAAGGAGGACGGCTCCTGGGACCTCGGGCGCGAGGGCGGGCACTCCATGCGCCGCATCTTCCACGCGGGCGACATCACGGGGCAGAAGTGCGAGGCCGCGATGGTGCGCACGGTGAAGCGGCATCCCGAAATCGATGTGCACGAGAACACGATCGTGATCGACCTCATCATCACGAAGCGCATCGGCGTGAAGGGGCCCAACCGCTGCGTGGGCGCCTACGTGCTCGACCGGGAGACGGATGAAATCTACGCCATCTGCTCGCCCAACACCATTCTCGCGACGGGCGGCTGCGGCAAGGTGTACCTCTACACCTGCAACCCCGACGTGGCGACGGGCGACGGCGTGGCGCTCGCCTGGCGCGCGGGTGCGAAGGTGGAGAACATGGAGTTCATCCAGTTCCACCCCACCTGCCTCTATCACCCGCAGGCGAAGCGCTTTCTCATCAGCGAGGCCGTGCGCGGCGAGGGCGCCGTGCTCGTGGACCGTCACGGGCAGCCCTTCATGCAGAAATACGACGCACGCGGCTCGCTCGCGCCGCGCGACATCGTGGCGCGCGCGATCGACAGCGAAATGAAGCGCACGGGCGATCCCTACTGTTGCCTCGACATCCGCAGGAAGGGGCGCGCCTTCCTCGAAAAGCGATTCCCCAACATCTTCCACAAGTGCCTTGAGTTCGGCATCGACATGTCGAAGGACCTCATCCCGATCGTGCCCGCCGCCCACTACTGCTGCGGCGGCGTGCAGGCGACCGTGGACGGACGCACGTCCGTGACGGGGCTCTCGGCCATCGGCGAGACGGCCTGCACGGGCCTCCACGGCGCGAACCGCCTCGCGTCCAACTCGCTTCTTGAGGCCCTCGTCACGGCGCGCCTTACCGCGCAGCGCCTCACCGCGCATCCTGAGAAGGGCGTGAAGGGCATGACGATCCCCGTGTGGCGGATCGGACGCGCCGTCGCCCCCGACGAGGCGGTGCTTGTGTCGCACATGTGGGACGAGATCCGCCGCCTCATGTGGGACTACGTGGGCATCGTGCGCACGAACAAGCGCCTCGCGCGCGCGCGGCACCGCATCCAGACGCTTCGCAGGGAAATCCACGAATACTATTTCGCCTACCTCGTGACGCCGGACACGCTGGAACTGCGCAACCTCGCGGTGTGCGCCGAGCTGATCATCCGCAGCGCGCAGAAGCGCCATGAATCCCGCGGCCTCCACTACACGCTCGACTATCCTCTGAAGGCCAAACGCCTCCACTCGACCGTCCTCCCCGGTTTCCCCGTGAAACCTTCATGACCTTCTCGTATTCGATGCGCAGATGAACGTATCGCGGAGATGGTTTATTGGCGGGATGGCCGCCACGATGGGGGCCGCGCGCGTCCTGCGCGCGGCACCCGGGCTGCTTTCGGGCGGCACGCCGAACCTCGTGCTCGGCATCGTCACGGACATCCATCTCTCGATCGCCCGCTCGAACGGGGCGTTCGTGTTCGGCGGGGAGGCGACGTTCCGTAGCACGCTGGAGTGGTTCCGCGACAGGGGCGTGGACGGAGTCCTGATCTGCGGGGACATGGCCGACAACGGGCTGGTCGAGGAGCTTCAGGCCGTGGCCCGAGTGTGGTACGAGGTGTTCCCGAACGACCTCGCGCCGGACGGGCGCCGCGTCGAGCGCCTGTTCGTCTACGGCAACCACGACTTCGAGGGCTACACGTACGGCACCGCGCGGAACCTGTTCGGCGACGACGCCTACGACCACTCCATCAACAAGGACCTCGCCGCGGCCTGGCAGAGCTGCTTCAACGAGGCGTACGCGCCGGTGTGGCGCAAGGAAGTGAAGGGCTACTCGTTCGTGGGCGCGCACTGGATCGCGGACCATTGCCGCGGGTGGAACGAAGTCGGCGTGCCGCAGATGCCGGACTGGTTCGCCGCGAACGGCGCGACGCTCGATCCGTCCAAGCCTTTCTTCTACATCCAGCATCCGCCGCCCAAGGACACGTGCCACTGCGACTGGGTGTGGGGGCACGACAACGGCGCCTCCACGGCCGCGCTCTCGCCCTACCCGAACGCGGTGGCGCTTTCGGGTCACTCGCACGCGTCCCTCAACGACGAGCGCGCGATCTGGCAGGGCGCGTTCACCTCGATCGGCGCCGCGTCGCTGAAGTACATCGGGCTGGAGTATGGCGACGTTGCGCCGTTCGGGCGCGAGAACGACCTGCCCATCTCGTCCCAGCGCGGCGAAGACCCCTACAAGATCATGAAGAAGATGCCCGCCGGCGACAGGGACGGGCACCAGGGCCTCCTCGCGCGCGTCTTCGACGACCGCATCGCGTTCGAGCGCGTCGACTGCGCGGACTTCACGAGCCTGGGCGACGACTGGGTGGTGCCCATGCCGCTCGCGGACCCACCGCCGTTCGCATACGCGGCGCGGGCGGCGACGAGCCTCGTCCCCGAGTTCCCGGACGGCGCCGCGCTCCAGGTTCGCCTGACGACGGGCACGAACCGCGGCGGCGGCAGCGTTCAGGCCGTCGAGCAGTCCGTCCTGGAGGTGACCATCCCGGCGGCTCTCCGCGCCGGCTGCGGAAGGGCGCTCGACTACGCGCTGAAGATCACCGACGGCACGGGCATCTGCGACGACCGGTACGTGTTCGCGGAGAAGTTCTTCCGCTCGACCGCGAGCGGCGCGGCGAACGTCCCGACCGTCTGCAAGCTCCCGGTCAGCCGCCTGGGCGCGTCGGGGCCGATCCACATCGAGGTGACGCCGCGCAACAGCTTCGGCCGCGCGGGCGCGCCGATCTCAACGGACTTCGAGCTCCCCGCCGTTCCCTTCAGGTACGTGGAGTACGTGGAATCGACGGGCACGCAGTACGTCAACACGGGCGTCAGGGGCCGGTGCAACACGCGCGCGGACATGCGCATCAAGTGCCTCAGCGCCAACGACGTCTCCTTCCTCAGCTCGCGCACGGACAGCAACAATACGCGCTTTCTCCTGTGCAGCACGCTGCCCCAATACTATATGGGGCACCGCTCGTACACGGCGTCGAGGGACAAGTCCAATCTCTCGTGCCTCACCGCCACCGAATCCGACCACGTCGTCAGCAGCATCACCCACGACGGCACGAACGTCTCCTATTCGATGGCGGTCAACGGCACGACGGTCATCGACCAGACGCGCGCGGAGGAGGCGTTGGACACGGGCCTCAACATGTACCTCTTCGCGCAGAACAAGGGCGGCTCGGCGACGCTCCATTCCAAAGTCCGGTGCTACGGCGTGAAGATCTGGCAGGACGGCGCGCTCGTGCGCGACTTCAGGCCCTGCGTGAGGGGCGGCAAGGCGGGACTGTTCGACGAGGTGTCGAGGAGCTTCTTCTTCGCGTATGGCGGCGACCTGCTCCCGCCCGTCGAGACGCCTGACGCCTTCGTGCAGTACGTGGAGTCCAACGGCACGCAGTACGTGGACACCGGCATCAAGGGCCGGTGCAACACGAAGGCGGACATGACCCTGCGGCTGATGAAGGTCGCCGACACGACCTTTCTCGGCGCGCGCAACGACAACGGCAACACGCGCTTCCTCCTGTGCCACGGCAACAGCCAGGGCCTGGTCTGCACCGGGCACGTCTCGTTCGACTGGGGAGACAAGTACCTCTCCACCAGCCACCCCGACCGCCTCGTCGGCAGCATCATGCACGACGGGACGCAGGCGACGATTTTGGCGACGCTCAACGGCCAGACATCCGTTTCCACAAGCCGGGAGCAGGCGGCGCTCGACACGGGACTCAACATGTACATGTTCGCGGCGAACATGTCGGGGACCGCGACCTACAGAGCCTCCATCCGCTGCTACGCCACGCGGATCTGGCAGGACGGCGTCCTCGTGCGGGATTTCTGGCCGTGCGTGAAGGGCGGCATCGCCGGACTGTACGACAAGGTCTCGGGCCGGATCTTCCAGCCAGGCAGTGGCGCGCTGGCCGCCGGACCCGTCACCGCGCGGAAGGCGGAGGTGGCCAAGTTCGTCAAGTACGTGGAATCGACGGGTACGCAGTTTGTCGATACCGGCGTCATGGGCCGGGCCGGGGCGCGCTGCGAGGCGTCGTTCAGCATGAATAAGGTTGCGAGCGACGGCAACTACGGCATCCTTTCCCTGCGGCACAACTCCAATTACCAATATGGCAATATATACAGGTGGTGCGACCTGATCAGCGTGTACAACGGGAAGCTGGACTACAATTACGGATCATGGAACGAAAACAGTGCCATGACTATTCCAGTCGGCAGCGACTTCACGGTGGCGAGCAAGCTCTGGGCTGGAAGCCAGGAACTTTTCGTGAACGGCAATCGGATCAAGTCTTCCACAGATGCGAACGCCTACGACATGGGCTTCAGCCTGTATGCCTTCGGACGAAACCGCGACTACAGCGCGACGGACGTGAACTTCAGCCGGCTCCGGCTCTACTCGATGAAGATCTGGCAAGGCGAGGCGGACGGATCGAACGAAGCGCTCGTGCGCGACTTCAAGCCGTGCGTGACGGTTGACGGCGAGGCGGGGCTTTACGACGAGGTGTCCGGCATGGTGTTCGTCTCCGCCAGCGGAACCAGCCTGCTGCCGTCGGGCGGCCTGACGGTCAAAATCCGCTGACGGTTTAGGATGGGCGCATCTCCGTAATTCACCCATGCGTATTGAGTTTTGGAAACAACCAGAACAACTTTCAAAAACAACTTTGCCCTTCGGGCATACCTTGAACGTTCTCACCCTCGGAATCGTTATGGTCTAAGGATCGACAAATGGGCGCGGGCGAGTTAGCCCGCGCGCCAATGATAAGTTGTTTTTCGGTTGTTCAAGTTGTTTTCATTGCAAAGGGGGGCTCGGTGAAAAACAGAGATGCGCCCGTTTAGGATTGGTGCTTGACGGGGGCAACCGTGTGATGTATAATTTGAATCACTTTGAACTAGAAAGGTGATTCATCATGACGACCTTCACAATCCATACCGACGAGAAGATGGCGGATGCCATCCGCCAGGGTGCGGCCGACGCAGGCAAGAGCATCAACAAGTTCATCCAGGATGCCCTTGGCGGGGCGCTCGGTCTTTTCAAGCGCAAGGAACGCCCGTTGCCGGACTTCCTTGTCATCGATAATCCGCTCACTCCTGAAGAGGCCGATGAATTGCGGTCTGTGCAGAAAGAATTTGACGTGATTGACGAGGAGATGTGGAAGTGAACCGCCTTGTAGTTGACACGAATGTTCTTATCAACATACTTGACAAGAATTATGTGCCTCCAAAAAGTTTTTCCCAGTACGACCAATTGTGTGTTCCAGCGGTCGTTCTTGGCGAATATCGCGCAGGGCTTTCCAATACGCGCAGAGGGCAGGTCATGTTGGCCAAACTTCTGGAATACTTGAGGAAAATCACGGTTGAGGTACTCCCTGTAACCGAGCGCACGGCTGAAATGTATGCAAAAGTATTCCAGACTCTTCGCGCGCAGGGGCATCCGATTCCGCAGAACGACATGTGGATTGCCGCCTCCGCACTTGAAAACGGCGCTGACTTGGCGACAACGGACGGGCACTTCCACTTCATCCCGATGTTGACCGTCATCGGCCCCGGTGCCGACACGTGAGTCTCGCGTGAGAAATGAAAACGGTCCTCTACTTCTACGACAACTCGTTCGCGCATGTGCGGCGGCGGCTGGCGGGCGTGCTGCCCGAGGCGCGGAAGCGGCGCTGGCACGTGGAGGCGATCGACATGACGGGGCGGGTGCAGTCGCTCGACCGGTTGCTCCGCTTCTGGAAGGCGGACGCCCTAGTCGTCCAAGGCTCGCTGGCCAGACATGCGGATTTTCGGCGGTTGGCGACAGGTCCTATCCCCGTTGTCTGGTGCGATGCCGACCAGTCCCGGCTTCGCGCGCCGCATTCCGGCGTGCTCCACGACTCGCGCGAGACGGCCCGGAAGATGGTGCGCGAACTGTTGGGACTCGGGTTCGATTCGTACGCCTACGTCGGCTGGCGCGAACGGCGCGACTGGTCGAAGGAGCGCGAGGAGGTGTTCCGCGAGGAGGCGGCGCGTGCACGGAAGGGTTTTCGCGCGTTCAGTCCGTGGAAGGGGGGACGGTGCGCCAGCATCGTGGACTACCTTGAACGGCTCGAGGCGTTTCTGGTGGGGCTGAAGCGTCCGTGCGGTGTGCTGGCGGCAAACGACGCGACGGCGGTACACGTCTTGCGGATCGCCGAGAAGGCGGGAATCGTCGTGCCGGACGAAATGGCCGTGGCAGGCATCGACGACGACGAGCTCGTCTGCGAGAATTGCATGCCGACCCTCACCAGCGTCGCGCCCGACTTCACCCGTTCCGGCAAGCTTGCCATCGAGCTTCTCGCGCGCCGCATGGCACGCCCCGACGCGCCGCACGAAATCGTGTCGTTCGGATCGACGGACGTCGTGCGGCGGCAGTCCACGCGCCGTTTCGCGCAGAAGGACATCCGCGTGATCAAGGCGATCGAATACATCCGGCTCAACGCCTGCAAGGGCATCGGCGTGGCGGACGTCGTGCGCGAGATGGGCGTCAACCCCCGTTCGGCGGAACTCCGCTTCAAGGAAATCGCCGGACACTCCATGCGCGACGAAATCCTGTCCGTGCGCATCGCCCGTGCGAAGGAGATGCTGGCCGATCCGCGCAATTCCGTGGACGCCGTGGCCGTGGCCTGCGGCTACTCGGACGCGCGTACCTTGCGCTATGCGTTTCGCGCGCACGTGGGCATCTCGCTCCGCTCCTGCCGTCTGAGAGCGGCTGGTTCAAAGTAGGTCAATAAACACGACCTACTTTGAACCTAAATTCGTCATTTCATTTTCCATGCACTCCGTTATATATCACGCAGAGGTGCAGAGAGGCAGAGTTTTAAGAGATTACGTCGCTTAATTGGTGTCGTAGTTGTTTTCACCAATTGGGTGAAAGAAATTTCCTGGTC
>JAFRSR010000084.1 GCA_017427485.1 Kiritimatiellia bacterium
CGTTAGGAAGATTGGCTGCGCGGAGGGCGACCGACGCGCAGAAGCCCAATCATACAAAGGAATGAGCCAAACGAAAGTGAAGTCTCGTATGTACGCCTCGAAACTCCTAACCGAAAGGTCTCCCGTGGCCAAGTGTGTCATGATAGCGGAAGCCAGCACGGACGCGCCGAAGTCGTTTTGCGGTGCGTCCGACGGGACGGGGCATAGGGACATGGCGCGTTCCGACAGTTCTGCACGGGAACTTGGGAGGTCTGCCGCCGTGAAAGCGGAGGCAGAAGTCGGAGGGAATCGTAGTAGCGTGGAGGCGGGCAACGACCGCGGAGCGAAGGGTTCCTGCATTGAGAGCGCCTCGAACAGGTCGGCGGGTGCCGATTCGCTTCGCAGGAAGCGCATGACGGAGGAGGAGATTGCGACTATAGCGGCGAAACACCGCATGGCGAAGTTTCCGAATCTCGCGCTGACGAGGGAGAGGCTGTCACGGAAGGCGAAAGCCGAGCCGAAGTTCCGCTTCTACACGCTCTACGGGCGTGTGGTGGACGAGGAGACAATCCGCTGTGCGTGGGAGCGCGTCTGGAAGAAGGACAAAGCCCCTGGCGTGGACGGGCAGACCTTCGAGGCCATCGAGCGGGGCGAGGGCGGCGTGGAAGGGTTCTTAGCCAGTATCCAAAGGGAACTCAAGGCGAAAACATACCGCGCAAGCCCGGTCAGAAGGGTCTATATCGAAAAGGCGAACGGCAAGATGAGGCCGCTCGGCATCCCCACCGTCAAGGACAGGGTGGTGCAGATGGCGGTCAAACTCGTCATAGAGCCGATATTCGAGGAGGACTTCCACGACTGCTCGTTCGGCTTCCGCCCCGATCGGGGCGCGCAGGACGCGGCCGAGCGGATAGTGGAGAAGGTGAAGGAGGGGAACGCGCTCGTCTACGACGCAGACCTCTCGTCGTACTTCGACACGATACCGCACGACAAACTCCTGGCGGCGTTGGAGATGCGCATCGCGGACGGGAGCGTGCTGAATCTGATTCGGCAATGGCTGAAAGCGTGCGCGAAAGAACCCAACGGCGTGATGAGAAGCCCCAAGGGGAGGGGTACGCCGCAGGGCGGCGTCATATCCCCGCTTCTGTCGAACATCTACCTTCACTGGTTCGAGACGATAGCCAGCCTCACGGCGAAAGCGATGGGGCAGGCCATGACGATAGTCCGGTACGCGGACGATTTCGTCTTGCTCGCGAAGAGGTGGAAGGACGGGTTTCTGCGGAAGGTGGAAGGCATACTCGAAGAGCGCATGGGGCTGACCGTGAACAGGGAGAAAACGAAAGTCCTCGACCTCGACGCTGAACGCTCGTCGCTCGTGTTCCTCGGCTACGAGTTCAGGAAGGTGAGGGACAGGCTCTTCGGGACGGGCAGGAGGTATCTGCACTTCGGCCCGTCCTCGAAGTCGGTCAAGCGGGTGTGCCGCGAAGTCCACGAATTGACGCATTCGCGCAATGTGTTGTTGCCTGTCGAAATTGTTGTCGAAAGGGTGAACAGACTGCTGAAGGGATGGGGCGCGTTCTACTCCGTCGGCTATCCGTCAAGGGTTTTTCGCAAGGTAAACCACTATGTGCTGAAGCGCATGGCGCGGTTACTCAACAGGAAGAGCCAGCGGTACTACCGACTTAAGTTCGCGGACACCTACTATGGCGAGATGACGCACTACGGCCTCTACCGCCTCGCATGGGCGGACGTGAGGAGGACGCGGGATTGACAGGAAAAAAAAATGTGTATAATACGCAAGACAATCGAAGAAAGGAAAGAATCCATGGCAACAGGAAAAGCACTCGATGGAAAGCCGTATGCGGGAAATCCGCACGTACGGTTTGATGAGGGGGAAGTCGCACCGGCGGCAACGCCGAGGCGTGGGTCTCTACTCTACAAGACATTAACCATGATCATTGCCGCGTTCGCCGCGGTGCTTTCAAGCCTCGCCGGCGAAAGCCACGCAGACGCCATCGTGGCGCGCGTGCTGGAGAACGCCGCGAAGATAAGGGCCGCCGATCCGAATGCCGTACCCATGGCGTTCTGGGACTTCGACGGGACAATCATAAAAGGCGACATCTCCGAGGGCGTGGACTTCGCCACGGGCAGCGAGGTCAAGCTATACAAGGGGCTGATAGAGCGCACCATCGAGTCGGGACTCAACACGGTGTATCCGGCGGACGGCGGCTGGGAGCAGTACTGGAAGCGCGACTACCCGAGGCTGAACGAAATCGGGCGGTGGATCGCGTGGCCGTACAACGCGCAGATGTACCACGGGCAGTCCGCCGCGGCGCTCGACGCCCTGTGCGAGACGGAGTGCGAGAGGGTCTACCGCAAGTGGTACTTCGCGTCGTCGATGAAGATGTGGCGGGCGCTCGAGAATGCGGGCGTCGAGAACTACGTCGTGTCGGCCAGCCCCGAGATATTCGTGCGCAACACCGCGAAGTCGCTCGGAGTCCCTGCGTGGCGCTGCCGCGGCATACGCGTGGAGAGCGCAGGCGGGCGCCTCACCACGCGGGTGGTGTGGCCGATACCAGTCGGAGAAGGCAAGGTGGAGAATGTGCGCGACATGGTGCTTGCTCGGCCGAACGGCGTGGCCGTCGCGGCGTTCGGCAACAGCTATTCGACGGACGGCGCGTTCCTGCGGTACGTCGCCACGCAGCCGTCGCTGCCGGGCGGCGCGAAGGGCACCGCCGTCATGATCAACGGCGGCAAGGCTGTCCCGGGCTACACGGAGCACTTCATCACCGTTGACCAGTCTGAGACCGAAGGGGATCGCTTGTAACGCGGCGAAGAAAGGTTTTTCCAATGAAATCGCTTGCAGTGCTTGACTATGCAGTAATAGGTGTGTTCTTCGCCGTCATGATAGGCGTTGGCGCATACTACAGCCGTCGCTCGAAGTCCTCAGATCAGTTCTTCGGCAACGACAAGACAGTTCCGTGGTGGCTTAGCGGAGTGAGCTTCTACATGAACAGCTTCTCCGCGCTCGCGTTCGTGATGTACTCGGCGCTTGCGTACAAGTTCGGGTGGGTGCCTGTGACGGTGAGCTGGCTTTCGGTGCCTGCGGTGCTGCTCGGCGCGTGGTTTCTGGCGGTACGCTGGCGGCGCGCGGCGAAGGGCAGCCCCATCGACTACATCGCCGAGCGCTACACGCCCGGGATGTGCAGAACGCTGGCGATACTCGGCCTGCCCATGCAGCTTCTTGACAACGCGCTCAAGCTTCTTGCGATCGGCACCGTCGTCGGCGTCGGCATGGGCTTTCCCTTGTTCTGGTCGATATGCATCTCGGGCCTCATCATCGTGCTGTACACGTTTCTCGGCGGACTCAAGGCGACGCTCACGTGCGACTTCATACAGTTCCTGGTGATCCTCGCGGTCGTCTTCGCGCTTCCGCCGCTGTGCCTCGGCAAGCTCGCGGCGGTCGACGGCGGCTCCGGGCTCGTGCACGGCTTCCAGGTTTTCCTCGACCGCGTGCCCGACGGCTTCTTCGAGTTCACGAACGGCCAGTACACGTGGATGTACATGCTCGTCTTCTTCTGCTGCGTGGGCTCGACGCTGTCCACGAACTGGTCGCTGGTGCAGCGCTACTACTCGACCAAGAGCGAGAAGGATGCCAGGAAGATGGCTTATCTCGTTGCTGTGCTGCTGTTCGTCGGCCCGCCGCTCTTCTTCTTCCCGGCGATGGCC
>JAFRSR010000085.1 GCA_017427485.1 Kiritimatiellia bacterium
CCGCACGCGAGCCGCACGTGGTGCGGCGACGGACGGCGTCCGGCGCTGATGCTGACGCGCCGGGACGGCGTGGCCGAGCGGTTCGTCGCGCTGTGGAGCTGTTTCCCGCTGGAGGAGGCCGATCCGTCGTTCGAGGGCGTGGTGATATTTCGCAAGGACGGCGGTTTCGCGTGGCGGCGCGGCCGGCGGTGCGGATGGCTCGTGCCGGGCGAGAGGATGGAGACGGACTTCGGGCCGGTGACCGTTGGCTGAGAAAGCGGGGCAAGACGGAAAAGATGTTATGACGGTCGTATGCCATACGTGCGGGGTGGAGCTGCCCAACAAGTGGGCCGTCGCGCGGCGCGAGACGGTGGACGGCGAGGTGCGCTGCTACTGCCATTTGCACGCCAACGAGGATTTCAGAAGCAAAACGGCGCCCCAGGCGCCCGACGCGAAAGGAGACCAGATGGACGAACCGAAGCGGGCGGTGTCCGCCGCCCAGGAACAGGAAATCGTGGAGAACGCCTCCGGCGAGCGCGTAAAGAGCGCGTGGAGCGCGTGTGCGTCCCTTGCCGGGAAACTCGGAGGGGGCGTGAAGGCGCTTTGGGCGAAGATACACCCGGACCGGTCGCCGTCCGCGATGCTCGCCGCTCTCAACGAGAGCCAGGCGGAAAACCACGCGCGCCTCGAAGCGGTGAAACCGAAGCTTGACGGCGTCTACCGCGAGATCGTCGCCAAGAAAAAGGATTACCAGGCCGCCGCGCCGGTGCGGCAGCGTCTGCTGAAGATCGAGCTCCAGACGCTCGTCGCCCGCTACAAGGGCCTCGAGCGCGAGTTCACGATCCTCTGCGAGAACGAGCGGTCGATCGAGACGGTCAAGGGCCGGTTCCTCGAGGTGTTGGCCTACGGCATGCGCGGAGGGCTTGACGCGGGCATGGTGGACCGACTGGCGGCCGACATCGACAAGAAGGCCGACGAGGCGGAATTCGTCCAGGACGCGCTGGGCGACCTTGACCGCGCCGGCCGGCGGAGGGAGCGCGACCCGGACGACTTTGACGCGGAGCTCGCCGGCTTTGACGGCGAGCTCGGCCTGGCCGAAGCAGAAGCGGATGCCAACCAACCTGAAATCAATTCACAAGAAAAGGAAAACGAAAATGAAATCACTGAGATCCCTGATCCTGTGCGCGGCGACGGCTCTCTCGCTGACGTTGAGCGCGGAAACCCCGCGTAATCTCTCCTACGCCATTGAGGACGCCGCCTTCCAGGCGGTTACGCGCCTGAATGCGGACGCCCGCGTCGCGCACGTCAAGCGCATCGCCTTCGTGCGGCTGGCCCTGCCCAAGCCGGGCCTGTCCTTTAAGGTCGATGCGGCCGAATCGCAGACGTTCGAGGATGCCCTTCTTTCCGTTCCCTCGAAGTTCCAGTTCGTGGTCCACAGCTCGCACCAGTCGGACTGGGCGGAGATCGACCGCGTCTTTGACCAGGTCGAGGACTTCGAGAAATGGGATCCGTCCACCTGCCCCGCGTTGAATAACTTCAAGCTGGCGGACGCCCTGCTTCTGGCCAAAGTCATCGACGGGACCGCGAACGAGAAGACCGGCAAGACGACGATCCGCATCTCGCTGCGCCTGATTGAAGTGGCCACCGCACGTGCGTTGTGGGGCGTGAACGTCGAGGGCGTCTGGCAGGACGCCGGCCCCGAGAACCAGCAGCTGACGCTGGAGGCGCGGCGCACGTTCGAGGCGGCCGCGAAGGACGCCGTGGCGAAGCTCCCCGCGTCCCTCGACGGCTACGGCGCGTTTCTGCTTCCCTTCGACGGCCCGGCCGGCCGCGCCATGACGCAGATATTCCTGAACGCGCTCACCGAGGCGGGGCGGCAGGATAAGATTCTCGTCTACGACCTGCCGAACGGCAACGTGACCGACCGCCAGCTCGCGCGCTTCCTGCGCGAACGGGCCGGTACGGAGCAGGTACTCGACGAGTCGGTCCTCAAGAAAGTGGAGACGCACGCCAAAGCGGGCGGGAAGAAACTGGCGATCCTGACCGGCATGGTGGCCGTGAGCAACGTCGAGCCCAAGACGCTTGTCGATCCCACCGGGTTCCTGGACGCCATCACCGCATCCCGCACGGCGGTTCGGGAGAACCCGGTTCGCTTCACCATCGTGGCCGACTTCAAGTTCCGCGACATCAACGACCGGTTCAAGGTGCTGGCGGCAGTCAACGGCGAAGGCGAGTACGTGCGCAGCGTCTGGCAGCGCATCATCGACCAGTTGCTGTCGTTCCTCACGGTGCGCAACGTGTTCATACTGGCCGGATGCGTGCTGGGCCTCATCGTCCTGTTCGTCCTCATCGGGCGCATGACGCGCGTGCGCTGATCAACCAATTGATTCCACAAGGAGAAAACCATGAAGAAGATGTTGATCGTTTCATTGTTAGCCGCCGCGTTCGCGGGGTGCGTGACGCAGTACAACGAGCCGGCGCCCCCGCAGCAGCCGCGGACGATTCCGGCGGAAAGCGTGAAGATCGAGACCCCGCGGCAGATCGTTCCGCCTCCGGCCGCCCCGCAGGTCCGGAAGGTCGTTCCGCCTCCGGCCGCCCCGCAGGTCCGGAAGGTCGCCACGTGGGCCGAAAAGCCTCTGCGCGTGCTTGTGAGCCTAGACGACGGCCAGCCGGCCGAGAAACCGACGACCTACAAGCGGACCATCCAGACGAACCTGGAAGGGGGGCTCGCGCGTTCCGGCTACCGCGTGGTCTACGCGAAGCCGGCCGAGATCCTCGTCTACGGCACCCTGCGCGCCCGGAAGGTGAACGCCCGCGGCACGCGCGTGGCCTGGACGGGCGAGGCCGACATGGAGATCACCCGCGCACCCGAGGTGAACGTGGTCAACGGCCAGAAGATGCTGGACGTCGTCGCCAAGCGCCGCTTCGACGCGAAGAGCGGCGACGCGCGCACGGACGACGACGCCCAGAAGATTCTCGGCGACCGCCTGGCCGGCAGCCTGACGGGCTTCGCGCAGGACGGCGTACGCAAGGTGGGCGGCGCGATGCGCTGCTGCTCGCTTACGGTCGCCAACGCCTGGCAGCCGCAGGACGCCCCCGGTTACCCGACGCTCTTCACGCAGCGCGTGTCGGCCATGCCCGGCGTGCATGCCTGCACAATCATCGCCACGGACAACGCGGCGCGTTGCTTCTCGGCGGAGGTCGTCTACGATTCCGCCGCCTATCCGGACGGTTTCATCAACCGCCTCTACCTCGACCCCGAACTGAGGATCGTCCGCTGACCGCTGGCGACCACCGAACGAAGAAAGGAATCCTGCCATGAAGAAGTTGATAGCCGTTGTTTTTCTGTTGGGCGCGTGCGCGTCATTCGCGCAGCCGCGCGCCGTCGTGCGTCCGGGCGATCCCGTCCTCGTGCGCCAGCCGCCGCCTCCGCCGCTCGTCCAGCCGCATCCCGACCGTCAGCCGCCTCCCGGCCCGGCGCATTTCCGCACGCCGTTCGCCGTGAATTTCCTCGGGCTTTCGTTCCCGTGGGAAGAGCCGCTTGAAATCTACGGGCTGCGCCTCAACCTGACGGTGCCGTTCGCGTCGGCCGGCCATGACGTCGTCTACGGGTTCGACATCGGCCTTTCCGGCGAGACGATTCAGCATGTCGGCGGCCTGGCGGTGAACGTGTTCGACAACTGGTCGGACTCTTTTACCGGGGTCGAAGTGGCCCTCGTGAACTCGGTGACCGAGCTGCACGGCCTGCAGGTCGGCCTCGTCAACCTGGCGCGGGGCGGCCGCGGGCTGCAGATCGGGCTGTGGAACCAGTCCGACTTCCTCTGTTTTCCGCTCATCGGCATCGTCCGCTGACGGGCCGGATCCACGGAAAGGCATGTCGCATGAACAGGAAAGAGGAGCTTGAGCGCCTTCATCGGCAAAGCCTGTCGGCGAACGGCTACGGCAGTCCGCAGCACGCGCTGAGGGACGGCGAGCCGCCGCCCCGGCGGCACCGCTGCGGCTGTTGGGCGTGGATCGCCGCCCTGCTGGTCGTGGCGGGCATTGGCGGATGGTTTGCGCGCAAACCGGTGATTGAATTGCTGGACCGGACGACGGCCTCCGCCTTCCCGGCCGGTGGCGGGCCCGCTGCCGAAGGCAAACTGGCCAAGGAAGACGCAGTGAAGGTCACGCCCGCGCAGATCAGGGCCTACCTCACGCCCTCCGAGGCCGAAATGGAGCAACTCTACCGCTACGTCGTCACCGCGCCGTTCGTGGCCGAGAACCTCCAGTACAGCGAACGGCTGAAGGGGATTCCCTTCGTCTATGTCGCCACGAACGACGTTGTGAACGCCGCCGCCGGGCGGCGGCTCGTCGAGAAGGACGGCAAGAAGGGCCTCGCCTTCCACACGGTGTTCTACGGCGGCGCGGCGCGTTACGCCCGCCTCGTGGGCCTTGCGGCCGCGCTCCAAGACGCGGGCCACAAGGACATGCTCGTGAAATTCGTCGCCGCGATGCCGCGCCGATTCTGCGCGCGCTGCGGGGAGGAGGAGTGCGTCACGTTCATCGTCGAGAACGGCCTCGCCGCCGCCGTAGCCGACGAAAAGATCCGCCAGAGGGCCTTGTCCTATTCGTCCGGAACCATCGTGAGCGTGCTGGCCCACGAGAGCGGCCACCACGCGCTCGGGCACCTGCTCTCGTTTCCCGAAAAGGCGAACCTTGAAATCGACCGCAACCAGGAGCGCGAGGCGGATTCGTTCGCCTCGTCCGTGATCAGCGCCAGCCCGTTCGGCGAATACATCTTCGCCGGCACGCTCTTCTGGCACTACGCGGTGGCCGTCCAGGCCGACGGCGATTCCGACGTGGGGAGCAATCATCCGCTCTCGCGGGAGCGCTTCGAGAACTTCGTGCGCGCGAACGCCGAAAAGGCCGCCGCGTTGGGCATTACGCTGAAGAAGAAATGAGCCGCCACGGGAAAGGATCGCGACCATGACGCGGATGGAAGAGTTTCGGGAGCAGATGGCGGCGCGGATGGCGGCGCTTCGCGCGGGCGGTGCGGGGGCGTCGGCCCCGGCCGGCTGCGCCGCGACGGCGCGGATGAACGCACAGGTCCAGGCCGCCGCCTACCTGACGCCCACGCTGGAGGAGTTCACCCAGTGGCTGGACGCCGTGCGCAGTTCGCCGCACGTGAGGATGAACGAAAGCTACAGGGCGGCTGCGGACAAGGTGCGGTTCAGCTACCTGTACGACGACGACCAGATCAACGCATTTGCCGCACGCGCCGAGCAGGGGGACGGTTTCCGCATCGCCTTCTACGGAGGCGCGATACGCTTCTCGCGCCTGGCTTCGCTCGCCGTGGCCGTGGACATGTGCGGACGCCCCGGCACGGCTTCGCGCTTCGCGAAGTCGATCGACACCGGCGGCCGGATGTCGCCTGCAGCGGCGCTTGCGCTTATGTCCGAGTGCGGGCTTGACGAGGCCTTCACGCTCCCCGGCGTGCGCACGAAGGCGCAGGCCGTCTCCGCCGGCATGATCATCGGCATCCTCGCGCACGAGATGGGGCACGTGTGCCTGGGCCATGTCATGGGGCCGAGCTACTACGACTCGAACCACGAGATCGCCCGCAACCACGAGCGCGAGGCCGATTCGTTCGCGTCGTCGATCACGGCGGCGACGCCGTTCGGCGAATACGTGTACGAGGGCATGCTGTTCTGGCACTACGTGCTGGCGCAGCAGCAGGGGAACGAGGCCGTGGAGTCCACGCATCCGCTTGAGCGTGAGCGGCTCGAAAACCTCATCCGCGCCAACTCGTCAAAGGCGTCTGCCCTTGGAATAGGCATGCCGGGATAGTCATTTCCGCCTTTGCCATGTCGTCCGCGTTATGGTATACTTGACGGCAAAGGAAACGGCTAGGAAGATGGCGGAAAACGACAGTGAAGTAAACGGCGGATCGATCGGCGAGGGCCCCACCCTGGCACCCAAGCCCTCGCATGGGGGCCGGCGTTTCGCGGCGGGGAACGTGATCCTCGGGCGGTACGTCGTTGAGTCCGAGCTCGGGCAGGGCGGCATGGGCGTGGTCTACAAGTGCCTCGACCGGGTCGGCGGCGTCAAGGTCGCCGTCAAGGGTCTCCCGCCTGACGTGGCGCACAACGAAGGGGAGATGGAGGAGATCCGGGCGAACTTCCAGCTCGTCTGCGACCTCCGCCACGAGAACATCGCGGGCGTCCGCACGTTGGAGAAAGACGCTTCGGGCGACTACTACCTCGTGATGGACCTCGCCCACGGCGAAGACCTTGGAACGTGGATGCGCAAGAACAAGGACGCGGACTTGAAGGCGAGGCTGTCCATCGTCCGGCAGATCGCCTCCGCGCTCGACTATGCGCACAGGCGCAAGGTGATGCACCGCGACATCAAGCCGGGCAACGTCATGGTCTCGCCTTCGGGACGCGTGTTGCTCCTCGATTTCGGCCTCGCCGCGCAGATCAGCACGAGCCTGAGTCGCACGAGCCACATGGTCGTCTCGCAGAGCGGCACGCCGGCGTACAAGTCTCCGGAGCAGTGGCGCGGCCGTCCGCAGGGTGCGGAGGCGGACCAGTACGCGCTCGCGGTGGTGGCTTACCGCCTCCTTTCCGGAAGACTCCCGTTTGACGGCGATAACGTGCTCGTGCTCTGCCGGGCCGTGCTGGAGGAGAAGCCCCCCGCCATCAAGTGGCTGCCGTCTCACGCCAACAAGGCGCTCGCCCGCGCGCTCGCGAAGGACCCGCACGACCGTTTCCCGACCTGTACCGCGTTCGCGGACGCGCTGGAGGGCAAGTCCTCTGCAGGCAGCTTCCCAAGACTCCTTTTCGTATCCCTGCTGTCGGCCAGCGTCCTGTTGGCCGCTTGCGGCCTCTGGCTTCACTTTGAGAAAAAGGAACAGAGTGGCATTGTCGATTCGCCGCTAGTCGACATGGAGTTCATAAAAGCCACCAATCGTCTTACCGTAGCTGTTGGAAACCGGGACGAGTTGTGCAAGTCTGCAGAGAAGTTTAGGAGGTCGCCCCGTGGTTTCTCGGCGAAATTGGGGCTGATTGACGAAGTGTGTGGGGCGAAAATCAATGCAGGCGGCAAGTTGTCAAAGCAAGATGCGGAGAAAGCTCTTGCGGCCGTGTCAAATGAAGTAGACGTCTTGGAAAGCGCCATTTCGTGGATGTTCCAGAATCGGGAAAAACGCGATGCGGTCGTCAAGAAGGAAGTTGAGTTTGAAGAGTTTCTTAAGGTTGAGAAAGAAAAGGATCCCGACTTGTTCAGCCGTGCGGAGCGTCATCCGAGATGGGCTGATTCGCAGAAGGTGTTTAAAGGCGCCCAGAAGTGGATCGACGACGGGGCGTTTGACTTGGCGGCGTCTGAGATTGACAAGGCGAGGCGCAATGTTGAAAGTATATTAAGGGAAGTTAAGAGCCCGCCACCTTCGCCACCTACGATCGAACAGAAAAACGCAGATCGGGCTCGTTTGAAAGCAAAGGAAGAACAGAAGAAGGCCTTAGACGCAGGTTTCAACATTCAAAACGACGACTACCAAGCTGCATGCCGCAGAATGGCAGTTGCAGAGGACTTGTATAAGAAGGGAAATTATAAGCAGGCCGAGTCTGCCTTTGCCTTGGCTGCGGAGCAGTTTTCAGCAACTTATCGCAAGAGAGCGACTAGTGGCACTCAACTCACCGATGGCAACAAGGTAACCTCTGGAGGCGACAAGACGACCACAGGTGTAGACCTGCCGTCCCCCGCCGACGGTAAGGGCACTGCCGGCAACGACAAGGCACCGGTTGGTAGCGGTAGGATCACGGCCGGAGCCAAGACAGCCACCGACCGGGGGCAGACGACCAATACGAGTGTCAAGACGGCCGTCGACATTCAGGTTGCGCAACCCACGATAGAACAGAAAAAGGCGGACTGGGCTCGTTCGAAAGCCGTTGAAGAACAGAAGAAGGCCAAAGAAGCCAGAATCGACGGCTCAGATCCTGATGGCTGGCAGGCGGCGTGTGACCGAATGCAAGATGCAGAACAGTCTTACAGGAACGGCGAATTCAAGATGGCGGAACGTCGTTTTAATAAGGCCGCGATGGCCTTTGAGAAAATGCTTGAAAAAACGAAGCCGAACGGGCAGAAGGAGTGAAAGAGATGCGGATACATGGTTTCGCGCGCGCAGGGCTCGCGCTGATTGCAATCGGGCTGGTTTCCGGCTGTTATACGATACCGCCGCCGCTACCGCCGCCGCCACCCTGGCCGGAAATCTTGGCCAAGCAGATACCTGTGTTGGGGACCAATATTCTAAATTCGCCGGTCATCAGGGATTCCAAGGAGCCGATTCTGCTCAAGATCGGCGGCATGTTGGACAAGTCGCGTCTGACGGTCGACACGGAGCTTCTCATGAGGATGATGCGGACGCATCTCGTGAACAATGGCTACGGGCGCATCGTCGTGTTCAACAATGATGCGGACGTCGCTGGATTCATCGAGGACCGGAACCGGAAGAGAATGCACGAGGTGTTTAAGGATCAATTGAGGTATTTGGCCGGAAAGATCGTCAAGTCGGCCATGTTCAGGGGGCGCAACGTGCAGATCGCCGTGATGCCGCCTGACGTGTCCGCACATTTGAAGGGCATCAACGCGGATGGCTTCATCGCGCTCCTGCGCGATGAGATCGCGGCGTCCTGCAGCGGAAACATCACGTTCCTTCCCGGCAACAAGGCGGGTGACGCAGACTATCTCCTGCGTGGAAACTTCACGGCATTCAGCATGACGGACGAGGTGGCAAGCGGCGGCAAGGAGCCGAACGCGGACATGAATCTGCGGATCATGTTCGTGGAGCCGTCATCCGGCGAATCCTGCTTTGAGGTGAGCCTTCCGGCAAGGAAGAAGCTGTTTGATCCTTCTCTGGATGCCACGCTGATCCTGTCTGGCGAGTTGAACGATATCGCGAGGGAAACGCCGAGTACGAGGGAAGATTACGTGAGGATGGGCTTTAACATCGTCGATCCAGACACCTCCACGCACAGGTATGAGACGGCTTGCGAGATTTCGGCCACAACCTATAAACCGGTTTATTATCAATGAAAAAGACCATGGATGCCGGAAGCGAAGGGTGCGTCGCCCGTGTCGCAATCTGCCTGCTGCTTGCATTGGCGGCGGGTTGCATCACCAACTCGGAAGTGATTGTTTCCGACGTGGAAATGGGCGAGGAGGCCAATGAGGGGGAAATGTCCGTCGCCGATCTCCTGGCCAACGGCAAGTATGCCGAAGCGGAGCGACTGGCAAGAGTGTGCATCGATGGCGGACGCCATCCGTTCCCCTACGCGAACGAAGTCGTGGAGACGGGCAGCGGGGCCGGGCTGCAGAAGCGGTATCGGGATTTTGCGCCGTCTTCCAAGTCGGACATTACGATGCATCGCCTCAACCTGTGTTCCGTTCTGCTCCTTGAGGGGAAAAAGGACGAGGCGCACCGTGAAATGCTGCGCGTGCGCGAAGAACTGGACTTGTTGTTCGATCCCGATTCGCAGGCCCTGAAGTTGATGCACGGCGAGCGCGAGAAGTTCTTCAAGGGAGACGGTTACGAGCGTTCCACCCTGTATGCGTTCCTCGCCTTGTCGTTCATGGAGAGAGGCGATTTCGACAAGGCGCTGAAATGCGTCCAGTGCGGCATCCTGGCCGATTCGGATACGGAGAAGATGGAATATCGCGCTGACTACGCTCTGTTACCGTACATCGGGTATGTCGCGGCGCGTAGGGCGGGGGCCAACTGGCGTCAGGAGGCGCGGAAGTTCGATGCCCTTGTCAAGGAACTTACGGGGACGGCCCCTTCGGAGAGGGAGCTGCCTACTGCAATCCTGGTCGCCTGGGTCGGACGCGGTGCCGACCGTACGCTGGGCGGTGAGTTTGAGGAGAAGCGCTTTGTCAGGAAGGGATCTTCCCGGGGATGTCTTGACGCGATCGCAATCCGTGCAGACAAAAAGGAATACCTTTCGGTATCGGGGTTGGCCGATCTCAACTTCCAGGCTACGACGCGGGGAGGTCGCGTGATGGATCATGTGCTGGACAGCAAGGCAAGGGCCAAGCGTGGACTGGCGGCATCTGCCAACGCCCTCCTGGCTGTTGGTGCCAGTTGTTTGGAGGCGGGCCTTGCCAGCGGGGGGGGCGAATTCTCCATTGTCATGGTCGGCGTCGGCGGACTCTGCGTGGGGCTGGGCTATCCGACGCACCTTTTAGGCATGGCGATCAACTCGCGTGCGGATGATCGTTGCTGGCAGACGTTGCCCGGGCGTCTCATCGTGGTGCCGCTAGTGGTTCCCCGTCAACGGGAACGGCTTGAAATCCTGGGCTACCGCCGATTGGACAACGTGTCGCGCAAGATGGTGGAAATCGATTTCGGCAACACGGCCGAGAACGGCATACCGGTCTGCCATCTCTCGCTTCTCGCCGATAGGGAAGGCATTGAGTCGGTGGTAGAAGAAGGGATTGCGAAAAAATCCGACGCCATTGCCGCGCGCACGAAAGACAGCAAATTCGACGAGAAGGCGGAACTGACGACGGAGGATGACAAATGAGCTGTACGTTTTGGGAGATCATGTGCGTTGCCGTTTTGGCAGCATGCGTCGCCGGATGCGTCAGCGGAGGGCATGTGATCGGCGGTGTCAGAGAAGGCATCCCCCGGTACTCGGACGAACGGCAGATGGCGGCTCCGAATGCGAGCGTGGCGATCTACCCGATTTCCGACGGGGGGGATTCGGAAACGCGCGCGATGCGGGACAAAAGCCGGGATTTGCTTGCCGAGAACATGAAGAATGCCGGTTACAGGATCGTTTCGTGCAGTTTCTCGGATGTTCGCTCTCGCACGGTAGGGGTTGTCGAGGTGGTGGATTGCCACAATATGACGGAATGGTCGTCCGGCGGTGTTGCCTCGCTGGTTACGGTCGTGGCGGTAAGCGTGCGTAGGCCGGGAATCTTGGCGGACGGGCACATCGCGTGTGGCCGGTTTCGCTCGTTCCAGGGGGTCTCTCGAACTGAGTTGGGGAGAAAGTCGCATGATTTTATCTTGTCTGAAGAGGAACGGACGGCAGGCATCAGGGAGGCGGTTTCGAATATCATGAAGATCGCCCAGTTCAAGGAAGCTGTCGAGGACTGCAACAGGCCATGACATTTGCGCGACCGTTCCGGGTGGAATGGCGCGTGAAGACAAAAACAACCCAAGAAAGGGAAAGTGCAGATGAAGAAACTGGTGATGATTCTGTGCCTTGCGGCCGTAGTCGCGGGGTGCAAGTCGCAGTACAAGAACGACGGCGGCGAAGCCGACCTCAAGCCGACGATCGTGCGCGATATCGCGTATGAGAAATACGATATCAAGTCGACACCTGTCGAATCGGTTGACAACCGCGTGGGAATTGGGCCAATTGTCTTAGGCGGAATCGCCGGACACATCGCCGACGACGCTCCCGGTGGCTGGTTTGACAAGCGGCTTGTCCAGGTGGCGAAGAACGGTGCGTACGCGGCGGCGTGCGAAGCGGCCAAGTGCGATTCACTTGTCGGGTCTCACTATACGGTCGATTACGCGAACTACATCCTCTGGCAGGAAGTGACCGTCAGGGTCAAGGGCTATCCGGCCAAGCTGACGGGCGTCGAGTTCCACAAGGCGAACCTCGACTGCTGCTGCGGCAAGAAGTAATTCCGCGACGCGGCGAAGTCGGCGGGGAACGCGGGGGCGTTCCCCGTCGGCGTTTTGCCCTCCGCGCATGACGGGCCGATGACTTCCGATACCATCAACGACGCGCTGACGGCCGCGCCGAACGCCGAGGGGACGCTTCTCGCGGGGCGCTACCGTATCGTCCGGCAGCTCGGGCAGGGCGGCATGGGGAGCGTGTGGCTCGCGGAGGACACCCAGCTCGACGACAAGCCGTTTGCCATCAAGATGCTGCCGAGTATTCTGGTGGCGAACAAGCGCGCGTACCGCCAGCTGAAGGACGAGGCGCTCGTCGCGATGCGGCTCGTCCATCCCAACATCGTGCAGATCCGCGCCTTCGAGGAAAACGACGGCAATCCGTTCCTCGTGATGGACTACGTCGACGGCCAGACCCTCGACGACTATCTTGCCGAACACGCCTTGGGAGAAGCGGCGTCCCGCCGCTTCAACTCGGCTCCCCTGGGGGAAGCGGCGTCCCGCCGCTTCACTGGGACAACGGGCGTCCCGCCCGTTGCACACGGCCTCCCCGAAGCCGATGTCCTGCGCATCCTGCGCCCTATTGCCGCCGCGCTCGATTACGCGCACGCGAAGGGCGTGGTGCACCGCGACGTGAAACCCGGCAACGTGATGATCGCGAAGGACGGCACGCCCTACATCCTCGACTTCGGCATCGCACGTGAGATACAGGAAACCCTCACCCGCGTGACGGGCAAGCTCTCCAGCGGTACTCTCCTGTACATGTCGCCGGAGCAACTGAACGGCGCACAGCCCAAACCGGCACAGGATGTCTATTCCTTCGCCGCGATGGTCTATGAGTGCCTGAAGGGCGAACCGCCGTTCTCGCATGGACAGATCGAGTTCCAGATCATGAACAAGCAGCCCGAACCTCCTCCGGGAGGGACGCAACTTGTTGCGTCCGTCATGTCGGGCCTCGCCAAGAACTCAGAGGATCGTCCACCAACCTGTTCCGCAGTGCTGGAGGGGGATGGTTTTAGCCACAAAGAACGCAAAGACGCGGGAGCGGTCGCGCGTGTCGCGACCGAAACGGGAAGGTCGCGCGTGTCGCGACCACCCGATTCACAACCTGGTAGGGTCGCCTCGCCGAGGCGACCGCAGGGTGGCGTATGGAAAATTCTGCTTGCCGTGTTTGTACTTGGTCTGGTCGTTACCGGTGTCTGGGGGCTACGCCGTGGCATGAACGGGGAGGCTAGAGGAGAAGAGGAAGGAGAACACACAGTCTTTGCATCAGGGCACAAAGGAATTCAGCTCTGGGAGAACGGCCCTTACTGGGCCGAGACGAACATCGGTGCGGAAAAACCATGGGAATGTGGCTACTATTTCTGGTGGGGTGATACTGTTGGCTACAAGCGCGAGAACGATGCCTGGGTGGCAAGTGATGGTTCCTCGTTGAACTATTCGTTTGAAGACAAGGCCACGCCTACTGATGACAAGGCCACCTCCACTCTCAAGCGTAATGGTTGGATTACGGGTGACAATGTTCTGTCCCCGGAACATGATGCAGCACATGTGCATTGGGGCGGTGCTTGGCGTATGCCGACGGATCTGGAACTGGACGATCTTTGTAAAAAGTGTGACTGGATCTGGACGACGACGAACAGTGCCAACGGGTATGTCGTTCGTGGAAGAAGCAGTTATGCTTCCGCAAGTATCTTCCTCCCCGCCGTCGGTGAAAGCGACGGCGGGACATCGCTCTTTCGTGCGGGTTACGCCGGCTACTACTGGTCATCCGTTCCACGCTCGGGCAGCAGCCATTCGTGGTACCTCTACTTCTACGATTCAAACGATCACGGGAAGGACGGCTTCGGAAGCCGTTACGACGGTTATGCTGTTCGTCCTGTCCAAGGTTTCACCAAATAGCGAATCGTGCAGAAGACATGAAAGGGATTTGTTGGGGGCGGGGCGTCCTTGATCCGCCGCCACGGCGCGTCCGGAGGCCGCGCCCTACCATGCGGTCGCGACCAGGTCTCTCGTCTCGGGTCTCTTGTCAGCTGCGGCTTCTCGCGTCGTTCGCACGCGGCACAAGCCGCAGAATTGTGATATACTTGCGCCATGGCACAAAACCATAAGATCCCCTGAGAAAGGAAAACGATGAAGAAGACGAACTTGAGGATGTTGATTTGGGCGCTGGCGGCGCTGCCGCTGATGGCCGTGGCGGGCGGGGCCGTGCTGTCGCCTGTGGCGGACGCCGAGGTGGCGACGTGCGCGAACGGCGTGGCCGTGTTCGACGACCGTCCGTACCAGATGACCGCGGCCGCCGCCGAGCGCCTCGCGGGCAAGACGTTCTTCCGCCGCTCGATCGAGGGCGGGTTCGCCGTCGAGGTCGTGAAGGCCGGCGAGCTGTTCGTGGTCACGCCCACGGAGAAGGCCAGCACGTACCTCTCGCAGGGGAAGACCCTCGCCGCACTCGGTTTCGAGAAGCTGCCGGGCGAGCCGTTCCAGGCGTTCGGCGAACACAAATGCGACGTCGCGGACGTCTGGCGCAAGGAGATGAAGCCCGGCGAGAAGCTCGCGTTCGGCAAGTGGGCGCTCGTGTGCGGGTTCGACCCCGCCGGACAGCCCCAGGCCGATCCGGCCGAAAAGGAGAAGGCGGAGCGCATCCTCGCCTACCTGAAGGGGACGCCGAGCGAGACGGAGGATCCGCGCGGCATCCTGAAGAACAAGCCCGACTACGTCGTGTTCGTGCCGAAGCAGCCGCGCGCGAAGGAGAAGCGCGACCCCGCGAAGCCCGGCGACACGTACAACGACCACTTCCAGGTGATCTGCAATCCCGCCAACCAGCACCTCTACGCCTTTTGGACGCAAGCCTCGCGCGAGGCGGACATCGACCAGCACATCGCGTTCTCGAAGAGCGTGGACAAGGGCGTCACCTGGACGCCCCCCGTCGTGCTCGCCGGCTCGCCCAACAAGAAGAACCCGGCCCTGCTCGCGAGCTGGCAGCAGCCGATGCTCTCCAAGAGCGGCCGCCTCTACTGCCTCTGGAACCAGCAGACCACGAGCCGCGGCCCGCACTGCGGCATGATGTTCGGCGCGTTCTCGGACGACGACGGCGAGACATGGAGCGCCCCGAAGCTCGTGCCGTTCACGGAGCGCATGGACGCCGATCCGGCGGACGACCACATCCCCCCGAGCTGGTGCAACTGGCAGCGTCCGCTCCGCCTCGGCGAGAACGGCAAGTACTTCGTGGGCTGCTCGCGCCACGGCAAGGCGCCGTACGACGAGCGCCACGGCTGCAAGATCGAGTTCTGGCAGTTCGAGAATATCGACGAGAACCCGCCTGTGCAGGACATCCGCATCAAGTACCTCTGCACGAATCGCCACGCGCTCTCGGCCAAGGACCTCGAGAACGCCGGCGGCTTCCGCGCGAGCGAACCCGCGCTCGAGGAGGCCGCGCCGGTGAAGTTGCCGGACGGACGCCTCTTCGCGATCATGCGCTCGTCCGTCGGCTCGCCCGTGTGGGTGCAGAGCCGCGACGGCGGCGCCACGTGGAGCGAGCCGAAGATCCTGAGGGACGCCGAGGGGAAGCCGTACCTGCATCCGCGCTCGCCGTGTCCGATGTACGACTGGAAGGGCCCCGAGGCCGCGAGCGGGAAGTACTTCGCGCTCGTGCACCAGACGTTCGACTTCAACGAGCCGAAGCGCAACGCCTACCAGCACCGCGGCCCGCTCTACCTGATCGCGGGCGAGTTCGACCCGAACGGCGAGCAGCCGGTGAAGTTCAAGGCGCCGAAGCTCTTCGCGCCGCGCAAGGGCGGCAACTCGTTCTACACGAGCTACTGCATCGTGGACGGCAAGGGCGTGCTCTGGTACAACGACATGAAGTTCTACCTCTGCGGCCGCGTCGTCGGCCCCGAGTGGTTCGAGTAGCCCGCGCAGTCCGGTAGGGACGGCGTTCCACCGCCGTCCGCGGCTCGGCGGGACGCCTCGCCCCACCAATTCTTCTTCTCACGCCGCCAAGATGGCGGCTCTTCATGCTGCGCCGCCAAGATGGCGGCTCTCCATATTGCGCCTCCGGGGCTGGCGGCCGGTGAGATTATGGTGCGGAACGCGTAATTTGCGCATGCGGAAAAATCATGCGGGAAATTCCCGA
>JAFRSR010000086.1 GCA_017427485.1 Kiritimatiellia bacterium
GCTTTTCGTCCTGCGGCGCGCAGGGCGCCGACGTGGTCCGCCACGTCCGCGCGCACGAGCGCGTCCGGCGTCGTCTTGCCGCGTGCGGCGAGGAACGCGAGGAACGCGCGCACGTCGCGTCCGTACGCCTCCACCGTCTTCGGCGAGAGCCCGCGCGCGAGCGCGAGGTCGGCGGCGAACGCCTCGGCGCAGCTTTCGAGAGCCGTCATCCGGCACGCTCCCCCGCGCGGCTAGCGCGCGGACTTCGCGCTGTCCATTTCCTCCGGCTTCACGCCGTTCGCCACGTAGCCGATCTTGGCGATCGCCATCTCGATGTTCTTCTTCGCCGTCTGCATCGAGTCGTACCGCAGGCGCAGGCAGTGGTTCGCCGAATCGAACTGGAGCGAGGCCATGTCGATGCCGCAACAGCCCGCGAGCGCGTTGCGGATGGCTGTCGTGACGGCGACTTCGTTCGTCTGCGTCAGCGCGGGCACTTCCACCGTGAACTCGCGCACGTCCTTCTGTCGGCAGCCCGCGAGCGCCAGCAGGGCCAGCGCGATTCCTATCATCGTCTTCTTCATGTCGTCTGTCCTTTCCTTTGAATTGCAGGCGGCGTCTTGCCGAGCCGCGCGAGCGCAAGCTTGAGCGTGTTCCACACCTCCGTCTTCGCCTTGCGCAGGCCTGCGGAGTCGCGCACCGAGTCGAAGCGCAGGATGTAGGCGGGATGGAACGTGCCGATGGCCGGGATGCCCTCGTACATCTGCCACTGGCCGCGGCGCATGAACGTGTCGGGGAACAGGCCGCGCATGGCGGTGTTGCCGAGGAGAATGAGGCACTTCGGCCGGATGCGCGCGATCTGGCGCTTCAGGTACGGCACGCACGCGGCCATCTCCGGCGGCGACGGCGTGCGGTTGTTGGGCGGACGGCACTTGCAGATGTTCGCGATGAACACCTGGTCGCGCGTGTAGCCCATCGCGGCGATCATCTTCGTGAGGAACTGCCCCGCCGCGCCGACGAACGCGAGCCCCTGCCGGTCTTCGTCCGCGCCCGGCGCCTCGCCCACGAACATGAAGTCCGGCGAATCGGCGTTGCCCTGCCCGGGCACGACGTGCGTGCGCCCGAGCCCGTGCAGGTCGCACCGCGTGCAGGCGGCGAGCTCCGCCGCCGTGGGGAGGGCAGGCGTTGCAACGGGCGAGACGCCCGTTGTCCCAGTGAAGCGGCGAGACGCCGCTTCCCCCAATGGTACGGTGCGCTCGCCACTTCTGGATGCCCCCGCTGGGGAAAGTAGCGTCCCCGCTAGGGGAAGCGGCGTCCCGCCGCTTCGGGGCGTCCCCGCTGGGGGAAGCGGCGTCCCGCCGCTTCGGGGCGCAAGAAGCGCACGGTCGCCATCGACCGTGCGCGTCCCGAGCTCGCGTTCCAGCTCCAGCGCCTGCTCAAAGGCATTCAGAATGTCTGGGAAACCACAATCCATCCTTCACACATGACCTTTGCGCTCTTTGCGTTCTTTGCGGCCAACACGAACCACGAACCACGAATCACGAATCACGAATCACGAACCACGAATCACGAACCACGATATCCCTTCGGATTCTGCGACTGCCAGCGCCAGGTGTCGGCGCACATCTGCTCGATGCCGCGCTCGGCCTTCCAGTTCAGCTCCTTCGCGGCGAGGGCGGGATCGGCCCAGCACTCGGCGATGTCGCCGGGACGGCGCGGCTTGATGACGTACGGCACCTTCTGTCCGCTCGCCGCTTCGAACGCCTTGACGATCTGGAGCACGGAATAGCCGTGGCCCGTGCCGAGGTTGTAGACCTTGAAGCCCGGCTTCTCGGCCAGCTTCTCGATCGCGCGCAGGTGCCCGATCGCGAGGTCCACCACGTGGATGTAGTCGCGGATGCCCGTGCCGTCCGGCGTGGGGTAGTCGTTGCCGAACACGCTCAGCTCCTTCAGGCGCCCCACCGCCACCTGCGCCACGTACGGCAGCAGGTTGTTCGGGATGCCCGCCGGGTCTTCGCCGATGCGGCCGCTCTCGTGCGCGCCGATCGGGTTGAAGTAGCGGAGGATCACCGTGTTCCAGGCCGGGTCGGCCTTCTGCACGTCGCGGAACACCTGCTCCATCATCAGCTTCGTCCAGCCGTACGGGTTCGTGCAGCCGGGCGTGGGGAAGTCCTCGCGGATCGGCACGCTCTGCGGCTGGCCGTAGACCGTCGCCGAGCTGGAGAACACGATGTTCTTGCAGTCGTGCGCCGAGAGCACCTTGAGGAGCGTGAACGTGCCGCCAAGGTTGTTCTCGTAGTACTTGAGCGGGATCTGCGTGGACTCGCCCACCGCCTTGAGGGCGGCGAAGTGGATGGTGGCGCCGAACGGCTTCTCCGCCGCCACCACCCTGTCGAGCGCCGCCTCGTCGCGGATGTCGATGTTGTAGAACTTCGGGGCCTTGCCCGCCAGTTCCGCCACGCGCCGGAGGGACTCCTCCGACGAGTTGCAGAGGTTGTCCACCACCACCACGTCGTGGCCCGCCTTCAGCAGTTCCAGCGTGGTGTGCGAGCCGATGTACCCGGCCCCGCCCGTCACAAGAATCTTCATAACTCAACCACCTAACTACAAACTACCCAACCACCTAACTACCCAACCACCTAACTATCTGGTGGAGATTCGGTCGTTGTAGTCGCCCGTCTCCGTGTTGATGCGGATCACGTCGCCTTCGTTGATGAAGAGCGGGACGGCGCACACGTAGCCGCCCTCGACCGTGGCGGGCTTCGTGACCTTGCCGCTCGCGGTGTTGCCCTTCACGCCGGGCTCGACCTTGATCACCTTGCGCTCGACGAGCTGCGGCAGGTCCACGCCGATCACCTTCTCGTTGAAGAAGAGCGCCTTCACTTCCATCTCGTCCATGAGGAAGTACTTCTTGTCGCCCATCACCTCGGGCGTCACGCGGATCTCCTCGAAGTTCTCGTCCGTGAACACGAACGCCGAACCGTCGTCGTAGGAATACGTGACCGACCGCTGCAGCAGCTCGGGACGCTCGAACTTGTCGCCCGAACGGTAGCTGCGGCTCATGCCGCCGCCCGTGATCATGTTGCGCAGCTTGCAGTTGTAGATGGCCTGGCCCTTGCCCGGCTTCGAGAAGTCGAACTCCGTGATTTCCCACGGTTCGCCGTCAATCAACAGCTTCACGCCTTTGTGCAGTTCGCCCGCACCGATTACATCGCCCATTTTTTGCTCCTTTTCTTTGAAAAAACTTGTCCTGTATTATACACGAAACGCGTGCCGCGGGCAAGCCCGTTTTCAACTTCATGCTTGTGCGCGGCAAGGCAATGGAGTATAATGCACCCGTTCAGAACCATGTATCCGAGGGCAGGGAAGCCCATGGAGGACGCCAAAATGAAAAAAGCGCTTAGATTTGCATGTCTTGCCATCCTGGCACTCGCCGTCGCGGGATGCGGCAAAAAGCCGCAAGTGCCGGAGCACACCGTCGTCGCCGCGTATGTCAACTTTGAAAAGACCTACGAAAGCGGCAGTTCGCTCACCAAGTCCATCATCAAAGAACTCCCGGGATTCGCCCGCCAAGACGCAAC
>JAFRSR010000087.1 GCA_017427485.1 Kiritimatiellia bacterium
CTGCGGCATCTCCGAGGAGAAGATGTCGAAGCTCTTCGACCCCTTCGTGCAGGACATCGCCAGCCGCATGCGCCGGAGCGGCGGCGAGATCAAGGGCACGGGCCTCGGCCTGCCGATCGTCAAGCGCATGGCCGAGAACGCCAACGGGACGATCAAGGCCACGAGCACGCTCGGCAAGGGCACGACGTTCCACATCGAGATTTCCGACCTCTCCGTGATCGAGCACATGTCGACCGCGGCGCGTTCCGCTGAGGAGACGATCCGCGCCGTGATGCCGGACCGCGTGCTCGTGGTCGACGACATGTCGATGAACCGCAAGATCCTCGGCATCCACCTCACCAACCTCAAGGTCAAGGACGTCCGCTACGCGGAGAACGGCGAGGAGGCGCTTGCCGTAATGAAGGAGTGGGTGCCCGACCTCGTCCTCTCCGACATGTGGATGCCGAAGATGGACGGTACGCAGCTCGCGGAGGCCATGCGCAGGGACCGCCGGCTCGCCGAGATACCGATCGTGGCCGTGACGGCCGACGTGGACGTGGGTTCCACCTACGACATGAGCCTCTTCGCGAAGGTCATCGCGAAGCCCGTCACCGCCGACAAGCTGCGCGCTCTCTTCGGGGACATCGCTGAAAAATGAAGTTGTCCGCCTATCTCTCGCCCGTCGCCGTCCTGGCGCTCTCGTTCGGCTACGCGGTCGGATGGGGGGCCTTCGTGCTGCCTGGAACGATCTTCCTCCCGAGCGCCGGCCCGGCGGGGCGCAGGCCTTCGTGACGAAGGCGTTCGGCGCGGACCACGGCTTCCTCGTGGGCTGGTTCCTCCTGCTCACATACGTCGCCATCCTGTGGGCCAACTCCACGGCGCTCGTGATCGTCGCGCGGTGCCTTTTCGGCGACGCGCTCCAGTTCGGCTTCCACTACAGGATGGTAGGCTTCGACGTCTATTTCGGAGAGGTTCTCCTGTGCGTTGCGGTCATCGCGCTGTGCGGCGGGATCTGCATTTTCCGCAAGCGTCTCGCCGTCGGGCTCCACACCCTTCTGGCCGGCGTGATGGTGGCGGGCGTGGCGACCTGCTTCTTCGTCGCGCTCTTCAGGCACGAGGGCGGTTTCGCGTCGATGGCGCCGGCCTTCGCCCCGGACGGGGCCTTGCCTGTCCAGGTGCTCCGAATCCTCGCCATGATTCCGTGGGCGTTCGTCGGCTTCGAGGCCGTCGTCCACTCGTCGGCGGAATTCCGTTTTCCGATGGGACGGCTGTTCGCCCTGATGGTGGCGGCCATCGCCCTTTCCGCGCTCGCGTACATACTCCTCACGGTCTTTCCCGTCCTGTCCCTGCCGGAGGGTGTTTCGTCATGGACGGAGTACCTGGCCGCGCTCCCGGGGGGCGCAGGCGTCGACTCGATGCCCGTGTTCGCGGCCGCGCGCCGCACGCTCGGCGCCGCCGGCGTGGCGATCCTCGGCGGCACGATGCTCGCCGCGCAGCTGACCGGGATGTTCGCCACGTACGTCGCCGTGAGCCGCCTGATGCTCGCCATGTCGGACGACGGCATGCTCCCTCGCTGGTTCGGCGCCGTCAACCGCGATGGCACCCCGGTCCGCGCCGTCCTCTTCGTGATGTGCGCGTCGTTCGCGATTCCGTTCTTCGGGCGCACCGTCACGGGCTGGCCCGTGGACGTCTCCAGCCTCGGCGCCGCCATCGCCTACGGCTACGTCTCCGCCGCCGCGTACGCCGTCGCGCGGCGCGAGGGCGCGGGGGGATGGGCCGCCGGCGCCGCCGGCGTGGAGATGCTCAAGAAATTCGAGGACGTTGGCTTCACCGGCATCCTGCTCAAGCCCGTCACGGTCGACAAGCTCAAGGCGATTCTCTAGTGCATCTTGCGCAAGTCCCGCCCGGATGGTATAATAACCATCCTCCTTTGCATGTCGTGCCATTCGGAGGCGAACTGACAAGGAACCAACAATGAAAGAATGTTGCATGACGGACCGTTTCGGAGATTGCGCGGTGGAGCGGACGCTCGGCGCGGGCAACGCGGGAACGGTCTACCTCGTGCGCTCCCCGGACGGCGAACGCTACGCGCTCAAGGTGCTGAACCCGGAGATCGCGCGGCTGCATCCGGAATTCAAGCATCGCTTCACGCGCGAGGCCGAGTTCGCGATGACGCTCCACCACCGGAACCTGATTCCCGTCCATGACGCGGGCGAGGACCCCGAACGCGGATTCTGCTACATCCTCATGGACTACCTGCCCGGCGGCAGCGTGAAGGAGCGCGTGCGCGCGCAGGGGCGGTTTCCCGTCGACAAGGCCGTCTCCATCGCGATCAGCGTGGCGGGCGCGCTGGAGGTGGCGCATTACCACGGAGTCGTCCACCGCGACATCAAGTCCGACAACATCCTCTTCGACGCCGACGGCACGCCCAAGCTCGCCGACCTCGGCGTGGCGCGCTTCAAGGACGACACGCACCCGGGGACGATGCGGGGGGGGATCCTCGGCACGCCGGCCTACATGGCGCCAGAGCAGATGCTGGACGCGCACTGCATCGACGCGCGGGCGGACATCTACTCGCTGGGCGTGGTGCTGTACGAGATGCTGGCGGGCGCGAACCCCTACGAGAGGCTTTCGACGATGGAGGTGCTGGCGCGCGCGATCCGGGGCGAACCGCTGCCCGACGTGCGCACAGCGTGTCCGGAGGTCCCGGCGGAGGTTGCGTACGTGCTGTCGCGCATGGTCGCGCAGAAGCCGGAAGACCGTCCTGCGACGGTGCGCGAAGTGGCCGACCTGCTGGAGCGTGCGGTGTCCGGCACGTTGCAGATCTCTGCGGCGAAACCCGCCAACGCGGCCGAGCCGCCGCCGGATACCTTCTGGCGGAAGCCGCTGTTTGCCGTGGCGATGGCAGCCGTGGCGGTGGCGGTGGCCGCCCTCGCTTTCGCCTATTGCGTCTGGTGCCGTTCGCGGGGCACGTGAAAAAGGAAGGAAGAGCAGGATGGACGAAACGGAAAGTGGTGCGGTCAGTGGCGTGAAGGACGTCCTGACCCCTGGCGAGGAGTTCCACGGATATGTGGTGGATCGGCAGATCGGCGCGGGCGGCCTTGGTACGATCTGGCTGGCGCGCCACCAGATGCTCGACACGCTCTTCGCCGTCAAGGTACTTGATCCTGCAGTGGCGGAGGCGCAGCCGGAATACGTAAAGCGGTTCGTGCGCGAGGCCAAGCTGGCCACGAAGATCCGCCATCCGAATCTCGTGGCGGTGCACGACGCGGGATACGACGCCGCGAAGGGCGTCTACTTCCTCGTGATGGACTACGTGAAAGGCGACACCCTGCGGGACGTCATCGCGTTCGGCGGCGCGCAGCCGGAGAGGGAGGCCGTGCGGATCATCCTCCAGGTGGCCGACGTGCTGGCGGCGGCCCAGTGCTTCGGCATGGTCCACCGCGACCTCAAGCCCGAGAACATCATGCTGACGAAGGAAGGCGTCGTCAAGCTGCTCGATCTCGGCGTGGCGAAGGTTTCCGGCGGTCTCGACTCCCTCAAGACGCAGACGAACGCGGTGTTTGGCACGCCGGCCTACATCTCGCCTGAACAGGCAATTGATTCCAGCACTGTCGACGCCCGCGCGGACGTCTACAGCCTCGGCGTAATCCTCTTCGAGTTGCTGTCCGGGCGGCGTCCGTATGCGGGAGACGATCCGATGGAGGCATTGCAGCAACTGCTCGATCCGTCTCCGCTTCCGGACGTCCGAACCGTCAACGGCAAGGTCTCGCCGAAGGTCGCGGAGACGGTGGCGCGCATGTGCGCCAAGCGCCTGGAGGACCGGATCGCCTCGCCCAAGGACTTGTTGGAGACGTTTGCGCGCATCGGCTACGCGCTTCCTGCCACGTCCGGCTCCGAAATCGCCGCAGAGGCTGCGCCGGAAGGGGAGCAAGGTCCTTCGGTGGCGGATCTCGTCGCGGGATTGCCGGCGAACCCGGCCGACAAGTCTCTGGAGTTGGAGACCCAGGACGTCGAGATCCAGGAATTCATCTTGCGCCTCAAACGAAGGAAACGTCGCCGCTGGCTGCTGGCCGGGATCGTCGCCGCGTCGCTGTTGGCGGTAGGGCTTCTCCTCTTCCTCCTGCGCTGAGCCCGTCGGCGGAACGGTTCAAATATCGCCTCATTGCAACGTATGCCATTTTGGCATTTTGTTGTTTCGGTCATTTTTACTTGTCATTTCGCAGGCGGGTTACGTTGTCGCGGGTTACACTTGATTCCGTGCCGTTTTTTTGAGATAATACTCTCGCCTGTTTGGCGAATCAGAGATGAAGACCGAAAAGACAATCACGGGAGACGTGGATCCCGACGTGCTCGACTACACGGTCGGGGACGATCCGGTGCTGGACATGGACTTGGTGACGTGGGACTGCCTCGGCACGGCGGCCCACGTGACGATGCTCTCGGAAATGCCCGTCACGCCGCCCGTCGTCACGAAGGACGAGGCGGCGCGCGTGCGCGCCGCGCTCGCGCAGGTCGTCGCGGCCGCGCAGGCGGGGAACTTCACGATCGAGGAGTCCGACCAGGACGTGCACATGGCCGTGGAGCGCCGTCTCACGGAGACGCTGGGCGATCTCGGCAAGAAGATACACACGGGTCGGAGTCGCAACGACCAGGTGGCAGTGGACGTGCGTCTGCACATCAAGGACCAGCTGCACGGCCTCGAAGGGGAGGTCGCCGCCCTCGCGCGCGTGCTAGTCTCCTTTGGCAAGGCGCATGACCGCGTGCCGATGGTCGGCCGCACGCACCTCCAGCCCGCGATGCCGAGTTCGGTGGGCAGCTGGGCGACGGGCCATGCGGAGATGATCCTCGACCAGACGGCGAACCTCGAGGCGGCCTACCAGTTGAATGATCTGTGTCCGCTCGGCTCCGCCGCCGGCTACGGCGTGCCGCTGCCGCTCGACCGGAAGCGCACGAGCGACCTGCTCGGCTTCGCGCGTCCGCTCCACAACGTGTTCGGCGCGTCGATGGCGCGCGGGGAGGATGAGGCCGCGCTCCTCTCGGCGCTCGCGCAGCTCATGGCGGCGCTTTCGCGGCTCGCCGAGGACATGATCCTTTTCTCGATGCCGGAGTTCGGCTACTTCACGCTGCCGCGCGCGTACTGCACGGGCTCGTCGATCATGCCGCAGAAGTACAACCCCGACGTGCTCGAGCTCGTGCGCTCCAAGACGGCGCAGGTGCTCGGGCTGGCCACGGCGGCACTCTCGCTCCTCCACGCGATGCCGGGCGGCTACAACCGCGACCTGCAGGACTGCAAGGGCCTCTACATGAAGGGACTCTCCATCACGCGCACGACGCTGCGGATCCTCGCGAAATTCGTGGCGGGGATGGGCGTGGACGAGGCGCGCCTGCGCGCCGGGTTCATCCCGGGCGTGTTCGCGACGGACGTGGCGCTCCGGAAGGTGGCGGCCGGCACGCCGTGGCGCGAGGCCTACCACCAGGTGCGCGACAACCTGGAGGCGCTGTCCGCGGAGGACCCGGACGCGGCGGTGGCGGCGAAGACGCACGCGGGCGCCACGGCGGGACTCGACTGGAATCTCTACGAGACGCGCATTTCTGAATTGGAACAGCTGGTTGACCGGCGCAGCCGGGATTTTGAATCGAAAAGAAAGGAACTCCTGCAGTCATGAACATTACGGGAATTACGTTGGCGGAGGCGTGGCGCAACGGCGGCCCGCTCATGTGGGTGCTCGCGGGGCTTTCCGTGATCGCACTGGCGATTATCCTCTACCTGCTCGTTGCGCAGCGCCGGGGGGCCGTGACGCCGCATGCGCTCATCAGCGACGTGTTCAGCCGCCTCCAGGCGGGCGACCATGGCGAGGCGCGCCGGCTCATATCCGGAGGCATCGAGAAGAGTATTGATGGATTTGGTAAGTTCCGCAGTATCCGCAGTCGGAGAAATCTC
>JAFRSR010000088.1 GCA_017427485.1 Kiritimatiellia bacterium
ACCATCGACTTCGCCGCAAGGCCGACCGAAGAACAATCCTAAAACTTCCTACGAAAGGAATTGACAAAATGAACATCCTTATATTGCAGGGTTCGCCGAGGGCGAACGGTAACACGGCGTGGATGGCCGAGGAATGCCGCAAGGCAGCCGAGGCGGCAGGTCATAAGGTGACTCTCGTCGATGTGGCGCACAAGAAGATCGCGGGCTGCCTTGCCTGTGAATACTGCCACGGCAAGGGCGATGGAGCGTGCATCCAGAAGGATGACATGCAGGAGCTCTATCCGCTGTTGGCGGAGGCGGAGGTGCTTGTGCTTGCTGCACCGATCTACTACTTCACGATGTCCGCGCAGATACAGGCGCCGATCCAGCGCATCTACAACATGAACAAGCCGCCGAAGGTGAAGAAGATGGCGATGCTGCTCTCGTCCTATTCCCCAAACGTGTACGACGGCGCAATCGGCGAGTATCACGGCATCCAGCGTTATTGGGGTGTTGAGGACATCGGGATTGTCACCGCCAAGATCGATGAGCAGAAGACAGAGGAGACGAAGCGCCGCGTCCAGGAGCTTGTCGCAAAACTCTAAGACTTGTTCATAATATGACACGGAACAAATCAATTCGCTCTCGCGTAGAAGCCTACGCCAAAAGCACGTACGGGATAGAGTCCGAGCAGTTGCCGTTCAACCACGAGGACTACGCCGTGCTGCGGCATCCCGAGAACGGAAAGTGGTTTGCCGTGTTCTTCTTGAAGCCGCGTTCCGTCCTGGGGCTTCCCGGCGACGGCGATGCTGAGGTTGCAAGCTTCAAGATACGCAGCCGGGGATTGCGCGACAAGCTGACTGGTCGCCCCGGCATCCTTCAGGGTTATCCGAGTTCCAAGTGGAACTGGCTTTCCACCGTGCTGGACGGGACGGTTCGCTTCAACACCGTCTGCGATTGCCTCGACGACAGCTACAGGGCGACGCGGTTCAAGCCGGCCAATCTTTACGTGCCATTGAAACAACGCTGCGGGAATGGCATGATGCATTCTGAACCGCATATTCGTTGAACCCTCAAGAGACTCTTCGATACGAGATTTCAGCCAAAGCAAAAGCAAAGAAAATCCATGACAGAAAACAACAAGCCGTTCGCCATGTTCTTCAACGCGAGTCCACGAAAGGACTGGAATACCGCAAAGGCGCTTGCAAGCGCCGCCGTGGGCGCAAGGGAAGCCGGGGCCGAGACCGAACTCGTCGATCTCTTCGACATCCAGTTTACCGGATGCAAGAGCTGCTTCGCCTGCAAGCTCAAGAACGCGACGACAGGCGGCGTCTGCGCATTGCGCGATGGCCTTCGTCCCGTTTTGGAACGCGCGCGCAAAGCGGACGTTCTGGTGTTCGGCTCTCCGATATATTTCTCGAACACGACGGGCGCGTACCGCAACTTGTTCGAGAGAATCGCTTTCCCGGTCTTCAGCTACCATTTCGTGGATGGCGTGCCGCAGTGTGACCGCAGCAAGGCAATCGAGACCGCGAGCATATTCACGATGGGCATGACGGAGGAGGGAATGCGGCAGATGGGCTATCCCGCGATTCTCGAGTCCAACGAAAAATCGCTGTCAGTCGTGTTCGGAGCCTCCGAGACGCTCTACATCTACGACACCTACCAGTTCTCCGACTATTCCCGCTATGACGTCACCGCCGTGCGCGAGGAGGACAAGCGCCTTCGCCGCGACACGCATTTCACCATCGACATGGATAACGCCCGCGCACTGGGCAAACGCCTCGTCGAACGGGCGAAGACACATGGCGTGACTTCTCAAGAACCTCAAGCGCGGTGACGCCATTGCGCGTTCCGCTGACGAACCCTGGCGGCCGATGCGCTTTATACAGTAAGCGACAGAAAGGAAACACAACAATGAGCATAGCGATAAAGCCTGTCCGTTTCGCCGAAAACGGCTTCATGACACGTCCGTTTGCCCTTGGTGGCGAAGGCGCGGAAGGACTCGACCCTGCGGTCAAGTACCGCTCGTGCCTCCAGAACTGGGTGATCGACACAGGGAGCGAAGTCATCCTCGTCGACACGGGCGTTCCAGAGGACTTCCCGTTTGGCGAACCGACAGAGGATGCGACAATCTATGTCGGCAAGAAAATCAAGCCGTACATCGAGGCGCTTGCCGACCTTGGCTACAAGCCGGAGCAGGTCTCGAAGATCCTCATCACCCACAAGCACGCCGACCACACGGGCGCGTTGCGCTACTTCCCGAACGCGCAGATCATCTGCTCGGCTGCCGAGGCGGAATCGGACGAGATAAAGCCGTTCAACCCGACCGTGGCGACGTTCCAGGACGGCCCCTTCTACGAGTTTCCGGCGGCGCAGCGCATCACGGACGGCGTTACGTACATTTCCGCGCCAGGGCACACGAACGGCAACTGCATCGTCGCCGTCGAGTCCGACGGACTTTTCTACCTCATCCACGGCGACGTCACCTACACCGACGTGGCTTTCTACGAGAACAAGCTGTCCGTCGTCTACGAAGACAAGGCCGCCGCCCGCGAGACGCTCGACCGCTGCCGCGCGTTCTGCGCCGCGCGTCCGACCGTCTGGCTCGGCACGCACACGCCGGAGGCGCTGGAAAGCCTTGAGGCGAAGCGCGTCGTCGATCTCGCAAATCCGCCCGCCGTCATCCCGCCGGGAGAGATTGTGTTCAAGACTCCGACAGGCAAATACGTTTGTTCTGTGTGCGGCTATGTGTACGATCCGGCCGAGCACGACGGCGTCGCGTTCGAGGACCTTCCCGCCGACTGGCGTTGCCCGCGCTGCCGCCAGCCCAAGGACAAGTTCAACCGCGCTTAGGAACCAACAATGAAAATTGCCTCAAAGCTCATCGCGCTCGCGTTGCTCGGCCTGGCAACGTTGCTGGGCGGCGGATGCGCCAATCTAAAGGAGAACACAAAGATGGATACCATCTATCAGTTCACTGCCAAAGGCCGCAACGGAAAGAGCCTTGACCTCGCATCGCTCAAGGGCAAGGTGCTCTTGATCGTCAACACCGCCACAGGCTGTGGCTTCACGCCGCAGTACGCGGGGCTTGAAAAGCTCTACGCCAAGTACCACGACAAGGGGCTTGAGATACTCGATTTCCCGTGCGACCAGTTTGGACACCAGGCGCCGGGGAGCGATGATGAAATCCACCAGTTCTGCGCGCTCAAGTACAATACGACGTTCGACCAGCTCGCGAAGGTTGAGGTGAACGGCGCAAACGCCGAGCCGCTCTTCACGTTCCTTAAGGCCCGGAAGCCGGCGGACGACGACCCTGCGGAAGAGACCGCCGCGCTGCGCGCGCTTCTGAAGGAGCACGGCATGACCGGCGCGGAGGCGCCCGGTGACATCGAGTGGAACTTCACCAAGTTCCTCGTGGACCGCAATGGAAACGTCGTCAAGCGCAGCGGACCCAAGACGACGCCTGCCGCCCTCGCCGACTGCATCGAGGCGCTGATTTCCCAGTCACCTTGCTGCCAGCGGCAATGAAAAGGGCAGCCCAAAACGCCTTACGCCGCATCCGCAAGATGCGGGGACGCAAGATGCGCGCACGCTTAGTTGACGACTGCGGGGTCTGAAGCCGGCTCTCCATTCGGCAAGTGCAACAACGTAGTTTGCGTTAAGCAAGAAACGAACAGGACAACATGAAAGCGATACTCATAAACGGCAGTCCGCGGAAGAAGGGCCACACGGCGGCGCTTCTGGACAAGGTGCGTGAGGGATTGGACGCGGGCGGCAGCGAGACGAAAACCGTCCACCTGCGGGATCTCGGCACCTTCGGCGGCTGTATCTCGTGCCTTGCCTGCAAGGTGAAAGGCTCGAAGTGCGATGGAGTCTGCGCCATCCGCGACGGGTTGAGACCTCTATTGCAAGAGACGAAGGACGCCGACATTCTCGTCGTCGGCTCGCCCGTGTATTTCCACTACCCGGTCGCGGCGGTGCGCGCGTTCACCGAACGCTTCCTCTTCCCGCAGCTGGACTACACGAATTCCGGGACGCCGCTCCTCAAGAAGAAGATCCACAGCGCGTGCCTTTTCACGATGCACATCTGGGATGACGAGACGTTTGTCGCAAACGGCTATGAACACACCCTCGGCGCGACGGCCAGGGGATTCGAGTGGGCCGGTTCGTGCGAGACGCTTTACTTCAAGGGTCTGACGATGTTTGATCCACCGGAGCGGTATGTCGTGGGGCAGAACCTAGTCGACACGTTCACGGCGATGGAACGCGACCATTACGCCGAATACGAGCGCACCGCCTTTGCTCTCGGCAAACGGCTGGCAGATCGGGCCACGGCGCAGCAGGCACAAAACGTCAAAGCCTATTGAGCAGACGGATTTTGTGGTATACTAAAAACATCCATAAGCAAAAAGGAAATACGCAAATGAACATTCTTATTCTTCAAGGTTCGCCGCGCGCGAACGGAAACACCGCCTGGATGGCGGAGGAATGCCGCAAGGCCGCCGAGGCGGCCGGGCATACGGTGACGCTCGTCGATGTGGGGCACAAGAAGATCGCGGGCTGCATGGCCTGCGAATACTGTCACGGGAAGGGCAACGGCGCGTGCGTCCAGAAGGACGACATGCAGGAAATCTATCCGCTTCTCGCCGAGGCGGAGGCGCTCGTCCTCGCCGCGCCGATCTACTACTTCACGATGTCCGCGCAGATCCAGGCCCCGATCCAGCGCATCTACAACATGCAGAAGCCGGGCAAGCTGAAGAAGATGGCGCTTCTGCTCTCCTCCTATTCGCCCAACGTCTATGACGGCGCGATCGGCGAGTACCAAGGCATCCGTAAATATTGGGGCGTCGAGGACACGGGTGTCGTCACCGCCAAGATCGATGAGCAGAAAACGGAAGAGACGCGCAACCGGATTCTCGATCTCGTCAAGGCCCTTTGAAGCCAGAGAGGAGATTCGGCGATCATGGAAATCAAGGCTATACATCTTTTTGAGAACGGCTTCATCTCCCAGCCCTTCGCCTTTGGCGGCGAGGACGGCAAGGAGGCGTTCGACGATCAGATATTCTACCGTTCGAGCCTGCAGAATTTCGCCATCGACCTTGGCGACGAGGTGATCCTCGTCGACACCGGGCTTGACGACGGTTTGCCGCTGCCCCCGAAGGAATACGGCACTCCGCTCTATATGGGCGAGCAGACAGGCACGTATCTCGAAGCGTTGGCGAAGGCCGGCGTCGACAAGGACCGCGTCACGAAAATCCTCGTCACGCACAAGCACGCCGACCATACGGACGAGTTGAAGCGCTTCCCGAACGCCGAGATATTCATTGCGCCAGAGGACACGCTCACGCTCGCGTCCCGCCTCGCCGGATTCAAGCTGGTCAAGTGTCCGTTCGCGGACGGCCCCTACCACGAGTTCGAGAGGTCGCAGACGATCGCGCCGGGCGTCCACTACATCTTCGCGCCCGGCCACACCAAGGGCAATTCGATCGTCGTCGTCGAGAAGGACGGCCTCTTCTACATGTTGGCCGGCGACGTCACCTACTGCGACGCCGCGCTCAAGGCGAACAAGTTCAGCACGGCGACGGACGACATGGCCGCCGCGCGCGACACGCTTGACCGCGTCCGCGCGTTCATCAAGGCGCGTCCGACCGTGTACCTGACTTCGCACTGCCCGGAAGGCTACGAGAGCCTTGCGCTCAAGCGCATAATGAAGATTGCATGACGGTTGGCGAAGACCAGAACAGGAGAAAACAAAATGGACATCCACGGAAAGACAAAGGGAACCGCCCTTGAAAAGACGATTGCGCAGCTCGCGTCGGGCGAGGCGATGGGCGGCGGAATGTACTATGCGCTCGCGCGCATCGCCGAACACCACGGCTATGCCGACGTCGCAAAGGAGTTCATCGAACTCGGCAACCAGGAGACGAACCATGCCGGGTTCTACGCGACGCTGAACGGCAAGTACCCCATCGACAAGGATGCGTTCTGGAAGCTTGTCAAGGGGCTCTCCAAGGCGGAGTTCAAGGGCGAGGCGAACCTCGGCAAACTTGCGGAACAGCTCGAAGGATTGGGCCTGCACGAGGCGGCGGAGCAGGTGAAGGAGTTTGGCGCGCAGGAGACGCACCACGGCGAGGCGACGATGGCGATTCTCAGGAAGTACGCGCCGGAATACGCTTCAGACGCGCCTTCGGGCAAGAAGAAATACGTTTGCCCGCTCTGCGGCTACGAATACGAAGGCGATCTCGACTCTGAACCTGCCGACTGGAAATGTCCGATTTGCGGCGTCGCCAAGGCTGCGTTCAAGCCGATGGAATGACTTCACCAATGAAAAAATCCTTGAAGCTGCGCGCGGTCGTTTCCCCGACGCCCGCGATCATCGCGGCGGCGTATGACGAGAAGGGCAAGGCGGACGCCTGCACGCTTGCATTTTACACGCCGTCGAGCCATAAGCCGCCGTGCCTTACCATCGCAATCAACGCGACGGCGAAGCGCAGGACGCTGAAAAGCATCCTGCACTCCGGCGCGTTCACGATCGGCTATCCAAGCATCGAGCAGGCAGCGGAGGCGGATTACATCGGCATCGCATCTGGCTACGAACACGACAAGATTGCCGAAGTCGGCTGGACGGTTACGAAAGCCGAAAAGGTCAATGCGCCCGTCATCAACGAGTTGAAGCTGGTCATCGAGTGCAAGGTCGTCAACACGGTCACTATCGGCAGCCACGTGCAGATTACAGGCGAGGTTGTGAACATACAGGCCGACGAAGGCATCCTCGACGAGCGCGGCAAGTATTCGCTCGAAAAGCTCAAGCCGATTATCTACGACGAGGAGAATTGGCGCTATCTCGCGGTCGGCGAAAAGGCCGCCGACGCTTTCAAGTGCGGACTCGTGTTCAAAAAGGCGTAATCAAAGAAGAGTAAATGTGGCATGACAGTTGTAAAAATAACAGTTCTCGAGACATCGCTCAAGAAAGACCTTGCGGATGAATACGCCGTGCCGAATCTCGAGCCGTGCCCCGTCTTGAAAGCCGGGCAGGTGTTCTACGCGACGAACACATGTCCCAAGGGAATGTGCGACGCCGCATGGCGCACGATCAACCAGTACGTGTTCGCCCTCGCCTGCGGGGTGCGCGAGTTCTACGGAGGCGGATGGATGAAGGAACCGGGCAAGGTCATCACCTGCTGCAACGACGGACTGAGGCCGGTGTATTTCAAGCTGGAGGCCACCGACGAACAGGCGGGGCCGTTTCTCGGCAGGGGCTGAAGCAAATGACAATCCGAAAATACGAAGAGAATGACATCGACGGCATGATTGCCGTCTGGAACGAGATCGTGGATGCGGGCGACGCATTCCCGCAGGAGGAACCGTTGACGCACGACACCGGCAAGGAATTCTTCGCGGCGCAGACTTACACGGGCGTCGCAGTGGACGAAGGCGGGAAGGTCGTGGGGCTCTACATCCTCCATCCGAACAATGTCGGACGCTGCGGACACATCTGCAACGCGAGCTATGCCGTCAGCTCGAAGTGCCGTGGGCGGCACATCGGCGAAAAGCTCGTCCTTGACTGCCTTGCGCAGGCGAAGAAGCACGGGTTCGGCGTCCTCCAGTTCAACGCCGTGGTCGAAGGCAACATCCATGCGCGGCACCTCTATGAGCGGCTTGGCTTCACCCAGCTTGGAACCATTCCGCACGGTTTTCGCATGAAGGACGGTACCTTCGCCAACATCTGCCCGTACTACAAAGAACTCGTCTGATGCCGCTGTGCTGCGGCGGGCGGAATTTGGCCGTCAAACGGTGCGATGCAGGGTGAAGTGGTTTTTACGCGATACGATCAGGCCGAGTTTGGACAGCCGACTGATTTCCGCCGAAAGCGCGCTTCGCTCGACGCAGAGGTAGTCCGCGAGCTGCTGGCGGTCGAATGGAATGTCGAATTCGACGGATTCTTTCTGCTGTGCGACGGAACGCAGATAGGCCATCAGCCGATCCTGGGTGGAACGATGCGACAGGATCTCGATCTTGCGGTTCAGTTCAAGAGTCTTCACTGCAAGTGTGCGCATGATGTTCCTGACGAGACGAGCGTGGAACGCGCAGGCGTTTTCGCACGGCGTGACGATGCGGGCGGCCTTGAGCAGCAGGACTACGCTGTCTTCGTTTGCCTCCACGTCAACGCTGATCGCGTCCGCGCCCGACAACGCCTGCGCGGCTGCGACGACTTCCGGCGCTCTTATCAACTTGATCAGCGTCCGCTTGCCGTCTGAATCGTATGTCGAGACCGCAAGCGAGCCGGCAAGGACGATGCCGAAGCGGTCTGCCTTTTCGCCTGTACGCAAGAGCAGTTCACCTTTTGCAAGGCGCACACGCCGCGCGCCGAGGCACGAGAACAATGCCGAAAGGTTGTCTGTCCCGATTCCGTCGAAGAGTTGGGAACGCTTCGCGAGCGCCGCAAGATATGTGTCTTCCTGTTGCATGGAAGATATTATATCATGATTTCGCCTAATGTTGGCGCACCAACATATTTCACAGAGTGGGTTTGGTATAATACGCGCCGTCAAAAAGAAACAGGAGGCAACAGACATGAAAAGAAAAATAGTCGAGATAGACGAAGCGAAATGCACGGGCTGCGGGCTGTGCGCGAACGCCTGCCACGAGGGCGCGATTGCGATGGTGGACGGAAAGGCGAAGCTCGTCAAGGACGACTACTGCGACGGCATGGGCGACTGCCTGCCGGAGTGTCCTGCCGGTGCGATCAAAATCGTCGAGCGCGAGGCCGCCGCATACGACGCCGAAGCGGTTGAAAAGTTGAAAGTTGAAAAGTTGAAAGGAGTTGAATCTGCCATGTCTAAACCAAAACTTACAGAATCACCATCTCCATCTGCCCAGCATGTGGCACTACCAGGAGGTTGCCCCGGCAAGGCGATGCGCACGTTCAACCGCACAGATCCCGGTAGGGCGGTTTCGACGAAACCGCAGATTACGGCGGCATCATCGATGCCGCCCTACCAAAATGGCAATGGGGGCCCGCAGTCCCAGCTCGCCCAGTGGCCATGCCAGATTCGCCTGGTGCCGGTCAAGGCGCCGTTCTTCCAAGGCGCGAAACTGCTCATCGCCGCCGACTGCACAGCCTACGCATACGCCGCGTTCCATCAGGAGTTCATGCGCGGCAAGGTGACGATTGTCGGATGCCCCAAGCTCGATCCCGTCGACTACTCGGAGAAGCTGACGGAGATCATCCGCGAGAACGACATCAAGTCCGTGACCATCGTCCGCATGGAGGTCCCGTGCTGCGGCGGGCTTGAGATGGCTGCGAAGAAGGCGTTGCAGGCAAGTGGCAAGTTCATCCCCTGGCAGGTCGTCACCCTCTCGCTCGACGGGCGGATTATAGAGTAGGGAATCCTACTACATGGCCATTGAAGGAGTATCAATAGCGTAAAGGTGCAGACATTTTTCGCTTGTTTTCGGCACAATAGCCGCATTTGTGGTATAATATACGGCGTTCAAGGGAAAAACTTTGCGCCCAGACGCAGCTTATGACCCCATGAAGGAGCAGAATGCAAGTAAAGCGAGACATATTTCTGAAGAGGTTGATTGCCCGCCGGGAAAACGGCATGGTCAAGGTAATCACCGGTCCAAGGCGATGCGGCAAGTCGTATCTCCTTGGGGTTCTTTACAAAGATTACCTTCTCACTGATGGGGTCAAGCAAGACCACATCATTGAGCTTGCCATGGACGAGCCAGGCAACTACAAATACCATAATCCATTGAAGCTCGAAAAGTATCTGAAGCGCCAGATCAGAGACAATGGTGATTACTATGTTTTTATTGACGAAGTGCAGTTCGTCAAGCGAGTCAAAGTGCGCGATCCTGAACTTGAGGAAAAGGACGAGATCACTTTCTACTCGGTGATAAACTCTCTCATGCGGAAAGAGAATGTGGATGTCTATGTCACGGGATCCAACTCGAAAATGCTTTCAAGCGACATTCGGACGGAGTTCCGCGGACGTGGCGACGAGGTTCGTCTGACGCCATTTACCTTTTCGGAATTCATGAAAGTATTCCCCGGCGACGCGAGAGACGGATGGAACGAATATGTCGTTTATGGCGGACTTCCTCTTGCCGTGCTTGCGAACGGCCACGAGGCGAAAAGCCGGTATCTGAAGAATCTCTTTGATGAGACATATCTCAAGGATGTTGTCGAACGTGGCAAGATTCGCAAGCCAGAACATCTTGCCGATGTCGTTGATGTACTGGCATCAAACATCGGCTCTCTGACGAATCCACTAACCCTTGAAAACACCTTCAAGACTGTGAAGCATGAGGTTCTGAAGTCAAAGACCATAGCGTCGTATATTGCCAAGCTGAGAGATGCTTATCTTATCGAACAGGCGAAGCGGTACGACATCAAGGGCCGCAAGTACATAGCCGCTCAGATGAAGTACTATTTTGCCGATCCGGGACTGAGAAATGCGCGGCTTGATTTCCGTCAGATAGAGGAGACGCATTTGATGGAGAACATCATCTTCAACGAACTCAAGGTGCAGGGATTTGATGTTGATGTCGGCGTGGTAGAGACCTTTGAGAAGAACAAGGCGGGGAACGGAATCCGCAAACAACTGGAAATTGACTTCATGGCAAACCGGGGCCGGGAGCGGTATTACGTGCAGTCGGCACTGAACATCGACGATCCAGACAAGGCAGCACAGGAAAAGCGTCCATTCACAAAACTTGGCGATTCATTCCGAAAGATCATAATCGTCAAGGGCAAGATGCCGCCACGGATAGATGAAAAAGGATATGTCATCGTCGGCCTTGTTGATTTCCTGTTGAATCCTTCAGCGATTCTTGTCTAGAATCTGGTAAGCAAAACTCATACGCCGCGTTCCACCGCGACTTCATGCGCGGCAAGGTGACGATTGTCGGCTGCCCGAAGCTCGATCCCGTGGACTACTCGGAGAAGCTGACGGAGATCTTGCGCGAGAACGACATCAAGTCCGTCACCATCGTGCGCATGGAGGTGCCCTGCTGTGGCGGGCTTGAGATGGCCGCGAAGAAGGCATTGCAGGCAAGCGGCAAGTTCATCCCCTGGCAGGTTGTGACAATATCGCTCGATGGAAAGATTCTGGACGCATAACGGAGAACGTCATGAAGAAGGTAGCATTTTTCGACACGAAGCCGTATGACAAAGAGTCGTTCGACAAGCTGAACAACGGACGGTACGACATCCGCTACTTCGAGACGCGGCTGACGGCGGCGGCGTTGCCGCTCGCCGAAGGATGCGATGCGGCGTGCGCGTTCGTCAACGCCGAGATCGACCGCGCCGTGGTTGAGGGCCTGGTTGCGCGCGGTATCAAGGTACTCGCCATGCGCTGCGCGGGCTACAACAACGTCGATTTCAAGGCGGCATACGAAGCCGGGCTTACGGTCGTGCGCGTTCCGGCGTACTCGCCTTATGCCGCCGCTGAACACGCCGCCGCGTTGCTTCTGTCGCTCAATCGCCACATCCACAAGGCGGCGGCAAGGACGCGCGACTTCAACTTCTCGCTGGCTGGTCTCACCGGCTTCGACCTCCACGGAAAGACGGTAGGCGTAATAGGCACAGGCAAGATCGGTCGCATCTTCGCAGACATCTGCAAG
>JAFRSR010000089.1 GCA_017427485.1 Kiritimatiellia bacterium
ATGAAAAACATCCTGATCGCAATCTGTACCGCATTCGTCCTGCCCGTTGCCGCGGCGTTGCACGCCGTGGAGGGGATTTCCCCGACCGTCTACTACGGGGCCGAACACGCCGTGACGGCCGGCGACACGACGGCCGAGCTCGCGGTGATCCTGATCCACGGCTGGGGCGGCGGCGCGAAGGCAAGTGACCACAAGACCCTGCGCGAGGACCTTGCGAAGCGCGGCGTGAAAGCGTATGTGGTCGCGCCGCTTTTCCCGCGCCGTTCGGTCTTGAAGAAGGCGAAAGTGGCCGACGACGGCCGCGCCGTGTGGGGCGCCAGCTGGGACGTGCCCCACCAGCGGGGGGTGCCGGCGGACGACTGGCGCGGCGGCGGCGACGCCGTGGGGACGGCCGTGTCGTCGTTCGACGTCGTGGATCGCATCATGGAAACGCTGAGCGACGCCCGGCTCTACCCGGCGCTGAAGCGCGTGGTGCTGGTGGGCCTCTCGGCGGGCGGACAGTTCACCGGACGGTATGTCGCCACGGGGAAGTGTCCGCTCCGCAAGGACCTTGCCGTGGACTTCGCCGTCATCGCGCCGTCGACGGAACTGCGCCTGGATCCGGATACGACCTGGCACTACGGACTCAAGGGCAGGCCGCGGTATTCCGCGAAGCTTACGGAAACGGACATCCGCCACAACCTCGCGTCGCGCCGCGTGTGGCGCGGCTGCGGCACGGAGGACGTGACGCGCGGTTCGCTGGATGTGTCGCCGCCGGCCATGAAACAGGGAAAGAACCGCTACGACCGTTTCACCAACTTCAGGGAATACCTCAAGGGATACCCCGACTGGGCGGCGAAGGTGTCGTTCCACGACATCCCCGGCGTCGGCCACAGCGGGGCGGTGTTCCGAGACGCTGCGCTTCTCGACTTCATCGCCGGTTTGCGTAAATGAAATCGCCTTGACCGGTCTGTCGCGGGCGTTGACGGCGGCGGGGGGAATTGCTATACTGCCGGCGTATGAAAAAGCAATTCCTTTTCGCGCGCCTGCTGGCAGGCGCGCTCGTAGGTGCGTCATGTGCCGCGTCGGCCATTGACGTGACGTTTGAGATCGCGATGCAGGACGGGCGCTTCCGCAGCGAACAGGCCGCCCTTGAGCGGAAAGACGGCGCCGTGACGTTCCGTCTCGCCCGCGCCGCCATCCCCGAGGGCGTCAAGTACGTGAAGCTGAAGCCAGACTTCGCCCGCGCGAAGGTGGGCGACGAGGGATACTGGGTGAACTCCGACGGTGAGCTCGGCACGTTCAAGGCGCGCGAGAAGGACGCCGTGCGCGTCAGCAAGCGCCCGCACATGCCGTTCTTCGGCATGAAGACGCCGCGCGGGACGTGGGTGGCCATCGTGAAGGGGATGTCCTGGAACTACTCGCTCGCGGTCGAGCTGAAGAACGGATACTACACGCTCGCGCCGACGTTCGAGCACCACCTCGCCGAGGCGAAGGAGGACATCGAGGTGGAGTTCCGCTGGCTGAAGGGCGATGACGCCGACTACAGCGGTATGGCGAAGGCCTACCGCGCCTGGCAGCTCGCCCGCAAGGAGGTGGAGCCGCTGACGGAACGCGTGAAGAAGCAGCCGCTCCTCGACTACATGGTGAAGTGGCCCGAGGTGCGCGTGCGCCTCGCGTGGAAGCCGGTGCCGAGTCCCGTGCCGGAGCAGACCGTGAAGGACGAGCCGCCGGTGAGGCCGGTGATCACCTTCGACCGCTTCAAGCGGATCGTGGACGAGTTCAAGGCGCAGGGCATTGGCGGCGCGGAGTTCTGTCTCGTGGGGTGGAACGCGGGCGGACACGACGGGCGCTGGCCGCAGATATTCCCCGTGGAGCCGTTGCTCGGCGGCGAGGCGAAACTGAAGGAGTCCGTCGCCTGGGCGCAGACGAACGGCTACTACGTGGTGGCGCACTGCAACCACCGCGACGCCTACGTCATCGCCGATTCCTGGGACGCCGAGTACATCGTGGAGAAGAACCCCGACGGTTCCCTGAAGCGCGGCAAGACGACGTGGGGCGGCGGGCGGATGTATACGATCTGCCCCCAGCGCGCGTACGAGCGCTTCGCGAGCAAGGACATGCCGATGGTGGCGGCGATGGGTTTCCGCGGCCTCCACTACCTCGACGTGTTCAGCTGCGTGCCGCCGCCGTTCTGCGACGACCCGCGCCACCCCGTCAACGAGCGCGACGGCATCAAATGGGTGGGGCACATCCTCCAGCTCGGACGCGACACGTTCGGTGGCATCTCCTCCGAGGGCGGCTACGACCAGAACGCGGGCCAGCTCGACTACGTGCTCTACACGTCGTTCTCGCAGCCGCTTGACCCGTCCAAGTACCCCGCGCTCGTGGACCGCTACATCCCGCTCTTCGAGATCGTCTACAACGGCATCATCCTCTCGAACCCGTTCACCACCACCGTGAACGCCCCGATCAAGGGCCGTCCGAGCGAGCTCAAGACGGTCGAGTTCGCGGCCCGCCCGTCGTTCTACTTCCACGCGAACTTCCTGTCGACCGGCCGGAACTGGATGGGCGACACGGACCTCGAGTGCTTCACGGACGAACAGCTCGCGGCGAGCGTGGCGTCGATCAAGCGCGGCGTGGACGCCTACCGCGACCTCGCGCATCTCCAGTACCGTTTCATCGACCGCCATGCGGAAGTCTCGTCCGGCGTGTTTCTCACGAAGTATGACGACGGCACGAAGGTGTACGTGAACTACAACAAGGCGCCGGCGACCGTCGACGGCACGACGATCCCCGCCGAGGACTGGCGCCTCGTACAGCCCTGACATCCCTGAACAATGAGGTCGGCCATGAAACACACGATCCTATTTTCCTGCACGTTCACGGCTGCGGCCTTGACGGCGGGCACGGTGACGATGGCGCCCACGGGACGCTATCTGGCGGTGCCCGTGCAGAACGGCGTGCCGAAGATCCTGCTGGAGGTGTTCGACGGCGGAACGCGCGTCGCGTACGATCAGGTCGAGTGGGCGCGCGGCGCGACGAACTGGACCGGTTCGCTCGACCTGCGCGGCTTCGCGGGGCGGTTGCTGGAGTTCCGCTTCTCCGGCGAGAACGTGCCGGACATCTCCGCCGCCGACCTGGCGTTTGCCGATGCGCGGTTCCCCGCGCCGAAGGGACAGTACGGCGAGGCGTGGCGTCCGCAGTTCCACTTCACGCCGCCGCTCGGCTGGAACAACGATCCGAACGGGCTCTCCTACCGCGACGGCGAATGGCACATGTTCTACCAGCACAACCCGTTCGGCGTCCGCTGGGGCAACATGCACTGGGGGCACGCCGTCTCGAAGGACCTCGTGCGCTGGACGGATCTCGGCGACGTGATCGCGCCCGACGACCACGGGCCGATGTACTCCGGTAGCGCCGTGACGGACCACGCGAATACGTCGGGATTTGGAAAGGGCGCGCACGTGCTGGTCTACACGGCGGCGGGCAAACCCCACACCCAGCGCATCGCCTGGTCGCTCGACGGACGAAACTACGCGAAGTGGCCGAAGGCCGCCGTGGAGGGACGCGTTGACGCGAACCGCGACCCGAAAGTCGTCTGGTACGCGCCCGGCATGTTCTGGGTGCTGGCCGTCTACGGCGAGGTGGAGGCGAAACGGCACGGCGTGTCGTTCTTCACCTCGCCGAACCTGAAGGACTGGACGTTCGCGAGCAACGTGCGTGGCGACCTCTTCGACGAAGGCAGGTTCCTCTACGAGTGCCCCGATTTCTTTGAGCTGCCGATCCAGGGCGAGACGGGCACGCGTTGGGTGCTGACGGCGGCGAACCGCCAGTACGCGATCGGCTCGTTCGACGGACGCACGTTCATCCCCGAGGCGACGCGTCTGGAGCAGACGCGTCCCGTGGACGGACTGAACCCCGTCTACGCCTGGCAGACCTTCTCCGACGCGCCCGATGGCCGTCGCATCCAGATGGCGTGGAGCCATTTCGACACGCTGGCTGGCGGCCGTACGGACGTGATGTTCAACCAGGGCATGACGCTTCCGATGGAACTGAAGCTCATGCGCGCGGCGGACGGGCTGCGCCTCGCACGCTTCCCCGTGAAGGAGTTGGAGACGCTGCGCGCGGGGAAGGCGACGCGCTTGGCCAAATTCGACGGCGAGCTGGCGGAAGTGGAGTTCGTCTGCACGCCCGTGGCCGACGCGACCGTCACGCTCGACCTGCGCGGCGTCCTGGTCGTCTATGACGCGGCGAAGAAGACGCTGTCGGTGAACGGCCGCGCGACGGCGTGGAATCTGGATGCGCGCGGACAGCTGGGCCTGCACGTGTTCGTGGACCGCGTGGGGCTGGAAATCTTTTCATGCGACGGCTTGCAGTACCTTCCCATGCCCGAGATCGTGCCGGATCCGGCGAAGAAGAAGCTCTCCTGGCGGGCCGGCGGCGCGAAGAAACCGGTCCGCGAAGTAACCGAACGCGCCTGGCGCTTGAAGAGCGTCGTGAGGTGAGATTTGAAAGGAATGAATCATGAAGAAGTTGTGTGCTGTTGTTTTGGTGGCCTTGGGCGGTTTGGTTGCGCGGGGTGCACAGGAACTCGTGCTGGCGGAACGCGGGAAGCCCGCCGCGTGTGCCATCGTGGTGGCGAAAGACGCGGGGCCGTCTTTGAAGTATGCGGCCGAGGAGCTGCAGCGGTACGTGAAGGAATTGACGGGCGTGGAGTTGGCGGTCGGGGAAGCCGCCAAGATGGCGGCTCCCCATACGGCGGCGATTCGACTTGAGCAGATGGAAGATTACGGTGCGGACGGTTTTCGCCTGACGGCGCGTCCCCCCGACCTCGTCATCCGCGGCGGCGTGCGCGGCTGCCTGTACGGCGTATATGAGCTGCTGGAGACGTATGGCGGCGTGGGCTGGTATGCCTCGTGGCGCACCGTGGTGCCGAAGCTGGACCGCTTCGCGGTGCCGGCGAATCTCGACGACGTACAGCGCCCGGCCTTCACGATGCGCATGACGAGTTGGCTGGACGCGACGCGCGGCGACTTCGCGGCGCGGCTGCGTCTGAACGGCTCGCGCGCCAAGCTGGAGGAGAAGCATGGCGGCGCGGTGTGCCGTTTCGGGAAGCACATGGGCAGCTGCCACACGTTCAGCTTCCTGTTGCCGCCGAAGAAGTATTTCGCGGAACATCCCGAGTACTACGCGATGCGCGACGGGAAGCGCGAGCTGCCCGAGAAGGGCGCGCGGTGGGGTTACACCCAGCCGTGCCTTACGAATCCGGACGTGCTGCGCATCGTCACCTCCAATGTGCTGGAGGCGATCAAGGCCGACCCCACGGCGGGCATCTACGGCGTGAGCCAGAACGACAACCGGCGCTACTGCGAGTGTCCCGCCTGCGCGGCCGTGGACGAAGAGGAGGAGAGCCACGCCGGCACAGTGGTCCGCTTCGTGAACGCCGTCGCCGAGGAGGTGGAGAAGCACTACCCGAACGCGATCATCGAGACGCTCGCCTATCAGTACTCGCGCAAGCCGCCGAAGAAGACGCGCCTCCGCCACAACGTGATGCCATGCCTCTGCTCCATCGAGTGCGACTTCCACAAGCCGCTCGACGTGAGTCCTTTCAAGAGCAACGTCGACTTCGTGGAGGACATCCGGGGCTGGACGCGCCAGACGGACATGCTTTACCTCTGGGACTACACGACGAACTTCCGCAACTACCTCCACGCCTTCCCCAACATCATGGCTCTGCAGGGGAACTTGAAGTTCTTCCGCGCGAACAACGTGAAGTACATGTTCGAGCAGGGCGACTCGCTCGGGCTCCACGCCGACTTCGGCGAACTGCGCGCCTGGCTGCTCGCGAAGTGGATGTGGAACCCCGACGCGCCGATGGCGCCGCTTCTCGACCGCTTCTTCACGGGCTACTACGGCGCGGCCGCGCCGCACGCGCGGAAGGTGTTCGACGACCTCTACTCCCTGCCGCGCGACTCCGTGACGCAGCGCCTCGGCATCTACGAGGTCGTGACGAGCACGAACATCCCCACCGCGTTCTTCGAGCGCGCGGAAGGGCATTGGCAAGCCGCCGCCGAGGCGGTGAAGGACGATCCGGAATGCGCGAAGAACGTGGAAGCCGCGTACCTCTCCACGATGTTCTCGCTCCTGTACCGCCTGCCGCGTCCGCGTACCGTGTGGGTGACGCGCCACCCCGAGAACTTTGCGTACGACCGCTGCCGTACCTACGCGAAGAAGCTTCTCTCCGCGCGCAAGCCGTTCAACCTGCGCTTTGCGGAGAACGTGGAGCGTGAGAAGACGTTCCGGGAGGAGATCGCGGAAATGGCGGCGGCGACCGTGCCGACAGCGGCGTGCGACCGTGCGGAGGTGCCGGCATCGCGTCTGAAGTTGGCCGTGCCGGGCGTTCGGGGCGAGTACGCGAAAGACGCCGATACGCTCGACGGTACGGCGATCAAGCTCTTGAACACGCACTACGGGTGGAGCGTGCGGCTCGACCTCGCGTCGGTCGCGTATGATCCCGACGTCACGTACAAGGTGCGCGTGCGCGTGCGGGTGGAGAAGGAACCAGGCGCGAAGGGCGAGGCGTTCTGGGCGGGCGTATACGATACGCCGGCGAAGAAGGGCCGTGGCAGCATCTCGGTGAAGGCTGAGAGGTGCGGCGACGGGTACGCGTGGTACGACGTCTGCAAATGGAAGCCACGCGACGGACAGTACTTCTGGCTCGGTCCGGGCCGTTTCAAGAAGAACGGCGGCGTCTCCGCGATCAAGTCCGTCTGGGTCGACCGCATCGAAATCTCCCGCGTGGACTAGGAGCGGCATGGAGAAGAAAACAACTGCATTGCTGGTGGTGGCCGCGATGGCCGCGGCGGTCCAGGCGGAGGTCGTGTCCGCGGATTTGGTGGTCTACGGAAGTTCGCCGGCTGCGGTGTCCGCCGCCGTGAAAGCCGTGGACATGGGCTTGAAGCCGGTCGTCGTGTCGCCCGAGCAGCACGTGGGCGGGCTCACCGTGTCCGGACTCGGCTTCACCGATTCCGGCAACACGGCGTCCATCGGCGGCCTCGCCCGCCAGTTCTACCACCGCATTTACCTCGCCTACCAGAAGCCGTCCGCCTGGCGTTGGGAACGGATGGAGGATTTCAAGGCCGGCGGACAGGGGACGAAGGCGATCGTCCACGCGGAAAAGACGATGTGGACGTTTGAGCCGCATGCCGCGGAACGCGTGTTCTCCGCGTGGCTCGCGGAGAAGGGCGTGTCGGTGCGGCGCGGGGAATGCCTCGACCGCGAGAAGGGCGTGAAGAAGGCGGACGGGCGGATCGTCTCGATCACCACGCTCTCGGGCAACACGTACCGCGGCCGCTACTACATCGACGCCACGTACGAGGGGGACCTCATGGCGGCCGCCGGCGTTCCGTACCGGGTCGGGCGCGAGAGCTGCTCCGAGTTCGGAGAGACGTGGAACGGCAACCAGGTGGGCGTGCTGCACCACAAGCACCATTTCCGCGACTGGAAGGTCTCGCCCTACAAGGTCCCCGGCGATCCCTCAAGCGGCCTTTGCGCCCTCGTGGACTCCTCCGCGCCCGGCGTGCGCGGCGCAGGCGACCGTCGCGTGCAGGCCTACTGCTACCGCCTCTGCATGACGGACGACCCGCGCAACCGCATTCCGTTCGAGAAACCGTCCGGATACGATCCCGCCCGCTACGAACTGCTCGCCCGCGTCTACGCGCAGGGATATTCCGAGACGTTCGCGAAGTTCGACCGCATCGCCAATCACAAGACGGACACCAACAACCACGGCCCCGTGAACTTCGACTATCTGGGCGGCAGCTACGAGTGGCCGGAGGCGAGTTATGCGCGCCGCGCGGAACTCGCGCGGGAACACCGGGACTACCAGATGGGACTCCTGTACTTCCTCGCGAACGATCCCTCGGTGCCGGCGGACGTGCGCCGGGCAATGTCGAAATGGGGACTCGCGAAGGACGAGTTTGTAGACAACGGCGGCTGGCCGTACCACATCTACGTGCGCGAGGGACGGCGCATGGTGGGCGCGTACGTGATGACCGAGCACGACTGCCTCGGGACCCCGCGCCATCCGGCGCAGGGCAAGCCGTACGGCCCGGTGGGCATGGGTTCCTACAGCCTCGATTCGCACAACGTGCGCCGCTATGTGACCGCAGAGGGCTTCGTGCAGAACGAAGGCGACATCGAGGTGCGCCCGAAGCGTCCGTACGGCATCGACTACGGCGCCATCATCCCGCGCCGCGAGGCGTGCCGGAACCTTCTCGTGCCGGTGGCGCTCTCGGCCACGCATACCGCGTTTGGATCGATTCGCATGGAGCCGGTGTTCATGCTGCTGGGCGAGTCCGCCGCCACCGCCGCCGCGCTGGCGGCGGAGGATGGACGTGCCGTGCAGGACGTTTCATATTCCGCTTTGTCCGCGCGGCTGCGTGCGGACGGACAGATCCTGGAACTGTGCCCTGCCGCCCGAACCTCTAGAACCCGCTGATGCCTTATTGCGCGATGTACCTCTACGGCCCAGATCCTTGACCTCAGAACTTGCACATGGGGACTGGATTATGGTATGATACCAACGATTCCAAAAGGAGCTAGTGATGACGAATACGAAAAAAGCATGTTGGTGGGCGCTTGCTTTCCTGTTTTTGGCGGCACATGCCGTCGCGAAGACGTGCGAGTGGACTGCGCAGACGGGGAACTGGTCTGATTCGGCGAACTGGGCTGACGGCGCCCTGCCGGAGGCGGGCGACGGCGTGGCGCTCGCCGGATCAGGCGGCAACATCCTGCTGGAAGGCGCGACGACGGTTGCGCTGTCGGCGATCTCCAACATGGCCGCGGGTTCCGGATGGACGTTCACGAACGGTACGGTCAATCTCGCCGCCGGCACGGTGGTCATGGACAACGTCGGAACGCTCCAGTTCCGGGCGCAACTCGCCGCGTCCGACACGACGACGTTCGTGAAGCGCGGCGGCGGCACGCTCAACCTCTACGCCACGAACACGGCGCTCAACTGTGCCTTCGCCCTGGAGGACGGACGTCTCCAGATCTTGGACGATCTGTCGCTCGGCCCCGTGCCGGAAACGCTGCGCGCGGACGCGATCACCCTGCGCGGCGGCGCGCTCTTCCCCCATGAATTCCAATCCTCAGAGGTCATCCTTGCGCCGACGCGCGGCGTCACCGTGGACGGCCTCGGGTATTTCTCCCCGCGTTCAATCAACAAACTCGTCATTTCATCGCCCGTGACGGGATCGGGCGACGTCTGCATTCTCCAGCAATCCGGCACCGTGCGCTTCGACGCCGTCAACACCTACACGGGCGAGACCGTGCTCGGAAACGAAACGCATGCGTTCAAGTTCGGGAACGTCGCGGATTTCGTCGTGGGCGTGGACGGCGCGTTGCCCTCAACGACGAGGTTGCGCAGCGTCGTGACAGGGGCGTCGCTCTCTCTTGACGGAACGGCGCAGCGGATTGCCGGCCTTGACGGCGGAAAAGGCCTGTCCGTGAATGGTCCCGGCACGCTTCGCTTCGGCGCGGCGGACGACGGCACGCTGACGCTCACGAACGTCTCGCTCGCCGCAGACGCCACGCTCGCCTATGCGGGCGCTGGCACGCTGGACGCGAAGCTCTCCTCGGCCGCGGCGGGCACGACGTTCCGCCTCGATTCGGGCACGCTCGCGCTGAACGCGTCGACCGCGCTCGGCGCTGCGACGCTTTCGCTCTACGACGGTGCGACGCTGGCGGTCGGTACGGGCGCCGTGCCGAACCCGCTCGTCCTTGACGGCGCGGCTTCCGTTTCCGCGTCGGAGCCGGTGCGGTTCGCGGAGGGAGTTTCCGGCGGCACCACGCTGACGCTCTCCGGCGACCAGGCGTACACGTTCGGCACGGCCGACGGATTGCTCCGTCCGCTTGACGCGACGCTCGCCCCGCAGGGCTCGTCCACGGTCACGCTCGACGGCTGGCTCGCGACGACGCAGGACGTCTCGGCCTTCGCGAAGACAGCGGACTGCGTGATCTTCACGACGCTGACGCCCGGCGACCAGAACGTCGGCCCGGGCGAGTCCATCGGCATCACCTCCCCGTCGCAGACCGGCACGGGTGCCGAGAGCATCGCCGTGGCCGGCGGAACCGTCACGTTCTCGGCGGCGGACACCCTCACGGCCGCCTACGCGATCACCGTTTCGGACAACGGCGTGCTGGCATTCGGCGGCCTCGGTACGAACGATTTCTCGAATGCTACCATCACCGGTTCCGGAACGGTGCGCCTGGTGAAGGGCACGACCGTGCTGAAGGGCGGCCTTACGACATTCGCGATCAGCGGCGAGGGCGGCGAGCTCTACGTGCCGGAGGGCGAGACGCTCACGATCGCAGACGCGTCCGGCGCGATCGGCAAGGTCGGCCCCGGCACGCTCGTGTTCGCGGGTTCGTCGGACAACACGTGCACGCTTGCGGTGAAGGAGGGGACGGTGCGGCTCGCGGCGTCGGCGGTCGCCGTGAAGGACGTCACGGTGGAGGCGGGCGCGACGCTCGTCCTCGACGGCGACGAGCAGATCGCCAACAATGCGCACGTGACCGTGCGCGGCACGTTCGACCTGAACGGTCACACGGAGACCGTCCAGAACTTCGGAAACGCGCCGACTTCCAGCGGTTTCATCACCTCGCACCGCGACGCGCCGACCGCCGCGATCGTGAACACGTCCGCGGAGGCGGCCACGCTGGCCACGTCGAACGAGAACGCGTTCTTCGGGCGCGTGACCGAGGCCCCCGGCTCGATCACGGTCAAGGCGGGGGCCAACATGACGATGTTCGCGGGGCCCGCCGGCACGGTCGCGCCGTCGCGCATCGTGACGTCGGGCGCAGGCCGGAGCCTCTCCTACACGCGCTGGTCATCGTTCTGCTTCTACTTCCACGCCCCGCGCCGCGCGGACCAGACGTTCGCGCTCTCGGAGATCCAGCTGACGTACAAGGGCATTCCGATTCCGCTCTCCTCCTACGGCGTCTTCGGCGGCAACAGCAGGCTTTCCACCGACCATCCCTACTCGCACCTCTTCGACGGGCGATCCGACACCTACTGGGAGGCGGCCGACGGCACGAACGTCTACGTGACGGTCACGGTGCCGGGGTACGACTCCGTCGACGGCTACCGGTTCGCGGCGTCCGGGAGCACCCTGCGCGCGCCGAAGGACTGGGACGTCTACGTGTACCGCGCAAATCCGATCGGCTGGGTGCGGATCGACAGCCGGCGCAACGAGAAGGCCGTTGGCAGGGATGACGGCTGGTCCTCGAACTTCGGGCAGAACCTCTCCACGAACTACCTGTTCTCCCAGTCCGGTTTCATCGGCGAGCCGATCGTCGCGTCAACCGAATATGAGCTCAACGGCTCCCAGACAGAGCCCGGCTTGCGCGTCAGTTCGCTCGAGACGTTCCTCTCCGGCAAGGTGAGCGGCACGCGGAACATCCGCCTGGAGGACGGCAGCGCGTTCGCGCCGGCGGATCTGACGGACTGGACCGGCAAGTTCCTCTTCCAGAACGTCGGCCGCCGCGACAGGATGGCGCGCATCCTGCTGTCCTCCGCGCGCGGCGGTCCGGCGGAGCAGGCCGTGCGGATCACGGAGACGAACGCCAACGTGTCGGTTGAGAACGCCGGCGCGCAGCCCGTCTCCGTGCTGATCGACGACGCCTACCCGTCCGACGCGCCGCTCTACGGACGCCTGACGGACGGCAACGGCCCGCTCGGCCTCGTCAAGCGCGGCGCCGGCATGCGCACGCTCGAGACGCAGGACGCCGCCTACACCGGCCCCACCGTCGTCCACGCCGGCACGCTGAAGGTCGTCGGACCGCTCGCCCCCGGCGCGGGCGTCACGGCGCGCTACCTGCGCATCCACCCCACGAAGAACAACAATGGCTTCGACTCAAACGGTTTCAACTGGGGCATGAACGACTTCCAGCTCTTGGACGCGAACGGGGAACGGATCGCATTTCCATCCGGCACCTCGGTCACCGGCGAGAACGGATTGCAAAACTCAAGTTCCGGAGCTAATCTGATCGACGGCAACATCGCGAACCGCTGCCTTGTGAACAATACAGCGGCTGAGACAACGGAAAAGAAGGGGTATTGTTCATGGGTGGTGATCGACACGAAGTCGTCCGTCACGTTCCACGGCTACCGCTGGTACACGGCGCACAACAACGTGGCCGACCAGAACCGCGTGCCCGTGAAGTGGACGCTGGAGACGAGCGATGACGGCGAGACGTGGACGACGGTCGATACGGGGAACGACCCCTACACGCTGGCCTACGGCACCGGGAACGACGGTTACCCGCGCGGTCCCTACGGGCTTCGCGGCGAGTCGACAGGTGCCTCGCCGCTCTACACGATCCCCGATGCGTTCTTCGCGGACGTGACGGCTCGTTCCACGCGCGCGCCGGCGCTCAAGGCGCGCCACTTCCGCTTCACGCCGCACGCGACGTTGAATCCGGCGTACGACCAGAACGCCTACGGCTGGCAAGTGAGCGAATTTTCGCTCTACCGCAACGGTGCGCGCGTGGACTGGCCTGCGGGAACGACGCCGCGGCAGATCGGCGGCGTGGTCCACAACAACAATTCCGCGCTCTCCCGGTTCTGCGACAACGTGATCACCGGCGGAATGGATGCCGCCACCCAGCATCGTTGCTTTGTCACGAAGATGCCGTCCTGCGTGACGGTGGACGCGGGCGAGGAGCTGACGTTCGACGCCTACACGTTCTTCTCGGTGGCCGACGCGTACCGCTTGCACCGCCTCCCCACGGCGTGGACGCTCGCCATCAGCACGAACGGCACGGACTGGTGCGACATCGACTCGCGCGTGGTGTCGCCGGACGCCTTGTCGCAAGACATGTATGCGCAGCAGGGGCTCTATCCGGTCGAAAACGTCTATCCGCTCCTGAATGCGACTTCGGCGCGGAACTCGCTCGGCGACGAGTCGCCGGTGGCGATCGACTCCGGCGCGACGCTCGCGATCGCGGCGGCGTACGAGAAGTTCGGCACGCTCTCCGGCGCGGGCACGCTGGAGCTGGTCAACGGCGCAACGGCCGAGATCAACGCCATCCCGGCAACGCCCGCCGCATTCTCCGGTACGATATCTGGATCCGGCACGCTCGTGGTGAGCGGCGTCGCCACGCAGGCGTTCGCGAACGCGACGCTTTCGGGCGTCACGACGCTGGAGCTGAACGGCGGCGTCGTGACCGGCACCGCGTCGGCGCCGGGCG
>JAFRSR010000090.1 GCA_017427485.1 Kiritimatiellia bacterium
CCCCTCGGCGCGCGCCGCGCCGCGGCGATGCTCACGAACGTGCTCATCCCCTTCGCGCGCGCCGAAGAGCGCCTCGCGCGCGTGCCGGAATGGATTTTTCCCGAAGACCTCAACGCGACGGTGCGTCTCATGGCGTTCCGACTGTTCGGGCGCGACCACAATCCCGCGCTCTACGCGGGGAACGGCCTGCTCGTGCAGGGGCTCCTCCAGGTCTACCGCGAGTATTGCCTCGCCGCCCACCCGGACTGCTCGTCCTGCCCGCTCGCCGGTCAAGCGCGGTAGCGCCAGCCGATGCCGTGCACGGTCTCGATCACGTCCTTGTCGTTTCCAAGTTTCTCGCGCAGGCCCCAGATGAGCGTGTCGTGCACGCGCGACTCGATCCGCTCGAGGTTCTCCATCCCCCAGAACCGCCGCAGCAGGTCCTCCTTCTCCACGACCTCGTTCGGATGGTCCGCGAAATGCCGGAGAACCGCCAGTTCGCGCTTCGAGAGCTTCGTCTCGCGCCGTCTCCCGTCAAGCAGCACGAACCGCTTCGGGTCCACCTTGTGGTGCGCGCCGAACGCGAACTCGTCGGCGGACCCCGACGGCGGGACGGCCGGCGCGGCGTTTTGCGCGGCACGGTTCTGCTCGGCGGCGATCTGAACCACGCGCCCCAGCTGCCGCTTCACGCGCGCCAGGAGCTCGCGCGCCCCGCAGTCCTTCACGATGTAGTCGTCCGCGCCGATCGTGAGGCCGCGCACCTTGTCGTCCTCCTCGCCAAACGATGTCAGCATGAGGATGGGCAGCGTCTTGTCCGCACGCCGGATCTCCCGGCACACGTCCCAGCCGGTCTTCACCGGCATCTTGACGTCGAGCAGCAGCAGGTCCGGACGCTGCGCGGCGTACAGCGCGAGCGCCTCGCCGCCGTCCTTCGCCACGCGCACAGAATAGCCCTCATCCTCGAGCATTTCGACGACCGAGTCGCGCGGCTCGGCCTCGTCGTCGGCAACCAGGATGTCCGTCATATTCTCTCCTCCTCTTCAAGCCCTTCTTCCAGGGGCAGCACAAGCGTGAACGCGCAACCGCCTTCCGGGCGCGGCGCAACGGTGAGGTCGCCGCCCATGTCGCGCGCAAGATCACGCGCGAAGGCGAGGCCCACGCCCCAGCCGCCGACCGACTTCGTCAAGTCGTTCGACGCACGCCAGTCCCGGTCGAACACGTGCCGCAGCTGGGCGGCCGGCAGGCCCGGCCCGCAGTCGGCCACGCACACCTCCGCCGCCGCGCCGTCCGCCGCGCGCGCCACGCGCACGGAAACGGGACCCGCGTGCGCCGCGTACTTCGCCGCGTTCGTCAGCAGGTTCTCGACGATCTCCATCACGGAGTCGCGGTCGCCGACCATGCGCACGGACGCGACGCCCGTCAAATCCAGACCATGCACCTCAAATCTGTCGGCCAGCGGACGCGCCGTCTCGCGAACCGCCTCGCCGAGGTCGAACGCCTGCCGTTCGTACGTGCGCATGCCGCGCTCAAGTCGATCGAAGTCCCTTAGGCGCTCGATGCGACGGCGCAGTTCCCGTCCCTGCTCGAGGATCACGCCCGCCGCCTTTGCACGCCGCTCCTCAGTCGCGTACGAGCCGTCCGCCAGTCGCTCCGCGCGCAGGAGAATGCTTGCGAGCGGCGTCTTCACCTCATGCGCGGCGTTGGAGACGAAGGTGTTCCTCCGCTCCATCTCGCCCCTTGCCCGCAGGACAGCCACGGCAAGCGACACGCCGCCCGCGAGAAGCAACAGCCCCACGCCCACCAGCAACGCCCCCGCGGCGACGTAGGACATGCGCGACGGCAGCTCTTCGTCCTTTGGCGGGCCGATGACGAGCCCGCACACGTGCCTTTTGCGCCGGTTCCGCGACCAGACGACCACCGCGTCCGAATCCACCCCGAGCCCCCGCAGGGACTGCCAACCCCTATCGTCCACGCCCAGGGACTTGAACCAGACGGAATTCTTGTCGGGAGACCAGTTCGTCGCCGCAAGGCACTGGCAATCCCCCACGAGGTTCGTTGACCAGATCATCCGCCTGGACTCACGCAGGAATGCAGCCGAAGCAGTGGGGAAAAGCTCCGGCGGACCATCGCGATGCGCCACGAACGCCGTCAGCAGATCCTCCAGTCGCCGTTGCGCCTCCTTCCCCCGAACCGTCCGCAGCAACGACAGTTCGTTCAGCGGCTCCTGCGTTTCGCGAAAGAACTTCATGGTCGCCGCATCCGCGCGGTCGGCCGCCCTTTTATCCGTCTGGCGGTGATACTCGCGCACGATCAACCAGAGACCCGCGCCGACGAAAAGCAGCACGGGCAGCACAACGGCCAGCAACTTCAGCACGTCGCGGCCCTTCCATTGCCGCATCCACGTCATTGCAGGAACGGATTCGTGGCAACCTCTCGCGCGATCGTGGTCGGCATGCCATGTCCGGGCACGACCGTCAGCTCCGGGTCGAGCGCGGCGAGGCGGCGAAGCGACTCGCCGAGCTGGCGGCGGTCGCCGCCCGGGAAGTCCGTGCGGCCGCACGACCCCGCGAAGAGCGTATCGCCCGTGATCAGAAGCTTCTGCGCGGCGAAGAGGAAGCACGCGCCGCCCGGCGTGTGGCCGGGCGTGGCGATCACCTGCGCGGTGAGACCGCCCGCCGTGAGCGTGGCGCCGTCCACGAGGTCGGCGACGAGCGTGGCGGGCTTCTTCACCACTTCGTAGTCGGGCGGCCAGGCGTTCTGCGGATGGCCGATCATCGGCACGTCGCCCGGCCCCACGTGCACGGGGAGTTCTGGATAACGGGCAAGGAGCCCGTCCACCGCGCCGATGTGGTCGAAGTGCCCGTGCGTGAAGAGGATGAGCGCGGGCGTGAGTTTCTTTTCCCCGAGGAACGCGCAGATGGCCTCGGGCTCCGCGCCCGGGTCGACGATCCACGCCGCGGCGGGATCCTCCCAGAGAATCACGCAGTTCGCTTCAATGGATCCGAGGGGCATAATCTTCTGGTTCATGTCAGTCCTCCGCCTTGCAGTGCCGCAGCAGTTCGTCAAACCGGTTGATCTTCATCGTGTAGCGGCTCTCGCGCAGGTGGCCGAAGCCGAACGTGCAGAACGCGGTCTTCACGCCCGCGTTCGTGCCGCACTGCATGTCCGTCCAGTTGTCGCCCACCATCCAGTCGTGCGAGGACACGCGGTGACCGCGCAGGCGTGCCGCCGCCTCGCGGAGCGGCAGCGCGGAGGGCTTCATCTCCGCGCAGTCGCCGCCGCCCACCACGCCTGCGCCGAAATAGCGGGCGATGCCGAAGTGGTCGATGATCTGGCGCGTAAAGGCGCCGGGCTTGTTCGTGACGATGCCCATCAGCCAGCCGCGGTCGTGCAGTTCCGCGAGCGTCGAGCGCACGCCGGGATAGAGCGTCGTCGTGTCGAACAGGTGCGCGCCGTAGTTGCGCAGGTGCATGGGCCAGAGTTCGTCGAACCGCCCGGTCGCCTCGGGGATGGCGTGCTCCAGCAAATAGCGCGCGCCGTTGCCCACGCACGCCACCACGTCCTCCAGGGGAAGTTCGGCAAGCCCCAACTCAAGGCGCGTCGCATTGACCGCAGCGGCCAAGTCCGCACGCGAATCGATCAGCGTGCCGTCCATGTCAAAGAAAATCGCGTTCATGGTGATGGCGGAGGGAGGGGGATTCGAACCCCCGATACGGAGATTAGTCCGTATGGCGATTTAGCAAACCGCTGCCTTCAGCCACTCGGCCATCCCTCCAATGGGAAAACGGCAGATATGATACGGAATTCTGACGGCAAATGCAAGCGCGAAATGCGGACTTACGAATTTTTGGTCCGTGGGCGCCGGCCTGGGCGCCCTATGCGTCTTCCTGGCGAATTCCGATTGCACCTCATAAAGAAATGTGATAGATTATTGGAGTTCACCTTCAAGGAGAAGGATGTTGGCATTGAATAGTTGGAGCACAAAAAGAGAAGAAAGCCATCTTAGCACAAATCATTGCCATCTAGCCAATGAGTGGTGGGGGTTGAATGAAGGTTTCATGTATGTCAAAACAAAAGGACGCGTATGAGGAGTTTCTCTAAATGGCTGCTTGAACTTTGTGGTCTGAAAATTTGGCCGACGACACACGACGATTTGCGTGCGAAGGGTCCGCCGCCGCGCATACTCACGCATCGCCAATGGGAGGCGATGGAGAAGATGCAGCGGACGGAGGCGGACTCTTACGAGTGCGAATCAGCGACGGAAGGGATGCAAGATGAAACTGACTGACAGGCTGAAGGCGCTCTGGCGACTTTTGGGGACGGCAGATGCCGTTGAGCAGTTAAATGACAAGTCCGCAACGGCTCTGCGGCAGATTGGGGAAGTGTCGGCGCGGATTGATTCATTGGCGAAACGCCAACAGGAACTTGAGACGACTGCGGAGGACTTCCTGAGAAAAGTCCAGGCGGAAATCGACGACATTCGGAATGACGCGATTGGACTGAAGGGGGATTTTGCCGCCGTGGATGAAATGGCGCAGAAGAAGGTGCAGGAAATATCCGATAAAGTAAATGCTCTGTTGGCGGATGTGGGCAATCAGGTGAAGTCGTGCCGCGAAGGAACCCGTCAGCTTGAGCCAGAGATCAAGCGACTTGCGGAAGCGGTTCTTGAATTGAACGGCTGAGAGGAATTATGCGCAATTCCACCAAGACATTTCGTGAAGCCATGTCCAGACTTGAGACCTTGGATCTGGCTTTTGAGAAATGGAGGATTGCCTCTGACGACATTGGAAACCTGGTTGCGCCGTTAAAAGAGCTTTCGGCATTTTGCATGGCCCTGGGCCAATGCAAGCAAGCGGCGGAAGACGAGTTCGCCTCTATCAGCGGGCGCGTTGACGAGGTGAAGGCCATCGGGGATGAAGTGTCTGGCATGGCATTGCCAGAACTTGACGAGGACATGCCGGGACTTACCGCAGACGAAAAGGACCGGTGCAAGGCGTTGCGCGACGAGGCGAGGAAGCTGTTTGAAGGTTTCAAGTCGGAATTCAAGGATGAATTCGCGTCGCTGGGAAAGGACCTCGACAAGATCACCCAGGAGTCTGCGGATTTCAAGGTCGTGCTGTTCGGGCGCACTCAGGTTGGCAAGAGCACGATACGCGAAGCGCTGACTTGCGGAGATGGCGCAACCATTGGGCATGGAAGCAGTTCGACAACGACGACCTGCCACGAGTACACATGGCGGAATCTACATGTTTGGGATACGCCCGGCATCGATTCGCGCAAGGACACCAACCGAGACGTAACGGGCGTAGGAGACGAAGAACGCGCTGCGAACGAGAAACTTGAAACGGCGGACATGGCGGTCTTTGTCTGCAAAACGGATTCCCTGGAGTCGAAAGAAAGGCAACGCCTTGCCCAAATCGTGGCGTCGGGGCGTCCCTTCGTGGTTCTCGTGAATGTCGTGGCAAGTTTCACGGATTACACGAATTTCAAGAAGCGTCGCATGGACCGCAAGATAAACCGCGAGGCGCAACGGGAGTTCATAGACGATCTTGTGGGCGAAAGGTTCTCGCCTGCCGAGGCGGGAACCGTCAAGGCGAACCTTATCCCGATTCACGCGCTCGCGTGCTTCTACAGTCGGGCCAGGAATTGCGAGGCGGTGGATGCTTTCTACGCCAAATACGGAGTGACGCGCGCGGAGCTGTACAGGCTATCGAATTTCGGCGAATTCCGCCAGTATCTGATGAGGTTCATCTGCGAAGAAGGTTGCATGGAACGAAGGAAAACCATCGACCGGGTGTTCGTGGAAAAGGCCGGTGGATTTTTTAATGCAAAAGGATCGGAAATCCGGCGATTCATCGAGGACAAGATCGACAAGGACGTAGCGGTTGTCAGGAAGACCAGGAAGGCAATCGCCGACAAGAAGTGCAGATGGACCGGTAAAGCGCTTCGCGTTAAATTGTCGACATTGATTTCACTAGAAATCAACACGTCTGCGATCGCTACGAAGTGCATTGAAAACGGTTATGGGAAAAACCGCATCAAAAGCGAATGGGCGAACTGCTTGAAACGCGGTGTGGAGAAATCGCAGGCTATCCTTTCTGAAGATTTCCAGAACGACCTTGACCGAACTTTTGAAAACATGGCAGACGCATTAAAATTCAATGCAGACGCATTTGCGCGGATTTCCGACGTCGAAGAAAAGGGAGTGGATGGCCGCAAGGTGACCAAGTGGGTCAAGCGACTTGCGAGCTTGGGAGGGTTTGGACTGTTTGTAGCCGCGAACTGGTGGAATCCAGGTGGTTGGGTCGTTATCGCCGCTTGGGCATTAGCCGGGGTAGCCTTTGTGCTGAATTGGGTTGTTGATCTCTTTCGCAGCACCGACAGCAAGATTCAAAGGCTGAAAGAGCAATTTGACGAACACCTGAATAAGGTTTGCGGCGAATTCTGCCAGAAGGCGGAAGAGAGTTTTATGGCGGCGATCGGGAACGCCGACATTGCACTCGGCCGACATGTGGACGAGAATATGCTTTTAAAGGAGAATCTTGTTGGCATCATTGCGGTTTGCGAGCGGGCGAATGCGGTGGTGTCAGAAGTCGAGAATAGAATGAACAATCATTAACTAACGTTGCTGTTGGAGAACTGCCATGCAAGAGATCAAGTTTGCGGAAGCCAGAGAGAAAATCGCCGATGTCGCGAAACAGGCTCAGGCGCTTGCTGATTATGCGTTTCTGAAAGATCCCGTAACGGACTTTCAGCGCGTGTTCGACGAAAAGCGGAGGGAAACGCGGTTGCACGTCGCGGTGTGCGGAGCTTATTCGTCTGGCAAGTCGACGCTTGTCGCGTTTCTTACCGGGCGCAAGGACATCAAGACAGGTCAGGGCATTGTAACGGACAAGGCCTCGGAATACGAATGTGACGACTGGACGATCGTGGATACGCCAGGAATCTGTGCCGGGCGCCCGCAGCATGACGAAATCTCTCTGAAGTACATGGAACGCGCGGACCTTCTGATCTACATGGTTCCGTCTAAGGGATTCTCTCCGGAGGTGGAGAAGAATTTCAAGGACACGATCATGGGACGCTATGCCGACAAGACCATGCTGGTCATGGGACGGATCAGCGACGTGGAGGTCGACAATCTCCCGGCTAAACGTCAAGATGTGGCGGAGGTTCTTGGCGGCGAAGAACTTCTGGCGAAGTATCGTTTCTGCATGCTTGATGTCCAAGACTACATGTTGGGGCTGGAAGAAAACGACGACGAATTGAAGGCTATAAGCCGTATGGCCGAATTTAAGGGCATCCTTGATGATTTTCTGCGCCAGAAAGGCGCTTACGGCAAATGCCTTGCGCTAATGGATGTCATTGAGGGATTCGTCAAGGCGGCGATGGAGGTCTGCGAGACGAAGCAGGTTCGTGACGAGATTGCCGCTCGCCAGAAGAAGGCGCTAGAGAACGCAATGCGACGGTATCGGCGCTCGTTCTTGGAAGCCAAGGGACGCATGCTGGCCACCGTCTCCAGAGAACGTACCGAGATGCTAGCCCTTCTTTCGGCCGGCAGCTCCGAACTGGAAGAGAAGCTGAAGACACTGTCCGACAGACTTGAAAAGGCGGTGGACGACCAGGTATTCCTTGACGACCAGGAACGTATTTTCAGTGACCTCAGAACGGAACTTTCAGACATCGACGAACAAGTCATTACGCTTGACAAAAGGCTTGCAGAGGTGTGCGGAGGCTTGTCTGGCGGCGGCATGCCGTTTGATTTCAGCAAGTGGAAGGCGGGACTCGGCAAGCTGGGAGACATGCTTTCAGGCATGTCAAAGGAAACGCTCGTCAAGATCGTGCATTTCTTTGGCGGGAAATTCAAACCCTGGGGGGCGGTCAAATGGACAAAATTCCTGAAAGGGGCTGGGGCAGCCGTCGGAGCGATCATCGAAACCGCATCCACGGTTAACGAGATCCGCGAAGAGAAGAAGGCGGACGACGCGCGCCGTGAGATGAACCAGAACTTCGATGAGATCGAATCAAATGTCAGTAAGTTCTACGATGACTTTGAGAGTACCGCGCCGTATCAGAACCTTAAGGCCGCCAAAGACAGGCTAGACGCAATGGAGAAGGACAGGATTGCCACAAACGCCCAAAAGGACGAGGCGCTTGAGAAACTTGAAGAACTGAATGGCCAAGTCACAAAATGCCGAGAGGCGTTAAAACAGTCAAGCGGGGCGTGAATGCGTAATCCCATAGAAGACGCCAGCCACGACCTGCCCGAGATGGAGCAAGTGGGAGAAATTATGAAAGAGGAAGAACTGTTCAGCCGTCGCGGCGGCGTGATGATGCCGCATGTGGTTTCACCGGAGGTGGCTGAAGGCGAAGTAACCGCGCCGCCGGTCTTGCCGAAGCAGCAGACGGAAGAAGCGTCCAAGCTGGACCACGTCTTAACGCAGGAGGAGCGCAAGGCATAGGGTTCCCGTCGATTCGCCGCCCAGGTGGCGGCTTCCCCTGTCAAACGCATTGCTTCGTATGGCGCACATGGTTCCAAAGGAGATGCTCGAGTTCGACCCGAAGAGCCGCGAAGACTTGATCTTCAAGGCTTTGCGGGGCGGCCTAAACGACGAATACTGGGTGTTCCACTCCTTCAACGTGAACCAGACGTCGCAGAACGGCGCGTTCTACGAGAAGGAAGTGGACTTCCTCGTGTACCACCGCGACAAGGGCATCCTCTGCATCGAGGCGAAGAACGGAAGCGGCATCTCCTACGGCGGCGGCGAATGGCGCTATACGAGCGGACGGCCGATGCCCCACAACGGTCCCTTCAAGCAGGCCCAGCTCGAACGCATCACCATCTGCCACCTGCTGGCCCGACGCGGCGACGAGGCCGCCCTGCAGCAGAACGGCGCGCGGTTCCGCGGCGTCGCCACGCGCTGCAAGGTGACATGGGCCGTCTGGTTCCATGGCATGAGCCGCGCCGAGATCAACGCGCTCGACCTGCCGGCGGACGCCCCGCGCGACCGCATCCTCACGCAAGACGACCTCGCGCATCCCGGCGTGAAGGCGGCGATCGACCGCCTGTTCGAGGTGGAGCTGCCCAACGGCATCGAAACGGCGCTGGACGACGAAGACCACCATTGGCTCGTCACCCATGTGCTCGCGCCGCGGATCCCCGGCCTGTGCCCTTCCGCCCGCACCGCCGCGAACTTCAACGACCTCATCTACCAGCAGCTCATCGACGAGCAGGCGCGCGTGCTCGACTTCCTTGAGGGACAGAAGAGCGCGGTGATCAACGGCATGGCCGGCACGGGCAAGACGTTCGTGGCGCTGGAACGCGCCCGGCGGTGCGCCGCGCGCGGCGAGAAGGTTCTCTACCTTTGCTTCAACATGGCGTTGCGCCGCTATCTGGAGAAGACGTTCGCGGCGGCCAATCCCGCCCTTGCCGCCCAGGTCGACTTCCGCACGTTGGACGATTTCGTCGCGATGCTCGGCCAGCCGCTGCCGCCCGACCTGAAGTCGCGCGCGAAACCCGACATCCTCGCGCTGCAGCGTTCGCGCTTCAACGCCGCCGCAGAGGCCCTCGCGGACCAGATCGGCCGCTTCGCCTACACCCAGGTGATCGTCGACGAGGGGCAGGACTGTTCCATCGGCTTCATCGAGGACTCCGGCATCATGGAGACGCTCCGCGAGGTGGTGACGATGCAGGAGAACGAATCAGGGGCCAGGTCGGCGTTCTTCATGTTCTACGACGCCTACCAGCTCGTGTCCCTCCGCGCGGGCGAAAAAGCCAAACTGCCGTGCGTGATCCGCGATTCCGACTGCAAGCTGACACTGTACAAGAACTGCCGCAATACAAACGCCATTGCCACCTCGGCGGCGCGTGGGATCCTTGCGCACGGGAAATCGCCCGAAATGGCCCTTGGCGCCATTGCGGGAACCTCTCCGGAAATCCATTTCCTCGACACCACGACGCCAGACGACATCCTCTCCGCCGCCGTCTCGCGCACGGTGACCGAACTGCGGAAATCCTATCGGCCGGAAGATATCGTCCTCATCTCATGCGCTCCCGAAGGCGAAGGACATAGCCGCCTGGAACGCTCCCTCAAGGTGAACGCGGACACCGACGACCGGTGGTTCAACCAGGTCTATTCATTCACAACTTATCGCAAATTCAAGGGACTTGACGCGGCGGCCATCGTGCTGGTGGACGTGAGGAAAGACGCCTTTGCCGGAAACCACGATGCCCTGCCCTTCTACGAGGGAGCGTCGCGTGCGCGCCAGAAACTTGTCGTGTTTGCCGAAATGGACGAAGCGGATTGCGCGTTCGTGCTGGATGCGTTCGCCGCCGCCGGCCGTTACAAGGTGACATCTCCAACCCAGTCAGATCGGACGCGCTTGGCCGATTTTCTGCAAATGGCCAACGTGTAATTTACTACATTCCATCTTTCTGTTTATATGGATGCTATATATACGATAGCATTTCTTATATTGTTCTATCCTTTTGAATATAGCACAAACATGAAATAATTGCGATATCTATTGATTTTTTCACAATAAAATAGCTTCACGTGTCTGGCACACCACTTGCTATTATCGATGTGCATTAAAAACAGAAAGGAACGTTATCATGGAAACAATGAAAACAAATAAGACAATCAACGAAACACAGGCCGAAGAGACCCTGGGCGAATTTGCCGACAAAGTCTGCGAAGAAGATGTCAAGGAGACGCTCGGCAAGGAAGATGAGCTCAAGAAGCTATTCCGGAACGTCAAGGTGCTGGCGAAGTACTTCAACGACCTCTGCGAGATTCTCGAGCTCCTGCGCGACCGCGTCACGGGGGCCTACAGGGAAACCCCGTGGAGGACGATCGCGGCCCTTACGGGCGCGCTCATCTATGTGCTCTCGCCCATCGACCTCATCCTCGACTTCATCCCGGTCATCGGATTCCTTGACGATGCGATTGTGATCGGGCTGGCCATCAAACTGGCCCAACCCGACCTCGAGAAGTATCGTGCATGGAAGGCAAGCCGCAAGGAGAAGGCTGCATGATGTCCGGGTGCCTGCCCTTTATCCTCGCATGGTTTCTGCTCGACCTGATCGGCAAGGCGATCATCTGGGGAGTCGCCTCCCTTTTCGGCGTGCAGTTTGCGCCAACTTGGCCCAAGATCATCCTCATGGGATCCTTGGCTGTCGTAGGACTGCCCATCGTCGTCCTCATCGTCCTCTGGCTGTATCTGATTATGTCGGATTTAGTGCACAAAACATTCCATAGGGACAAGAAGGGCAAATCCCGTCCTACGGAGACGACTTAAAAGGAACTATCATGGTGAAAATCGTCTTCACGATCATTGAGATCGTTATCGTTCTCTGGTATCTCGTGGGAGTTTCCGGTGAAACCAGAGCCCCCCTTCCCGTTCTGCTTGTCGGACAGGTTCTCTTCTGGTCTTATGTCAGCCGATTCATTGGCTGGATACTCGGCGGAATGTTTCACGGAATCGCCGCCCTATTCTAAGGGGAGCTTGAAATGGCTACCACTTGCCGAAGGTGCGGATCTTGATGTTGCGGAACTCGACCGTGCCGCCACCGGGGGCGAGAACGATGCGTCCCTGCAATTCGGCGTCGTCACGCTTCTTCCGGTCGATGATCCGCCCGTCGAGCCAGTGCGTGATCGGCTTGCGGCGTGCGACGATGCGGACCGTCTGCCATGCATGCGGATCTTTTGCGTCGGGCGGCGGCGGCGTGAGCGGATAGGCAATCGACGTGTCAGTGTTCGTCTCGGCGTTGTGGAAGTAGAGGATTTGCCCTGACGCCCCAGAGGTCAGACGATAGTCGGCCTTGAAGTCGAAATCTTTGAAGGGAACCGCCGTGCGAATGGCATCCGCCTCTGCCGACGCCACGAGCGCGCCGTTTGTGAAACTCCACCCGCGCGCCGTGAAGTTCGAACAGCCGGCCGACACGTCCACCCAGCCGTTGGTGGGAGAATCACCGTCCCAGAGCAGGTTCCAGCCCTGTGCCTCCTCTTCAGGCGTCAGCGCGTTGGGCTTCGGCTCGCCCTTGAACAGGGCGCATCCGCACAAAACGGCCAATGCCGTAAACGACATCGCTAGACAAAAGTTTTTCATGGGTTTATTATACCACAAATTGCTTTCTGGATGCGTTCGACGCAGTTCCGCCACGTCAAATCAGCAAGCATCCAGTCTCGCCCGCGCGCGCCCATCTCCGCCAATTCTTCGCGCGAACGCGCCGCGCAATCCGCCAGCGCCGCGCGCAACGACGACGCCTCCACGTCCGTCCACCACCCGCAGCCATGTGCCTCCAGCCCTTCCCACGGCGCACCCTTCGTGGTAATCGCCGGCGTGCCGACGACAAGCGCCTCGGCCACCGCGAACCCGAAATTCTCGCTGTGCGTGGGCAGCACAAGCGCATCCGCCTCCCGCATCTCGCGCAGTTTCTCCGCGCCCGTCTTCACGCCGAGGAACGTCACGCGGTCCGCGACTCCAAGCTGCTGCGCCAGCCGTTCGTAATGCGCCTGCTGGCCGCCATCTGGCGCAATCACGCGCAGCGAAGCGTCGGCGGGCAAAGCCGCGAGCAGGAAGTCGAGCCCCTTGAGGGGATGGAGGCGCCCGACGAAGAGAAACGTCTTCGGGCCCTCGCCCATGCGCTTCGGCGGCAGGTCTGGCGTGAGCAGGTCGTCCACGCCCATGCCCACCACTTCAATGCGCGGCTCGCCGCGCACCCACCGCTCGACGGCCGCCTTCTCGTTCTCGGTTGTCACAAGCACGCACGCGGCGCGGCGCATGTAATGACGCTCCAGCGGCGAAACGAGCGCTTTCTTCCACGCGCTGTGGCGGAGGGCCGCAGCATTCAGGCACCCATGCGGCACGCGCACGAGCGGCGTGCCGGCGCGTAGCGCGGCGTGGCACGCGCGCAGTACGGGCGGCGTCCACATGGAGTGCACGAATACGACATCCGACATCCGACATTCTGCAGCTGTGCCGCTTGCGGACACCGAGACCTCTTTGCCCAGCGCGCGCTGCTCGTCCGCGAGGCGCGTCGCCATCGCCGCGATCCCGTTGGCCGGATCGCCCAGCCCCGGCACGACATGCAGGATCTTCACAGCGTCACCCCCACCTTCGGCCACGCCTGCAGGATGCGCCCGAGGTTCTCCGCGCGCGACATGCCCGCAAGCGCCATGTTGCGCGCCGCGCCGAACGTCTCCGCCGTCACGAGGCCCTGGCGCGTGTAGACGGGCACGAGCCCGCGTGCACGCACGGCCGCGTCGAGTGACGGCGTACCGCGCCCGAACGGATACGCCACGAGGCGCGGCGCGCGGCCCGTCCAGTCCGCCAGCATGCGCTGCGCGCGGTCGAGTTCGTCAAAAACCTCCGCCTCCGGACGCTGCGGCGCGCTGGGATGCGTCCAGAAATGGTTCTCCACCGTCACGAGGGGGTGTTTCGCAAGCGCCCGCACGCCCGCCTCATCGAGGAGACGGCGCGGATGCGCCCGCCCCTCCCACGCCGCGTCGACCAGCGCATAGCGCTCTGCCGACGGCAGGCCATACCAACGATGCCACTCGGGGTCGGGCAGCATATTCCA
>JAFRSR010000091.1 GCA_017427485.1 Kiritimatiellia bacterium
CCACGGCCAGCATCACGCCGATGATGGCCACGACGATCAGGATCTCTATCAGCGTGAAACCGGCGCGACGTGTCATGGGCGTGGTCCGAAGGGAGCGGGACGGGCGGATGGCCCGTTAGTTCTTCTTCTTGTCGTCGTAGTTGGTGATGTCGTCATCACCGCCCTCTTGGCCGTCAGGGCCGTACGAGATGATCTTGGGGCGCTTCTTGCCGTTCTTCTGGTAGACGAGCTCGTTTCCCCAGGGATCCACGGGATCGCCCTCCAGCAACGGGTCGCTGCCGTCCGCCTGCTCCTGGGTGAGCACTTCAAGCGACTCGGGGTATTTGCCGTACTTCATGTTGTAGGTCTTAACGGCTATGTCCACGTTTCCGATGAGGGCCCGCGCGGTCGCGATGCGGGCATCCGCAAGGTAGTTCATGTAGGCGGGCACGGCAACGGCGCCGAGCATGCCGATGATGGCCACCACGACGAGGATTTCGATCAGGGTGAAGCCCTGGCGGAGCGCCTCGCGCGCGGTGCGTGTTTCCTGTTTGTTCATGGTTGGTTCCTTTCTTTTTGTTGGATAGGTGTTGAAGCGTCAGCCGAGGGCCTTCGACATGTTGAACACGGCCATGAGGATGGCGATGGCGACGAAGCCGACCGCCGCCGCGATGAGGACGATGAGCAGCGGTTCCAGCGCGTTCGTGAACGTCGTGATGTTGCGGTCCATGTCCTTCTGGTAGCGCATGCCGATGTGCTCGAGGGAGGCAGTCATGTTGCCGGCCTGCTCGCCGACGGCGAGCATGTCCGTCATCATGCGCGGGAACGCGCCGGAGGCCGCGAGCGGGCCGGAGATGGACGTGCCGTCCGTCACGCGCTTGCGGGCGTTGGCGAGCGCCTGCCCGATCACGGCGTTGCCGCAGGTCTCCTCGGATATCTTGAGCGCCTGCAATACGTTCACGCCGTTCGAGAGCAGCGTCTTCAGCGTAAATGCGAGGGAAGCGTAGACGCCGTTCGCGACGATGCCCTTGATCAGCGGCGTCTTAAGCTTCCAGCCGTCCACGCGGAGACGGCCGGACGGCGTGTTCTTCCACTTCTTGAACCAGACCGCGACGAGCGCGACGACGAGCGCGATCAGCCAGCCCCACTGCTTGAAGCCGTGGCTCATGCCGATGAGGATGCGCGTGGGCAGCGGGAGCGCCGCGCCCATCGAGTCGAAGACCTTCTGGAACTGCGGGATGATCCACACGAGCGCGGCGATGACGGCGAGCACGCCGAAGCAGAGCACCACGATCGGGTAGGAGAGCGCGCTCTTGATCTTGCCGCGCATGTTGTCGTTGCGCTCGTAGTGCTCCACCAGGCGCCGCAGCACCTCGATCATCGCGCCGGACGACTCGCCGGCGCGCACCATGTTCGAATAGAGCGGCGGGAACGTGTCGGGGTAGCGGCGGATCGCGTCCGAGAACGCCTCGCCGTTCACGATCGCCTGGCAGAGGCCCTGCGAGATCGCGCGCTGTGCGCTGTCCTCCTCTCCCTGGTTGGCGAGGCAGCTGAGGGCCTGGCCGAGCGTCATGCCGGCCTCGAGCAGGTCCGCGAGCTCTCCCGTGAAGAGCAGCACCTCCACGGTCTTCATCTTCGTGGACTTGCCGCCGAACTTGATTTTGGAGAGGCCGCCGGCGGAACTCTTCTTCGCGTCGCCGGCGCCTCCGCCCGCCTCGGAGATCGAGACCGGGGTGTGTCCGAGCTTGCGGACGGCGGCCAGCGCCTCCGGACGGCTGGCGGCCTGGACCGTTCCGTCCACGCGCTTGCCGTCTTTCGTCACCGCCTTGTAGGTGAATGCCGCCATCTGCAAGTCTCCTTTGTCTTTCTACGCTTATTTGATCACGCGCACGCGCACGACTGCGTCACTCTTCTTGAGCTGGTCGACGACCTCCGCCGGAATCGGCGCGTCGACGTCGATGAGCGAGTAGGCGAAGTCGCCGCGGCTCTTGTTCGCGATCGCGTCGATGTTCACCCCGGCGTTGCCGAGGATGGACGTGAACGTGCCGATCATGTTCGCCACGTTCTTGTGGCAGATCGCCACGCGGCCGGCCTTGTTGGCCGGGCCGAGCGAGCAGGCGGGGTAGTTGACGGAGTTGGCGATGTTCCCGTTCTCGAGGTAGTCGCGCATCTCCTTCACCGCCATCACGGCGCAGTTGTCCTCGGCCTCCTCGGTCGAGGCGCCGAGATGCGGGATCACGATGCAGCCCTTCTGCCCGGCCGTCGTCGCGTTCGGGAAGTCGCTCACGTACCTGCGCACCTTGCCGCTCTCGAGGGCGGCCAGCATGTCCTTCTCGTTCACGAGCGCGTCGCGCGCGGCGTTGACGACGATCACGCCGGTCTTCATCATGGCGATGGCCTCGGCGTTGATCATGCCCTTCGTCGAATCGAGCGCCGGCACGTGGATCGTGATGAAGTCGCACGCGCGGTAGATGGCCTCGACGTTCTTGCAGTGCTTGACGGCGTGGTCGAGGTTCCAGGCGGCGTCGACCGAGAGGTA
>JAFRSR010000092.1 GCA_017427485.1 Kiritimatiellia bacterium
AGCAGGTGCCCGTGCGCGTGTCGATCGAGAACATCGGCACCCGCACCGCCCGCCATGTGTCGCTGACGGCCGGACCGCTCCCCGCCGGCGTCCGCCTCGCGAACGCCGCCGCGCTCGCCGACATCGGCGACCTCTGCGGACTCGACGCGAAATCCTTCATCGCCGCGTTCGAGGTCGACGCGCCCTGTTCCTTCACGGCGCGGCTCTTCCTGAAGGCGGAGGGCGTCGCCCCGGTTCCCTTTTCGGTGCCCGTGAAGGTGCTGCCGTCGCTCAACCTCCCGAAGGCGTCGTACGTGCCCGAGCCGAAGCCCGTGGAGACCGACTACGACATCGCCGCGCTCTACTTCCCCGGCTGGCCGCGCGTGGAGGCGTGGCAGCGCGTCTGGAACGTGTGCCCCGAGCGCAAGCCCGTGCTGGGCTGGTACGACGAGGCGAACCCCGAGGTGGTGGACTGGCAGATCAAGTGGCTCGTCGAGAACGGCATCCGCACGCTCTACGTGGACTGGTACTGGGACCGCGGCCGCCAGCACCTCGACCACTGGGTGAAGGCGTTTTACAAGGCGAAGTACCGCCGCCACCTCAAATGGGCGATGATGTGGGCGAACCACAACCCGCCCGGCAGCCACTCGGAGGAGGACCAGCGCGCCGTGACGAAGTTCTGGATCGAGAACTACTTCAACACGCCCGAGTACCTGAAGATCGACGGCAAGCCCGTGGTGTGGATCTGGGCGGCGGGGAACATGGACCGCGACGTCGGCCCCGGCGGCTGCAAGAAGCTGCTGGAAATCTCGCGCCAGATGGCGCGCGAGGCAGGCTTCCCGGGCATCCACTTCATCGCGATGAAGTTCCCCGAGGCGATGTGGGACGCCGGCACGGTGCGGACGTACGAGAAGCGCGGCTTCGACATGACGGGCATCTACCACTTCATGGACCACGGCGGCAAGGCGAAGGGCGGCCGCCGCTACAGCTTCGACCTCTGCGTGGAGGCGAGCCTCCCCGCCTGGCGCAAGCGGCACGAATCCGGCATCCTGCCGTTCATCCCCAACCTCGCGACGGGGTGGGACGACCGTCCATGGAACGACCACCTGGAAATCTACGGCAAGAGCGTGGAGGGCTTCCGGCGCATCTGCCGCGACGCGAAGCGCTTCGCGGACGAGACGGGCGTGAAGCGCCTCTGCCTCGCGCCGCTCAACGAATGGGGCGAAGGCTCCTACGCCGAGCCGAACGCGGAGTTCGGGTTCGGGTTCTACGAGGCGGTGCGCGACACGTTCTGCAAGCGGCCGGCGGACGGCTGGCCGCTCAACTACGGTCCGAAGGACGTGGGACTCGGCCCCTACGATTTGCCGCCCCCGGCGCCGCCGTCGCGCGCGTCGACATGGACGTTCACGGAAGGCGGCACGAAGGGCTGGCGTGCGATGATGGGCCTGTCAGACGTGACGTGCTCGCCGCAGGGGCTGTCCTTCGTCACCGCGACGTCCGACCCGGCCGTTGCCGCGTTCTTCGCGCCCGTCGCCGCGCGCGACTTCGGCGCGGTCGAGGTGCGCATGAAGGTGGAAGGGAACACGCCCGCGGGGAACGTCCAGCTCTTTTGGGCGGGGCCGGGACGCAAGGTGACGGAGGAGGCGTCGGTCATGGTGCCGGTGAAGACGGACGGCGCGTTCCACGACTACGTGTTCGCGGTGGACCGGAACCGCGCCTGGCGCGGGCGGATCAACCACTTCCGCTTCGATCCGACGCAGGCGGAAGGCCTGCGCGTGACGATTGAATCCGTCCGCCTTGCGCCCCGCGCACAGTGAAGGTAGAATCCATGACGAAGTCCGGTCTCGTTTCCCTTGCGCTGGAACTTCCTCCGCACGCGCCGCTCTTCGTCCGCTGCTTCAAGTGATGAAGACGCGAGGATTTGAACGGAGGATGCTATGACAAGGAAGACGTTTTTAGGCAGATTCGGCGCTGCCTTCGGGAGCGCGGTGCTGCCGGCGACGGCGTTCGCCAAGGCGGGCGAGCCCATCATGCGCTTCGGCGTGGCGAGCGACGTGCACATCGCCGTCGGCTGGAAGGAGGGCGGCGACCCCGAACGCCTCGGACTTCGCAGCCAGCCGTACTTCCTGGAGAAGGCGCTCCGCTGGTTCGACGCGAACAAGGCCGATGCGGTGGTGTTCTCCGGCGATATGGCGCACACGGGGCGCATGGAGGAGCTGGAGAAGCTCGTCGAGGTCTGGAACAAGGTGTTCCCCGGCATGAAGCGGTCCGACGGCGAGAAGGTCGAGCGCATGCTCGTGACCGGCAACCACGAGATCGGGCAGTGGCCGGGACTTTGGAGCCGCTACACCGACGAGCAGTTGAGGAAGATCCGCTTCGACTACGACAGAGAACACATCAACGCGAACTGGCGGAAGCTCTTCGGCGAGGACTATCAGCTCATCTGGAAGCGCGAGGTGAAGGGCATCACCTTCGTCGGCGCGCATTATCCACGCGGCACGGATTACCAGAAAGGGTGGCACCGGCCGGACTACAGCGGATTTTTCGCCGCCCATGCGGCGGAGCTGCGCCAGAACAAGCCGTTCTTCTACGTCCAGCACGGCCATCCGGCCCACACATGCTACGGCGAGGACGCAAGAGGTGCCTGGCCTGACCGCTCCATGCACAGGATACTTGCGGACTTCCCGAACGCCGTCGCACTCTCCGGGCATTCGCATAACACGCCGATCGACGATCGCAGCGTCTGGCAAGGTAGCTTCACCTCAATCGGCTGCGGCGCGGTCGCGGAGGCGGGGCCCTCTTATCGGGTCTTCAATTACGACAACGGCGGCGCGCCGTATTGGCCGAGCTACAAGAACCAGCGCATGCTCTGTCCGCCCCAGACGGGCAACGACGGGCGCAACTGCGTGTTGTTCGAGGTCTATTCCGACCATCTCGTGATGAAGGCTTGGTCGCTGTCGTTCGACTGTCCGCTCTGCGAGGACCGCGCGATCGCGCTGCCGCCGATTCCCGGCGGCGAATACGACTTCACCCGCCGAGCGGAGAGCCGTCCTGCGCCGCAGTTCCCGTCCGACGCGAAGGCGACGGTTGAGTTCGCGGTGAATCCCCAATACTGCGGGCCCGGGCTCAAGGGCAAGCCGTGCGCGGTCGTGAAGTTCCCCTGCGCGCGTCCTCAGGAGGGCGGCGGCAAGGTGTTCGACTACGTGATCAACGCGCTTGTGGACGGACGCCAGATTCTGCGTACCTACATCCTCAATCGTGGGTATTACCTGCCGGGCGACCGGTCGTTCACCGAGGGTGTCTCGATCCTGGGGCGGCACGAGCTGCCGAAGGGCAGGGAGGTCGTGTTCTCAATCACGCCGCGCGACTGCTACCGCGTGTGCGGCGATGAACTGCTGACGGCGCCGATTGTCGTGAATCCATAAGATTTCCCGCAGATGCGGCGGAATCTGCTATAATAACAGCCATGGAGAACAAGAAACAGATCAGGATGCTCACGACGGGGATGCACGTGTTCCCGGTTCTGCGGCGCAACGAGAAGGCGAAGTACGTCGACAAGACGGCACTTCTCCACACGCTGTGCAACGACGTGGACCAGCAGCTCTTCATCTCGCGTCCGCGTCGTTTCGGAAAGTCGCTCATGCTCTCCACGCTGAAGGCGATGTTCGAGTGTCGCCGCGAACTGTTCGAGGGGCTTGCCATCGACTCGCTCCCGTGGGAGTGGGACAAGCCGTTTCCCGTCCTTGACTTCACGATGGCGAGCGCGACGGGGACGACATACGAGGATTTCCGCGGCAACCTGCGCGGTTTGGTCAAGAGCCTCGCCGCGAATCACGAGGTTCCCTTCAACGACGGGGAGACGACCGAGAAGAACTTCGAGGACCTGATCCAGGCCGTGGCGAACAAAAGCGACAGGAAGCAGGTCGTGGTCCTCATCGACGAGTACGACGAGCCCGTGGCCGAGTTCCTGGACGACCTGCCGACATTGGACAAGGTTCGCGCCGATCTCCACGCATTCTACGAGAAGCTGAAGATCAACGCGGGCTTTATCCGTTTCCTGCTGATGACGGGCGTGACGAAGTTCACGAAGCTTTCGATATTCTCCGGGATGAACCACCTGAAGGACCGCTCGATGGACCCGCGTTTCGCGACGCTTCTCGGCTACACGCCGGCGGAACTGGACGGTCCGCTCAGGGAGAACGTGGAGGCGTTCGGCGAGATGAACGGAATCGACTTCGCGGCGGCGAAGGCGAAATTGCTTGAATGGTACGACGGCTACCGCTTCTCGCCGGATTCCGTGGAAAAGGTCTGCAACCCCGTCTCGCTCGGCTGCGCGCTTGAATCCGGTAAGCTGAATAACTATTGGGAGTCCACAGGGGCTTCGAGGATGATCCTGAACCGCCTTGCGCGGGTCGACAAGATCATCATCGACTATGAGGCGTTGGTTGTGCGGCCGATCGTCCTGGACGTGTGCGACGCCGAGACCCTTCCCGTCGAGTCGCTCCTCTACCAGGGGGGCTATCTCTCCATCAAGGGCGTGAGGAAGAGCGGCATGCTCGAGCTGGGCGTACCGAACAAGGAGATTCGCTCGTCGCTGCGCGACGGCTACATCGCGCGCGTCCTCGCCTCCTCCTCCGAGGACTGGTTTGCGCGGTTGGACGATATCAAGACCGAGGTCGAGGAGTCCGGCATCGAGACGTTCCTCCAACGCAACCTTCGCGCCCTCTTTGTGAAAATCCCGCACGAGTGGAAGATTGAGAACGAATCCGAGGCCAAGCGCTATTTTCTCCTTTCGCTCAGTCTTTTGGGCGCGGACGTGTCCGGCGAGCGGCAGAGCGCGCGCGGGCGCGCGGATGCGATCCTCAAGGACAAGAGCGGCGTCTATGTGTTCGAGTTCAAGTACGGCATGTCGTCCGAGGAAGCCATCGAGCAGGCCCGCACGAAGGACTATGCGGGCCCCTGGCTCGACGGCGATCCTCCCGTGTTCCTCGTGGGCGTGAACTACGACCCAGAGAAACGCGGCATTGACGATCCGCGTATTGAGCCGGTGGCCGTATGACCACGCGTCGGATCTGGACTTCGAGGTGACGATTGCCGCGCTGAAGGACGACTGGTGGCAGGCGGCCTATCTCTACAGGCGCTGGATCTGGAAGAGCCTAATTCTCGCTCCGCGTACGTTCAGGCGCCTTTGATTCGCACGAGTTCGTACGGGGCGAGGACGAGGACGGCGGTCTTGTCCGTGCCGTAGACGCGGTAGACGACGCGCTGTTCGCGGTCGGTGAGGTTCGCGGCCAGCAGCACGACCTTGCCGTCCGCCGTGCGCCACCAGTTGCCGCGCACGTCCGCCAGCGTGGCGAACTTGCTTGGCGGCAGCTTGTAGGCGGGGTCGTAGAGGCTGTGGTGCGGACGCCGGCCGAGCCATTCGTACGTCGTTTTCCCGACGGGTTCCGCGAAGCGCAGTTCGTCGAGCAGGTTGCCGTAGGCGAGCGCGTCGAGGTTCTTCTGGCGGAAGGCGCAGAGCTGGTTGAGGATCGCGCACTTGTCTGGCTTGTCGAGGATGTCGGGCAGGAACCAGCCGAGCGCGTTGCCCCAGAGGAGCTCGCGCGTCTGGAGCGCGCGGAAGGCGGCGGGGTCGTCGTCGTTGTTCTCCGGACTGCAGAAGTAGGTGGTGTAGCCGGAGTAGACGGCGTTGTGGAAGGGGACGTCCTTCGGGTCGCGCACGACCACCTGCAGGTAGCCGTCCACCATGTTCAGGCACATCTCGCCCGAGCCCTCGGTGGTGATGAACGCGCCCTTGGCGTTCCACGCGCGGTGGATGGGCTCCATCATCTTCTCGTAGCCCTCGCGCCACCACGCGCCGCCGCCGAGCGGGTGCCCGTGCGCGGGATCGTAGCAGGGGACGCCGGGCGCCGCGCCGATCTGGTCGATGAAGATGGACTTCGCCCCCAGTTCGTCGAGGATGCGGCCGGTGAAGGTGCGCACCACCTTCTGCCACGGCGCGCACGTGGGGCACATCACGGCGAGGGGCGCGGTGAGGCGTCCGTACTTCTCCACGTAGCGCGTGTCGTTCTGCCGCAGGACGGCGTAGGGCTCGGCGAGGATGAAGCCGCTCGTGGGGGCCGACCAGAGGCGTCCGTTCACGTAGGGCATCGGTTCCTGTCCCATCGACTCGCAGTACGCGATGCATTCCTTCGTGCCGGGCTGGGCGGGGAAGTACTCGGGGTAGTTCACGTCGTGGCCCGAATGCTGCCAGAGGTGCCAGTGGAGGCCCGTGGTGAAGCCGGGGAAGATCGCCTTGGCGCGCGTGAGGACGTTGGACGCCACGTCGGGGTAGCCGTGGATGTTGATCCAGAGCGGGATCTCGCAGAGGCGGCGGGGATAGTCGGGGATGTCCTTGATCGGGCCGCGCGCGGCCCATTTCTGCTTGAGCGCGTAGGCGCGGTAGCGCCGCGCGAAACTCCACCAGTCACCCTTGAGCGGCGCGAGCACCACGGGGTAGCGCGGGCCCTCGGCGGCCCGGCCGGGCACGCCGGCGTTTTCGACCGTCGTCTCGTAGCAGGCGTTCTGCTCGCCTTCCACGAGGAGGTTCTTGATGCGGGCCTCGGGGTCTTCGGGGACGAAGTAGAGTCCGTCCGTGCCGAGGAAGAACCCGGCGATCATCGGGCAGTAGCCGAGGTAGGCGCGGCGGAAGGGCTTCGGCTGGACGGTGCGCTTTCTGAAGATCTGCGCGCCGTGGTCGTTCGATGGCAGCAGCACGTCGCCGGCGCCGTCGGGCGTCACGCGGTTGAGGCGCGGGAAGGCGGTCGTCATGAGCGTCCAGCGCGGCGAGCGGTTCGCGAACGCGAGGTTCCACGCCTGCGAGCCGTCGGGACGCTTCTCGATCGTGACGGTGGCGTCCAGGACGCCGCGCTCGCCGCCGAGCGGCACGTCGCGCCAGGTGAGCGTGAGAACGGCGTCCGTCTCGGTGCGCGTGCACGTGGCGGCTTCGTGCGCGCACGCCTTCACGCGCTTCGCGCGGTTCGTGCCGTCGGAGAACTCGGCCGTCCAGAGGTCGCCGCCTCCCGTCGCGAAGGTGGCCGCGCCTACCGTGATCGACTGCAGCACGTTCTTTTCGTTGAACGAGACTGTCATCCGGTTCTGTTCGCCCGCCCCGGCGTCGATCGCGAGCGCCGTGCAGGCGAAGATGGCCAGGATTGCCTTTCGTGTCTGTCTTTTCATGGCGCACAGTATAGCAAACGGCCTTCCGCCTTGCAAAACCAAACGCGCGCCCGGCGTAATCGGCACGCGGTTGGGGAACGGCTCTTGCGGCACATGTCTGCCGACGGCAACACGGAGCTCACGGAGATTTCACGGAGACAGGGAGATTGTTATGGAGAATGTGCTTCGCACATATCAACAACATCTAGCTGATCGAGAGGTTGATTCATTCTATTGCGCGAAGCACAACTCCAAAATGATCTCCGTGTCTCCGTGCCTCCTCCCAATCTCCGTGTTTAGCGCCGCAGGCTTGATACCCCTACCGATTACCAACGACTTGCCCCTGCCGACGGGTTTTGGTAAACTCAGGCCCGAATTGCAGAAAGGCAAGATGAAGATGAAAGTCAATACGATCTTGGTGGCGTTGTTCGCGGCGTGCGCGGCAGTGGCCGGTACATCCGACGACGCGTGGAACTGGTACGAGAACGAGGCATTGCCGCTAGGCGGCAAGGCCTTCACGGACACGGCGACCTTTTTCGAGCGCTGGCCAGCTGCCGCGAAGGACAAGCTCCCCGGCGGACTCGTGTACATGGGCCGCCACACCACGGGCATGTACCTGCGCTTCACCACGGACTCCGACAAGATCCGCATTGAATGGAAGGTTCGTGACGAGCATCCGTACGACCCGCTCATCCCCGAGTCGGGGCTCATCGGCCTCGACGTGTACGGCTGGGACGCGTCCGCCGACGGCGGCAAGGGCGCGTGGCGGTTCCAGGGGAACAAGCGCTACTGGCCGCGCGACAGGAAGAACCCCGGGACCGCGCAGTTCAGCTGGACGCCGGGACGGCCGTGCATCGTGTACCTGCCCCTGCGCGCCACGATGGTGTCTTTCCGCATCGGCGTCGCGAAGGGGAAGACGATCAAGCCGCATCCCTACCGCGTGCCGGACGCCAAGCCGATCGTCCACTACGGCACATCCATCGTCCACGGCGGGTGCGCGTCGCGTCCCGGCCTCGCGTTCACCGCGGTCGCCGCGCGCGACCTCGACCTGCCGTACGTGAACCTCGGCTTTTCCGGCGCGGCCAAGATGGAGGCGAGCGTGCCGGAGTTCCTGGCCGCGGCCGATGCGTCGCTCTACGTGATCGACGCGCGCTGGAACATGTCCCCCGAAATGGTGGCGACGAACTGCGCGCCGTTCCTGCGCAAGATGAAGGAACTCAAGCCCGACGTGCCGATTCTCCTCTGCGAGGGCTGCACGGTGCGGGACCACGACCCCTGCAACCCCGCGTTCCGCAAGGTGTACGACGCGCTCAAGGCCGAGGATCCAGTGAAGTGGCGCAACCTCTACTACTTCGAGGAGAAGACGATGCTCCCCAAGGAGGACCAGGAGGCCACGCACGACTTCTGCCACCCGAACGACTACGGCATGCTGCACATGGGCCACGCCTACGCCCGCCGCATCCGCGAGGTGCTTGTGGCGGCAAACGGATTATGGTAAACTTGCGTGCAGACAGGACCATCAGTGAGAAGGAGTCTGGATATGGCAAAATCGACACTGCGCGCCGGAACCGCATGGCGGTCCGCGGCCGCCTTCCTTTCAGCGTGTGCGTGCGCGCTCTGCGCGCAGGGCGGAACCGCGACGTTCCAAGGGAAAAGTAACACCTACAGCTATTCATATCCTGGCAGCACGTCTTGGTGGGTTGGCGACGTCCTCCCGGCCGCGGGCGACGACGTGGCGTTCCCCCTGCCTGTTGGCGGTAACATCTACTGGCTCGACAACACGAACGCCGTGAACCTCGGCACCGTGTCCGCGACGGGCTGGAACTGGGTGATGCAGTTCTGCAACAGCAACAGCCAGCTCGTCGACGAGCCGCACGAGTTCTCGATCTACGACGCGCGCGGCTTCAACGGCTGGTTCCGCTCGCTGCGTCCGGACGTGGTCTTCCTCCCAGCGACGGCGTCGCACACGCCGATCATCCAGCGCTTCGAGGCGACGGGGCGCGTGCGGTTCGGCGTGCCCGACGCCGGGACGAAGGCCGTCATCTCGAACCTGTTCGGACAGGGCACGGTGAAGTTCAACGCCGGCGCCGGCGAGCTCGAGCTGGCGCGCACGTCCGGCGACCTGCTGGGCATCCACTACGGCAGCGGCAAGCTGACGCTGCGCAGCCCGGTCGGCACAGACGACACGACGGGCGTGGAGGCGATCATCGCGAAGGCGGCCACGCATTTCGACGCGCAGGCGTTTTCCACGATGACGATTACGGACGGCAAGGTGACCGAATGGCGCGATCCAGAGAATTCGTCCATCCGGGCCGTCCCCTTTGACGGCGTGAAACGCGGCACCGCCTGGCAGAGCCACATCCCGATTCCCGCGCCGACCTACGTGGCCGACTGGCGCGGCACGGGCAAGCCGGTGGTCGACTTCGGCCCGTACGCCCATACGAACCGCACGGACTTCATGACATGCGGCGCTTCCGCGCTGCGGTTCGTCAAGGGGACAATCACCTCCAACGGATCCGCGGAATGGCGCGACAACATGGCGGATGTGTTCGTGGTGTTTGCGGACAACGACCCCTGCGCGCGGGCGTCGTTCATCAACGACAGCTACAACGCGCCGTTCGCACGTGGAAAGGTCACGGACCGGGCCGTCTACAACATCAACCAGACCTATTCGTCGGAATTTGGCGGACTGCTGAAGAAAACCGGAACGCGCAACGCGAAGAACATGAGCGTCAACGGCTGCCTCGTGCCGGCCACGCACAGCGTGGCGGGGCCGAAGCTCCGCGTCGTGGCGATGGACGTGGAGACGACAGGCAACACATCCGGAGAGCGGCGCGTCGGCGCGTTCGCAAGGACGGGATTTGATTACTGGGGCGGCGTGGCGATCGGCGAATTGATCTGCTTCAAGACGTCGTTGACGGAAACCGAGCGGCAGACGGTGATCGCGTATCTCAAGAAACGCTGGCTGCCCGAGGACGAGCAGGACGTCAGCACCGTGGGCGAGCTGACCTCGACCAACAATGCGACGATCGGCGTGCCGGCGGGCGAGTCTGCCGTCGTGCGCCACTACGTGAACCGCCACAACGCGACGCTCGTGAAGGAGGACGGCGGCACGCTTCTCGTCGGCGACGCCACGGGCGACACCCTGGACGTGGCGGTGGCGGGCGGCAAAGTGGGATTCTCGAAGCGGCATGACTACGACGGACTTGCGCCGGCGGCGACGCCCACCTTCCATTTCGACGCGAGCGACATCAACTCGTTCACGTTCTCCAACGCCAACGGCGTCGCCTACATCGAGCGGTGGCAGGACCAAAATGACCCGTCGGTGGCCGCCGTGCCCGTCACGAACCTCACGCTCAAGGCCACGAACGCCGGCACCCCCACCTTCCCGGCGTGCCCCACCTATCTTGCCAACGACTGCAACGGGATGCCCGCCGTCTACTTTGGGCCGATACGTACCTTGTCCTCTTTCCAGGCGAATGGCTATCAGGATTCCGCCACGCTCGTGTTCCGCGACTCGTCAGTTTCAGAACATCAGACGTTCCGCGAAGGATTCGCCGTCGTCAAGCTCTGCGGCATTCCGGCGGTGTTCGGAACGGACACGACAATGCAGAACGTGCATCCCACGACCTGGTGTTTCACCGACAAGCGCTACAGCGACGACAGCGTCATGGGCGGCAGCTGGGCCATCAACGGCGAAGTGTTCGACGCGGAACGGACAATCAACTCCGTCTTTCCTGAAGCGGAGCGCGAGTACGTGGTCGTGCGCATGTCGGTGGCGAAGGGACAGAGCGTGACCGCGTTCGCGCTCGACCGCAAAGCGCCCGGCAGCGCCGGCGGTCTGAAGATCTCCGAATACCTCATCTACGACCGTCCCCTCTCGGACGTGGAGCGCGTGAACACAGAGGCGTACCTCATGCGCAAGTGGCTGGGGAAGGAGCATCCCTACCTGTCAACGCCCGCGCTGGGCAACATCTCGTACGCGGACGGACTCGTCGCCGAGATCCCCGTGGCCGGCACGGCGCGCGTCGACCGCCTCATCGTGCCCTCGGGATCGGTCGTCAAGACCGGCCCGGGCACCCTCGCGGCGGGCATGTCCGCCGATTCCGTCAGCAGCCTGTCCGTCCAGGAAGGCGAGCTGTCGCTCGCCGAGACGCTCGTCCTTTCAAACGCGCTGGCCAAGGCGGCGTTCCACGTGGACGCCTCGGCCACGAACTCGATCGTGTTCGTCGAGGGCAGCGACACGGTGGTCGACCAGTGGAACGACGTGCGCGGCGCGTCATTTGGCTACGCCAACCACTGGGACATCTGGGGTGGCCGGCCGTCCTACGCGAGGGACGAGTTGAACGGCATGCCCGTCGTCGACTTCGGCACCTACCGCTTTACGAACGGTTCGTATTACTGGGGGCAAAAGGACTATCAGACGGCCTCCAACAACTGCGCGGCGGTGACCGACGGGTCAGGCCTGCTCTGGAACAGGCAGCTGAACCTCCGTGAGGGTTTTCAGGTGTTCAAGCTGGCTCCGCGCCCCGACATCTCGAAGACGTATCCTCCGGTCGTCGGGGCAAAGGAGCACTGCAATTTCCATCCCCACACGTCGAATCTGATCACCTTCGGCGGAAACAACGCCCACACGAACCTGAAGGTCATGACCGAGTGGAGCGTCGACAAGGAGTTCTGCGACATCCACACGCAGACATGGGGCACGGTCCGCGCAGAGGCCGACTACCGGCTCTATTCGTTCTCCGTGACGAATCTCGTGTCGGGCTACGGTTATCCCGTTGGCGGGGCGTTCGCCTACGAGCGCATGCAAGGCGCGGGCGGCATGAAGCTCGCCGAAGGCGTCTTCTTCACGCAGACGCTGACGCCGGAGGAGCGCCTGGCGATACGCGACTACCTGCTGCGCAAGTGGAAATGCGACCCGATGCTGGACACGAACTACGCGCTGGACAGCCTGCACGTGGCCGATGGCGCAAAGGTTTCGTTCCCGAACGACCGCCTGATGTCCGTCAGCGCATGCGACGCGTCGGGAACCGTGGAGGGGAATCTCGCGCTGGCGGAAGGCGGCGTCATCAACGTCGCGTACGGCGGATCGGGCTTTACGGGCATGACCGTGTCCGGCACGGCGACGCTGCCCGCGTCCGGACGCGTGGAGGTGACGCTGGCGGACGGCGTGAAGCCGGCTCCGGGGACGTCGCTTGCGATTCTCACGGCGGGCGCGCTTACGGGCGGCGTCTCCGGCTGGCACGCGACGGTGCTCAACGCCGACGGGACACACGCTTCGTCCATCGCGCTGCTGGCACGCGACGGCGCGGCGCTGCGCCTCACCTTCGCGCCCAAGGGCACGTTGGTCATCTTCCGCTGACCCTTTTGCGCGTTGCAGAACGGGGCGGCGTTTGGTAAAATAACGGCATGAAAAACTGCCTTGTTCCTCTTTTCGTTTTTACTGCTTGCACGGCGTGGTGCGCCGACGTCACGGTGAGCCCCGGCGGCGTGACGCCGTCGCTTGCGGCGGCCGTCGAGAAAGTGCGTGCGCTCCGCGCGGCGGGGACGATCCCCGCAGGGCGCGCCGCCGAGGTGGAGATCCTGCCGGGTCGCTACCGCATGACGGAGCCCGTCACGTTCGGTCCGGCCGACGGCGGCATCCACTTCACGGGCGCGCCGGGCGGCGAGGCGGTGTTCGACGGGAGCGTGGAGCTGCCGCCGTTCACCGCGCGCGCGGACGGCATCTGGGAGGCACGCGTGCCGGCGGGGCTCTCGTTCGACCAGCTGTGGGTGAACGGGCGGCGCGCGACGCGCGCGCGCACGCC
>JAFRSR010000093.1 GCA_017427485.1 Kiritimatiellia bacterium
AGCACGCTTGCCGGAACATGGTATCCGGGGTCGGAGCGCGAAATCCGCGCTCGGGCCGACGCATGGGAGCAAGCGGTCGCTTCGGACGCGGCGGCATCCGTCGCCCGGCCGAACGTGATCCTGCTCCCCCATGCGGGATGGGCGTATTCCGGCGAAACGGCGTGGCGGGCGGTCCGGCTCGTCCGCGGCGCGGACTTCCGGCGCGTCGTGGTCCTCGCGCCCAGCCACCGGGCCTGGATCGAGAACCGCCTCGTCCCGCCGGAGGCGGACGCCGTCTCCACACCGCTCGGCAAGATCGCCGTCGACCGGGACTGGATCGACCGTCTCGCGCTCGTCGCGCCCGTCGTGTGCAAGGACAAGATCCATCTCGCCGAGCATTCGGCGCAGATCGAGTTCCCCCTGCTCCAGCTTGCGCTGAAGCCCGGCTTCACGATCGTTCCGCTCGTGATGGGCTCGTTCGGTTCCGACCAGATGGGGATGTGCGCGCGCGCGCTGGCGCGGCTCATGGACGCGAAGACGCTCCTCGTCATTTCCTCCGACTTCACGCACTACGGCGCCGACTTCTCCTACACGCCCTACGGGACGTCCGCCGGCGAGACGATCCGCGGCAAAGTCGCGGCCGTCGACGGCGAGGCGTTTTCGCTCATGGCCGGCGGCGATGCGGACGCCTTTGCCGCGTATATCCAGAAGACGGGCGCGACGATCTGCGGACACGTCCCCATCGAGCTCGCGATGCGGGCCTTCCCCAAGGGGACGTCGTGCGTGCGCCTCGCGTACGCCACCTCGTCCGACAGGGAACGGGACTTCTCGCGCTTCGTGTGCTACACCGCGGCGGCGGGCCGCGCCAACTGGACGGGCGAGACGGATGCCGTCCTCGACGCCGCGGCGCGCGCCTACCTCCTGCGCGTGGCGCGCGAATCGCTCGAACGCGCCGTCCGCAACGGACCGGACTACGGCAAGCGACGCACCACCCCTGCGGACGCCCCGCCGGCAACGCGCGCGAAGATGGGCGCGTTCGTGACGCTGAACGACAAGGCGACGGGCATGCTGCGCGGGTGCATCGGCGAGATTCTGCCCATGCGTCCGCTCGTGAACGCCGTCATCGAGCGGGCGGTGGATTCGGCGCTCCGCGATCCGCGCTTCTCTCCGGTCTCCGAACGGGAGCTCGGTTCGCTGCGCGTCGAGGTCTCCGCGCTCACGCCGCCGAAACGCGTCGGTTCGTGGCGCGACATCGTGCTCGGGCGCGACGGCATGACGCTTGAAAAGAACGGCGCGTTTGCCGTGTTCCTCCCGCAGGTCGCGCCCGAACAGGGCTGGGACCTCCCGACCACGCTCACGTACCTTTCGCGGAAGGCGGGACTCCCGCCGGACGCCTGGCGCGAAGGCGCGACGTTCGAGACCTTCCAGGCCGAAGTCTTCCACGAGTGAGGGACCATGACGCGGCCGAGGACCTTGCTGGAGCAATTCCGCCGGAACCGGGACGAACGTCCGGACGAGCCGGCGTTCCTCATTGCCGCCGGCGACCGGTCCGTGCCGATCACCTGGCGCGAGTTCGCCGAGGACATCGAGGAAATCGCCTGGATCGCGGACCACTACGCCCCCGGCGCGGTGGTGGGGCTCCTCGGCGAGAACTCCTACGAGTGGATCACCGCGCACGCGGCCGGTCTGTTCGCCGGCGTCACGGTGGTGCCGCTTGAGGTCAATCTCTCCGCGCAGGAGATCGTGGACCGACTCGCCTTCACCGGCGCGACCTACCTCGTGCACAGCGCGCTTTACGTCGAAAAGGCGCATGAAGTGGAGCGCATGCTGCCCGGCCTCGTGGTGGGCGGGTTCGGCTCACGCAAGGCGGACGAGCTGATGGCCATCGCGCGTGCCGCGCTCGACATGGGCGACGACAGCGTATTCGACCTGCCGGAACGCAACGAAGACGAGACGGCGATGATCGTGTTCACGAGCGGCACCACGTCCAAGCCGCGCGGCGCGGAACTGACGCTCCACGGCATCCGCACGTTCTCCGATTTCGCCGAGAAGACTTTCCAGTTCCAGCCCGGTGCGCGGTCGCTCATGCTGTTGCCGCTCTACCACATCTTTGGACTCTGCTCCACCTACGCCATGCTCGCGCACGGCGTGTCGCTCGGCGTCTGCCCGGATTTCCGCCGCATCTACGACGCCGTCGCGCGCTTCCGCGCGAACTTCCTCTTCCTCGTGCCCGCGCTTGCGGACATCCTCGCCAGCAAAATCGCCCAGCACGGCCCCTCGGCCGAGACGGTGTTCGGCACCCCGATCGACTGGATCCTCGTGGGCGGCGCACCGCTTGCGCGCCGCACGTACGAGCGGCTGATGGCGCTCGGCATCCGCCCGCTCGGCGGATACGGCCTCACCGAGACGACGTCGCTCTACTCCCTCGCGCCCGTGGACGATCCCCGCCCCGGCAGCGCAGGGCTGTGCTGCCGGGGTTTCGGCGGCATGGAGGCGAAGGTGTCGACGGACGGCGAACTCCTCCTGCGCGGTCCCGCCGTGCTGAAGGGCTACTACAAGGAGCCAGCGCGGACGGCGGACGCGTTGGACGCAGACGGTTGGTTCAAGACGGGCGACATCGGGCGCATCGACGAGGACGGCTACGTGTGGATCACGGGACGCGCCTCGCGCACGATCATCCTCTCGTCCGGCAAGAAGGTGGCGCCAGAGGAACTGGAGGACAAGATTCTCTCCATTCCGGGCATCCACGAAGTCGTCGTATCCGGAGATGGCGCCACTCGTGAGTTGGTTGCCGAGATCTACGCAGTCGTTTCGGATGGGACGGTGAAGCGGCAAATCGACGCGTTGAACCGCAAACAACCCGTCCACAAGCGTATCAACCGCATCGTTGTGCGGAAAGAACCTTTCCCGCGCACCGCGTCCGGCAAAATCCAGGTCCTCTCGCCCTCACCGACTTCCCCCGTCCCGACACCGACGCCCTTGCCGACACTCCCTCTGGCGACCACGCCAAAGGTGCCGCACATCCCGTCGTTCCATGTGTCATTGCGCAAGTGGCTTTTCTGGTCGGTCCTGGTCGTCTCGGCCGCCGTCTTGCTGTTCAACCTCGCCAGTCTTATCTATCCATCCCTGGAAAACAGCCTCCCCGTATCTGTCAACGGCGTCATTGACGGCACGGAGATCCTGCTCGCAGTATTCGCGCTGCTTGTGGTTTATCTCGCGCTCAAAGGGCGCAACTTAATGATGGTCTACAAAAGGAGAAAAAGAAAATGAACACAAACACAGTCGTTGAAGCAACAACCAACGCAGCGGCCGCAGCCGCCTGCGCGGTTCAAACGGCGGGCGCAAAGCTCGCGGACACTGTCGGGAAACAGGCCGCCGAAGGCCAGGCGTTCCTCAAACAGGCGCTCGCGTGGCTCACCGAACACGGGCTGGACTTCGCGGTCAACGTCTTGGCGGCCGTGCTGATCCTGCTCGTCGGCGGACTTGTCGTCAAAGGCATCGTGGCCGCCGTGCGCAAGGCCCTGATGAAGTCGAGGCGGGTGGACGAGCTCCTGCGCACCTTCATCTGCAGCGTCGTCTCGAAGACGGGCTGGGCAATCCTGTTCATCGTCGCGCTCGGACGCCTCGGCGTGGACGTCGGACCGCTTGTGGCGAGCCTTGGCGTGACAGGCGTCGTGCTGGGCTTCGCGTTCAAGGAGTCGCTCGGCAGCCTCGCAAGCGGACTGATGATCGCCCTCAACCACCCGTTCAAAGTCGGCGACTACGTGATCACCGGCGGCGTCGAAGGCGCCGTCACGGAGCTCAACATGATGGCCACCGTGCTCGCGACGGCGGACAACAAGAAGGTCACCGTGCCGAACGCCGCCGTGTGGGGCAGCGCCATCACGAACTTCAGCGCGCTCGGCAAACGGCGCGTGGACACCGTCGTGGCCGTCGCCTACGGAACCGACCTCACAAAGGCCGTCGACGTGGCCCGTACGGCGCTTCAAAAGGTTCCCGGCGTGCTGGCCGATCCCGCCCCGGCCGTGGCCGTGGGTTCGCTCGGCGATTCCGCCGTGATCATCAACGTGCGCCCGTGGGCCGCGTGCGCGGACTACTGGGCCGTCTTCTCCGGCGCCCAGCAGGCGGTGAAGGAGGCCTTTGAGCGCGAGGGCATCACGATTCCGTTCCCGCAGGTCAACGTCCACATGGCGAATTCGTGATTCGTGGTTCGTGGTTCGTGGTTCGTGGTTCGTGATTCGTGGTTCGTGGTTCGTGATTCGTGGTTCGTGGTTTTTCGCACTTCCGCGTCAGATTGACGCCGGGAGATTGCCTTACCCGGTGTCAATCACAGACGGAAAGGAAGTGCGTCATGAACAACAAGAAATTCATCGCCCTCGTTGCGGGGCTCGCGCTGTGCGGCAGCATCTTCGCCGCGCCGAAGTTCGGAACGATGACGGACGTGGCCCATCATCACCACCACCACCATCACCATGGCCGGTGGGGCTGGTGCCCGCCACCTCCTCCGCCGCCCCCGCCATTCTACCGTGGCTGGTACGCGCCGCCGCCCCCGCCACCGCCGCCGTACTACTACCGGCGTCACTGCTGGTGAGACAGCCGTTTGACGGCGTCACCCCTTGTAGAAGTGCGTGAACGCCGAGGCCACGTGCGCGCCGGCAGGCTCCCCGGCCACACGTGGCCTGAACACTTCACGTAGCAGTTCCGTACAGCGGCCGCAATGACGGCAGTCGTTCGCGTCCGGGCAAGCCCGGACTTCCTGCCAAAGCGGCGAAGCGCCAAGCGCCGCGTTGTCGAACGACTTCGGAAACGGATAGGACGGATCCATCAAGAGCGCGAGATCGCCATCGTAGGAGTATGTCGCGTAGGCGTTCAGCACCGCAACGGGATGCGCGTGCCGGCGCGTGGCGAGCTTCACCACGTCCACATGCTCTTCGTAGCGCGGAAGATCCTCGGGGCGGATCCACGTCGCGCGCAGGAAATCCTCGTAGTTGCCGCGGTCGTAGTTCGTCTTGCAGCGGAACACGGAGAAACCGAACTGCTCGCCCACCTTTGACTGGCCCATGCGGTTGTGTCCGTGCAGGTTGTCATGGAACTGCTGAAAAGGGCACTGCCTGAGGCAGCCCGAATTCGCCTGCATGCCCAGAACCTTCCCGTGCGCGCGCGACCATTCGCCGAGACGGGCGAGCCACGCGAGGTCGCGGTGGTGTTCGCGCGAGGCGTAGAACGAATCGAACAGTTCCATGATCGGCTCGCAGCCGACCGTGCCGTGGATGCGCATGTTGATGCTGAGGCGGATCTTCACGGACGGGAACCGCTGGCGCAGCACGGTCGCGATGAACGGCGACGTGGTCGTGACGACATCGGGGAAGAGGCCCTCCGCGTCCATCTCGCCCAGCATCCGTGAGACGAAGTCCGCGAGATCCGGCGACACGGCAAGGTCTCCGTAGCAGTTGCAGTTGAAGAGCGTGTCGAGCAGGATGCCGTTTGCGCGGCACCACTTCAGATCGCCGACGAGCTGCGCGCGCACCTTGGGCGTGAACTCCGGCGCGGGACGACAGCTCAGAACGCCTGGCCATGCGTAGAACACCTCGCGGATCCGGTCCAGATGCGGGCGGCACGCCTCCTGGAACGGCGCATTGTAGAAATGACCAACTGCCAGCGTCTTGCGATTCATCTAGCCTCCAGTACCGCCTCCATCTGGCGGTCAAATATTGCAGGCGCGAAACGCGCGGCCTGCGCGCGACAACGTTCGGGTGCCCATGTACGGCCCTCGAACTCCTCAATGGCGGAACAGAGCGATTCAACGGTCTGCTCGGCAAAGAACAGGCCCGTCTCGCCCTCCACGACCGTCTCACGCGCCCCGCCTACGCCGTAGGCGATGACGGGCGTACCAGCGGCCTGCGCCTCAACGGGCACGATTCCGAAATCCTCCATGCCCGGGAAAAGCAGCGCCCGCGCGCCCGCGTAGGCCGCACGCATGTCTTCGCGCGAGAAGCCGCCGCCCCCCGCCACCACTAGACGTCGGCCGAGACGCGCGCACGCCGCACGGGCAAGGTCAAGCCGCTTGTACTTCACCGGCGCGCCCGCGAACAGGTAGTAGTCGCCCGCGCCGCGCGGGCAGTCACCGAAGAACGCCACGTCCACCGGCGGATGGACGACCGTGGAGTCGCGGCCGTAGATGCGCTTGATCCGATCCGCAACGAACGCACTGTTGGCGACGAACGTATCGACCGACTCTGCGCTCTTCAGATCCTCGCGCCGGAGGTAGGGCGTGAAGAGCCGCATCGCGAGTTTCCCGAACAGACCGGCGTCGCGATAGTACTCGTCGTGCAAGTCCCACAGATAGCGCATGGGCGTGTGGCAATAGCAGACGTGACGCGCGCCCTTCGGCTTTCGGATGCCCTTGATCGGCCCCGACTCGCTGGAGACGATCAGGTCATAGCCGTCAAGCTTCAACCGACGCACTGCGGCGGGCATGAGCGGCAAGTACGCCTGCGGCTTGCGGCGGCCAAGCGGCAAGCGCGCGATGAACGTCTCCCGGACGCGATGCCCTTCCCACACGCCGTCCTCGCCAGGCGTGCGCATTTTTCGACCGAATGCATGCGTGTAGATGTCGGCGTCCGGCAACAGACATCCCAGCGCGGACAGGACCTGTTCCCCACCGCGCCAATTCGTCAACCAGTAATGCAGCAACGCCGTCTTCACAACAGATCACTACTCCACCCAAACTGCCCACGAGACGGCAGGGGTCTTCAACGTCGCAACGCCGTAACCCGCACCGTTGACGACAATGCCGGACACCTTCACCGTATGCTTCTTGAGCGTTTTCTTGCCGCCCGAGGTCCGGATCTCATAGATCTTGAACGATCCCTTGAACGTGCCCTTTGAAGGCGTATACGTGAGCTTGAGACCCGACAGATTCGAGCCCGCCTTCGTGTTCACGACAAGTTTCTTCTCCGAACTGCCTTTCGGTTTCGCGAACTTGACAGACGCAGCTTTGGGGAACGACCACTTTCCGCGCGAGGCGGATGCCGACACCTCGTACGGAAGAAGGTCTTCCTGCACCTCGCCGGAAAACATGGAAAGGTCGTCAAACTCAACGGCCACGTTCGCGGAAGACCCGCCCCAGGCCCCGCCGACGTCAGCCGATTCTATCGCGTAGCCGTTCAAATCCCCGTAGAAGGCCCCATCCTCCACTTCAATGTTCGCAGTTCCCAGGTTCTTCACCGACACCGAAGTGGCAACCGCCCCATCCGAAGACATGCTGGCCGTCTTCGGGGTGATTGATTTCTTGGTCCCGTTGAGCATGGTCACCGTGCCCGAGATCTTCGTCTTTCCCGTCTTGGCGTTCGGCTTGCC
>JAFRSR010000002.1 GCA_017427485.1 Kiritimatiellia bacterium
GAGGCCGCCACGGGCAAGGAGTTCGTGAAGACGTGGATGCACTGCGCCCACCTGCGCGTGAACGGCGAGAAGATGTCCAAGAGCCTCGGAAACTTCTTCACGCTGCGCGACCTGCTCGACAAGGGCTGGAAGGGACGCGAGATCCGCTATGTGCTCGTGAACGCGCACTACCGCCAGGGACTCAATTTCGCGTTCAGCGCCCTCGAGGACGCGCGTCGCGCGCTTGAGCGCATCGACCGCTGCGTGGACGCCCTCGCGGCGCGCGCGAACGACGAACCGGCGCCCGCCTTCGCGCAGGAGGCGCTCGACGCCTTCACGGCGGCCGTCAACGACGACCTCAACACGCCCAAGGCGTTCGCCGCGCTGTTCGAGCTCGTGCGCCACGTGAACGCCTCCGGCACCTGCTCGAAGGCCGTGCTCGACGTGTTCCGCAAGATGGACTCCGTGCTCGGCGTGGTCTTCTTCGGGAAGGCCGAGAAGGCCGAGGTGCCCGCCGAGGTGCAGGCGCTCCTTGACGCCCGCGCCGCCGCACGCGCCGCGAAGAACTGGGCCGAGTCGGACCGCCTGCGCGACGAGATCGCCGCCGCCGGCTGGGCCGTGAAGGACTCGAAGGACGGCCAGACCGTGACGAAGAAATGAGGGGGACTTCTGGGACAACTGGGACGAATGGGACGCTTTTAAAACTCAACCAACAAAACAACAAGGAAGAAACATGAAATTCAAGACAATGCTTTTTGTAGCGGCTGCCGCCTTCGCCGGTTTTGCGGCCGCGCCCGTCGATTCGGGCACGCACTTCGCCGCCGACGCGCTCAAACCATTCGTCGAGAGCGGCGAGCTGCCGGGCGCCATCAGCGTGTTCTACCAGAACGGCAAGCAGGAGGTCGCGTGCGTGGGCTACGCGGACGTGGCCAAGAAGCGTCCGATCACGCTGGACGACCCGTACATGCAGTGCTCCCAGACGAAGGGCTTCTGCGGCGTGACGATCGCGATCCTCGTGGAGGAGGGCAAGATCAGCCTCGACGACCCCGTCTCGAAGTACCTGCCCGAGTTCGGCACGCTCTGGGTGAAGACGTCCGAGAAGGACGGCGTGCGCACGCTCACGAAGGCGAAGAACACGCTCACGGTGCGCATGGTGATGAACCACACCGGCGGATTCCCGTTCGAGCTGCCCAACTTCCAGACGATGGGCGGGTGGTCGCGCAGGATGCCGCTCCGGAGCGTGGCCGCCACGGCGGCGTCGCAGCCGATCAACTTCGAGCCGGGCACGAAGGTGCAGTACTCCAACGTGGGCATCGACATTGGCGCGACGGTGGTCGAGGTCGTCACCGGAAAGCGGTGGGAGGACTTCCTCAAGGAGCGCGTGTTCGACCCGCTCGGCATGACGAGTTCCGGATTCTGGCCCACGGCCGACCAGCTGGCACGCCAGATCGAGATGTACAACTGCCAGAAGGGCGCCCCCGCCCAGTGGCGTTCCGACAATCCGTCGATGCAGCGTCCGTACGGCGACGACCGCGTGTTCTCCTCGGCCGGCGCGGGCCTCTGGACGACGGCGCGCGACCAGCTCAAGTTCTACAAGATGCTGATGAACCTCGGCGTGGGCGAGAACGGCGCGCGCATCCTCAAGGAGGAGACGGTCAAGGCGATCCTCGCCACGTCCACGCGTCCGGCGGACCTGAAGGACCCGAACTACTCGCTCGGCCTCCGCGCGCCGATCGCGGACAACGAGAACGAGTGGTTCGGCCACGGCGGCGCGTGGGGCACGAACTGCATGGTCAACTGGCACAAGAAGCAGCTCAAGCTCTGGGCGGTGCAGCTCTGCGGCGGTCCGCGTCCGTGGGACGCCGCGCGCGAGAAGGCGGCGAACGAGTTCTTCAAGACGACGCTCAACACCTCCGGCGAGAAGGCCTACACGGGCCGCATGAAATAAGGAGGCGGACGTCCGATGCGCAGCGCGGCTTTAACACTTCTCCTCGCCCTCGTCTGTTCGGCGGCATCGGCCGCCGAACAGCATGCGAAACCAATCATCCAGCAGGTCCTCGCGAACGTCAAGCTGATCAAGGCGGCCGATCCGACCGCCGTGCCGATGGCGTTCTGGGACTTCGACGGCACGATCATCAAGGGCGACGTGTCGGAAGGACTTGAGGAGAAGGGCGAGCAGCGCTTCAAGGGCCTGATCCAGCGCACGATCGAAGAGGGGTATTCCACCGTCTACGGTCGCGAGGAGTGGAAGCGCTACCGCGAGGTGGACTATCCGCGCCTCAACGAGATGGGCCGCTGGATCTCCTGGCCGTTCAACGCGCAGATCTACGCGGGGCGGAGCGTGGCGGACCTCGACGCGTTCTGCCTGCGCGAGTACGATCTCGTGTACCGGAAGTGGTATTTCGCCTCGTCGATCGCGATGCTGCGGGCGCTTGAGAAGGCGGGCGTGGAGAACTACGTCGTGTCGGCGAGCCCCGAGCTCTTCGTCGCGAACGCGTCCCCTACGCTGCAGCTGCCGCGCGAGCGTCTGCGCGGCATCCGCGTGCACCTCTCCGCGGGGTTCGTGACCACGCAGATCGTCTATCCGCTCCCGATGGGCGAGGGGAAGGTGGAACTCGTGCGCGAGCTCGTGCTGTCGCGTCCGCACGGCGTGGCCGTGGTCGCGTTCGGCAACAGCTACTCGACGGACGGCGCGTTCCTGCGCTACGTCGCCTCCCAGCCGTCGCTGCCCGGCGGCGCGAAAGGCACGGCGGTGATGGTCAACGGCGGCAAGGTCGTTCCGGGCTACACCGAGCACTTCATCTGCGTGGAACAGAGCGATGTCTGCCATTCACCTGGCGGTGCTGGGGGGAATGTGGCACGATGACACGGAAAATCCTGGAGGGAATATGATGGAAAGAAAAATCCAAAAGATGAGGCATCTGGTCGCTGCCGCAGTGATCGTGCTGACGGGCGCGGCGTGGACCGCCACGATGTCTAATACCGGGGTTGGCGCCTTTGCCAAGACCACATCGGTATCCGCGAATTACGCGGCGGGGTATTCGACGTATGCCAACGGACAGGCAAGTGATTGCTGCAACGGCTTGGACGCTGATGCCGGTAAATGGTATACGTCGCGTCGCGAGGCCATCGCGGCGGCGCGGAAGGCGGGGAAGAAAATATTCCTCATCTGTTGCAACGACATGTGTTACGAGGGGCAGAGGACCAAGTTGTCCTGCGAGGATCCGGCTGTCAAGCCCGAGCTTACCGCGAAATGCGTGCTGTGGTACAGCAATCTCGATACGCAGGAGAATGAGCTCTGGGATTACTTGCCGACGGGGGCTTTTGCATTTCCAGTCGTCTGCGTTATCGATCCATACGACTCGCTGCACTACATCAAGAGAACGACCGGAGATGACTACGGTGGGGCTCTCGGCTGGTCTGACATACTTGCATTCATCGCCGATATTCCATATCCTCCGCAATTCGATTCTTCCAAGACCTCGTCGGGGAGCCTGCAACCGAACGCTGTCAGCGTCACGACGCAACATACTGGCGCGAAGACGTTGTACGGCGCGGTGTACGACGGGGACGACGTGGTTGGCACCGTGTCGTTGAAGCTCGGAAAGGTGAGCGCCAAGAAGAACACGGGCAGGGTGTCCGGCGTCGTGACGCTTTTGGACGGGAAAAGGTGCGTCATAAAGAGTCAGCAGGCCGCCGTGGGCGGCGCTACGCCTATCTCGCTTGAGGTCGGGAAACTGGGTACGATGGACATCACCGTCGACAGCGACCAGTTCTCGGGTACGCTCCGTAGCTGGCGCGTGCAGACCGCAAGCGTGGGTGGCAACTGGAGGTCCTCCGGCGTAACGGTTTCCGTGGACGCGGGCGACACCTCTGCGATTCCTGGAACAGTGCTCGACTTTCTGCTTCCGAATGCTGAGAGGGGTGTCTCGTCCGGCACCAGATGGACGTTCGCCAAAACGGCGGGCGTGAAGTGGGCCAAGCCGAAGGCAGGCGTGCAGCCAGTCGTGCTGGACCCAGAGTCCGGGAAGGGTCTCGTCATTGACACTTCAAGAGACAAGACTAACCTTTCGGGGATTAGGCTCACTTACATGTCCAAGAGTGGGACTTTCGAGGGCTCGTTTAAAGTCTATGCGCTCGAGGGGTTGGGAAAGTTCACGAAGCTCAAGAAGTATACCGCAAAGGTTGCCGGCGTGGTCGTGAACGGAGTCGGTTACGGCTCCGCGACGTTGAAGCGACCTGAGATCACCTGGCCTCTTACGGTTCGATAGGGCCGAAGAAGGAACTTGCCAGTCACTTGCGGTCGCGTCCTTGCGCGCGCGCCGTGGTTTTGGTAAAATGAAACGAGTCAAACCCGTAAGGAAATACAGATGGAATTCAATCTGAACCGTCGCAGTTTCGTGAAGGGCGCCGCCGTTGCCGGCGCGTTCCTGCCGAGTTTCAACATCCTCCACGCCGAGGAGGCCACCATCGGCCCGAAGGACGACCAGATCAACGTCGCTCTCATCGGCTTCGGCGCCGAGGCGCGCGTCCTCTCGGCATCGCTCGTGCGCATCCCGGGTGTGCGCGTGCGCGCCGTGTGCGACATCTGGAAGTTCCAGTGCCAGCAGGCGAAGCAGTTCTTCAAGTCCTACGGCATGGCCGTGGAGACGTACGAGGACTACCGTGAAATGCTCGCGAAGGAGGACAAGAACATCGACGCGGTGGTGATCGCGACGCCCGACTGGATGCACTGCGAGCACACGTGCGCCTGCCTCCGCGCCGGGAAGCACGTGTACTGCGAGAAGGAGATGAGCAACAAGCTCGAGCAGGCGGCCGAGATGTGCCGTGTGCAGAAGGAGACGGGCAAGCTCCTCCAGATCGGCCACCAGCGCCGCTCGAACCCGCGCTACCGCCACTGCTTCGAGAACGTCGTGCCGCACATGCTCGGCCGCATCACCACGGCCTACGCGCAGTGGAACCGCACGCTCGCGCCGTTCTTCAGCGTGAAGCGTCCCCCGAAGCAGGAGATCCTCACGAAGTACGGCTACGAGAACGCGGAGCAGTACCTCAACTGGCGCTGGTTCTACAAGTACGGCGGCGGGTCGATGGTGGACCTCGGCTCGCACCAGATCGACCTCTTCATCTGGGCGTGGGGCGTGCCGCCGTCGAGCGTGCGCGCCGTGGGCGGCAAGGACGCGTTCAACCCGCCGCGTATGGCGTACGACCGCATGTACTGCATCTACGAGTTCAAGATGCCCGACGGCACGAAGAACGAGGCCATCTACCAGGTGATTTCCTCAAACGCGCGCGGCGGCTTCTACGAGCAGTTCATGGGCGTGAACGCCTCGCTCACGATCGCCGAGATCTCCGCGCGCGGCAACACCGTGCAGCGCGAGCTGCGCCAGGGCGGCCTGTCGGACGCCGACTGGCAGAAGTTCATCGACAAGGGCTGGATCCTGCCGAGCGAGGGCGACAAGATCAAGAAGGAGGTCACGAAGGACATCGCCGTGGACACGCGCATCTCCGCGCAGGCGAACGGCAACGCCCTCGCCGTGACGATGAACAAGCCGGCCCACATGCCGCACCTCGAGAACTTCTTCGCGGCCTGCCGCCACGGCACGCCCCTCAACTGCCCCTGCGAGCTCGCCTACGAGAGCGCGGTCGCCGTCTTGGCGGCGAACGTCTCGGCGGACCGCGGCGAGGTCTACCGCTTCACGCCCGAGGAGTTCAAGGTGCCTCCGCGTCCCGCCGCGCCTGCCGCGCCCAAGGCATAAAGGGGCCGCCAATTGGTAGGGTCGCCTCGCCGAGGCGACTGCAAATCCCGGCCCGCTCGGCGAGCGGGCCCTACCACGGGGGCCGAATTTTGGAATTTTGGTAATGCGTCACTGAACAGCGGGGTGTAGAAACTCCGATGGTTGGCAAAGGGGCTCCGCTACCGCTGCGCCTGATGCTGCGCACAGTCCAACCGCCCTGCTTTTGGGAAGAGGAAGTCGCGCACGGCCGATTTCTTTCCC
>JAFRSR010000094.1 GCA_017427485.1 Kiritimatiellia bacterium
ATCTAGCTGATTGAGAGGCCAAGTCATTCGTTTGCGCGAAGCAAAACTCCAAAATGGACTCCGTGTCTCCGAGGACACTCCCAACCTCCGTGCTAGCGCCGCAGGCCACCCCCTATCGCTGACCGATTACCCCAAAACGGCACCGGTGACATTCCGTGAGACTTTCAGACGGAACCCCTATCCCGCCAAATCCATGCTCAAGGGGCTACTTTGGACGGCGTTGATACATCAGGCGCGTCAATCCCCACTAGATCGACCTTGGCCGAAAAGCGCGAAATCGCCGCGCAGCGGGTCGCCGGGAAACACCTCGGCCATGATTGCAGTCAACTTGCGCGCTGTCGCCATCGCGGCGGGCTCCTTCTTGAGCAACTTAAGCATTCGAGCCTGTTTCAAGACATGGGCGTCCAGCGGCATGATGAGACTCTCACGACGGATAAAGTTTTTCCACAAGCCAAGATCAACCGGTGGTTCGCGCACCATCCACCGCAAGAACAGGCAAATGCGCTTGCACGCAGAAGAAGCATTTGCCGGAACCAGATAACTCACGTCTGAATCTGCGAATGCCGCGCAAATGGCTTTCACCGCGCCCAAGCCCGTACCGTCTCCATTCTCCCTCACATATTCTCCCAAAGTTTCATGTTTACACATGATCTGTTGGTACGTTCGCAGGAATGCATGAAGATTGGCGTACGTCACGAAACGGTAGAAGCACCGACATGCATCAGCCCGAACCTTCCGTTTGAACGCGCCGCGCCGGATCCATTGATCCATGCCGCCAGAATCCTTTGCCCACTCAATCAGTTGCTCAATCTTCGGCATGAACTGCTCAATCGAGCCAAAACTCAGACACGCCGCGACAAACGCCGTGGCTTCTTGGTTTCTCACACCCTCTGCCGCCTTCAGGAATTCCGACGGATCCGGACTCGGGAAAGCCCGTTCATACTTCTCGGCATACCGTAGCAGTATCTCTTTCGTTCGTTTCGTCATTTCTTTTAGCCATCATGCAGTGTACCTCAGATTTCAAGAAAATCTTACCACATTTTGGGGACGAAACCAAGCACATAGACGTAACGAACCGAGACAGGTAGATGCTACTCGCATTTCTTCACTTTACCCCCTTTCGCCCCCGAAGGCAATGTGCTATACTTTCGCCGTCAACCGCCCGGCGACTCCGAAAGGTACGCTTGAGTGAACGCAATGGTGCAGGATCTCCTCGGGCGATACGATGAAACAACCCGTCTCGATTGCCCGCGCTCTCAAGGAGAAGAGCCGGATCGCCGGTCGAATCCACACGCTGACCGACGTCATCAACCACGAGAATGATATTCGGGTCAATTACGATTTAAGACTGGAGAAGCTTAATCCCCAAGACTGAAGTGTTGGTCGTCAAGACTTGTACGGCGTTCTGGACTCGCTGATTCCGTCCGGGGGATGGTCCCACATCCCCCGGTTTTAACTTTCCCTCCCATGAACCAGAACAACCCCGAGACCTACGCGCTGACGGCGCGTTTCCCGCTCGACGACGCAGCGCGCTTCCGCGCCCTTGCGCGCTCGCTGGGCGTCACGCCGTCGGCGCTGGCGGCCAAACTCATCCACGAGGCCGTCGCTTCGGTTTCACCTTCGCAAACCGACTTGAACTGGGCGGCGCATCGCCGCTCGAAAAACGCGCTCCGCCGCCAACTGCAAGACGAACGCACGCGTCGCGGCGACTACCGCAAACCCGGATGGGAAAAACTCCCCGCCCATACCAAACCACACCCAAGCAAACCATGAAAGCACAACTTCTTGCCACCAAGAAAATCGACATGGCCGCCGTCAGGCAGGCCCTTGACGACATGCGCCGCGCCTGCGGCGGAGGCGACATCCCCGCCAAGCTTGTCCGATCCACCGCCCGACTTCTCAAGCTGAAGCCAGTCGAATTCGCCCAAGCCGCCGCCCGTCTCAACCGCCCCTTCGTAACCAGCCACGTGCGCTAGTCACCGTGTCAGCCTCTGCCCCGCACGTCCTCCCAGGTAGGGTCACGCTCCCGCGTGACCGCACCGGTAGGGCGCGCGCCGCTAACTGGGAAAGCCGCCATCTTGGCGGCGCAACGGATGTTCATGTTCAGCCATCTTTTGTACGTGGGAGCGTTAGCGAACAGGCGCGACTCGCTCTCCTTTCCCCTCGCACGGGGTCCGCCCCGCTTCGCAGAGGCCATCTCGCAACGACGTGATTGCCCCTGTACACGGCTCACCGTTGCAATCACACATTCCATCAGGAAACGAATCGTTCAAGCTGGCAAGTTCATCCGCCTCTATCTTGATGTGTGCTTGGCGTTCTGGCGACATCTTCGCCACAAGGTCTTTGAATTTTCGATGTCCAGCCATGTTGCTTCCTGTCTGATTTCCTTAAAGCATTGTTGTAAAAGCTTTACCAGAAATCGCCTTTTGAGTCGGTGATGTTGCTGACTTCGCGCATACGCGGGAAATCGTTGGCCACGACATCGCCGCCAAGTTCCGCTTGTCGCACCAAAGCCCTTGCTTTCACGCGATACCGCTTGTGCCACTGGTGCTTGAACCACCATGCACTCAGGCGCAGGGTCAAACATGTCTTCGTTCCATGGATAGTCTTTGACATTGCCGGCGCTCCTGTTTCTTTTTCAATCACGAGCGTCGCCGAGGGCCGGAGTCGAACCGGCGCTGGCGGTTTTGGAGACCGCTGCTCCCACGAGCTTCATCGGCGACAAAAGAACATGAGCAACAACCGTGCCAATCCGGCCCAAAAGGGATAATGCCGTCAAAAAACTTTCCCACATTATTTCCTTGGTTCAAGGAAACATTATCGTATTTCTTCCTTCGTTTAAGGAAACATTCACCTGCGCGCGCCTTCAATCTCGGCGATGATTTCCGCAGCGGACCTGTCGTCTTCCCATCGTCCGGCGA
>JAFRSR010000011.1 GCA_017427485.1 Kiritimatiellia bacterium
GCCGCGATGCGGTCGAGGTTCGTGACGGCGTCGCCGAGGTAGAACTGCTCCTGGCGCACGGTGCGGAAGTCGCCGGGCGCGAGGTTCCGGAGCGGGCGCAGCTCGGCGAACTCCTCGTCCGTGAGCGTCGTCTTGAACATGCGCTCGAAGAACGCCTTCTTCCCGGCGTCGTCGAGGTAGCCGAACTCCAGCTTGAACGTGAACCGGCGCATCGTCGCGGGGTCGAGGTTCTTCGAGAAGTTCGTGGCGGCCACCATGATGCCGTCGAAGTTCTCCATCTGCTGGAGGAGCTCGTTCACCTGGGTGATCTCCCAGCTGTGGCTCGCACCGGAGCGGTCCTGGAGAAGGCCGTCCACCTCGTCGAAGAAGAGTATGGCGTGCTCGGCCTCGGCGCGGCGGAACGCGCGGGCGATGTTCTGCTCGGTCTGGCCCACGTACATCCCGAGGATGTCGCTGCCCTTCATCACCACCACCTTGCGGTCGAGCGCCTTTCCGAGGTACTTCACGAACTCGGTCTTGCCCGTGCCGGGAGGCCCGTAGAGGAGGACGTTCATGCGCGACTTGTCCTCCGCCGCCGCGCCGAAGCCGGCGTCGAGGTAGTTGCGCGCCGCCTTCACAATGCGGTCGAGGGAGACCTTGCCCCTGATGCTGAGGCCGTCGAGCGAGTAGTCCTTCGCGGGGAGGAAGGCGTGGGCGTCCTTCACGCCCATGAGCCTGCAGTGCGGCTTCATCAGGGTGGCGACGAGTTCGTCCACCTGGTCGGGCGCGGGGGCCATGCGCTTCACGTTCGCGAGGACGGTGGAGATGCCGCCCGCGCTCGTCTCGTACTTGACGGCGTACTCGTCGAGCTTCGCCTCGGGGATGAGGTCCGCGAGGCCGTGCTTCGCCACCTGGTTGCGCCAGATTGCGACGCGCTGGGCGTTGTTGAGGCGCTCGAAGCAGATGGAGTAGTCGAAGCGGCGGCGCACGGACTCGTCCATTTCGCATGCCGGGGCGTTGGAAATCCACACGGCGGGCATCTTCATCTCGTCGAGGATCGCGTTCATCACCCCCTTCTCGGTGGACTTGCCGCCGATGTCGCCGTCGAACCCGAAAATCCCGAAGATGCTGGAGCCGCACGACGACCCGCGCAGGAGCTCGTCCGCCTCGTCCACGATCATCAGGCTCGTGGCGGGGTCTTCCTGGCCGTTGCACACCTGGATGCCCATCATGCGGGCCTCGGACTTCATGTTCCGTCCGTCCTCGTCGCCCTGGCGGACCTCGAACGCGGTGCGTCCGAGTACCTTCGCGAGGGAACGGGCGAAGGATGTCTTGCCCGTGCCGGGCGCGCCGTAGAGGAGGATGTTGCATTTCCCGCCGCTCGCGGCGACCATGCGCTTGAGGACCTCGCCGTCCTTCGCCGCGAGGTCGCCGTAGAACTCCCAGGGGAGGACGTCCGTCTCCTCGCTCTTCGCGTAGAACCGGCGCTCGATGGTCTCGTCGGACGTGCCGTCCATGTACCCGCCCAGCGTACGGCGGCAGAAGTCGTAGTCGCCGTCCAGAAGGCCGAGCTTGAGCAGCTTGCCCTTCGGGGAAACCGCGCGCACGACCTCGTCGTACGAGCGGTCGAGCGCCATCGCGTAGTACAGCGGCTTCTCCCGGTCGTCCACGCGGCACGGCCAGCTGAAGCACGTCTGGGCGCACACGTAGGCGAGCACAAGGATCTCCGCCTCGAGGTCGCCGAGTTTGAGGACGCGCTTGAGCTCGGCAAAGCGGCGCGCGAGGATGTCCGCGCCCTTGTCCGCGCAGTCGGCCTCCATGTACTCGCGCGCCGCGTCGAGGACGGCGCGGCACTTGTCGCGCGAGCCCTCGTTGTTCCAGAGCGCGCAGAGCACATCGTCCAGAGAGTCGCTGAGGTCCAGGCGGCAGACGCGGGATTTCGCATGCCGCATCTCCTCCAGCTCGGCCGGCGTATAGGCCGCCTCGATCAGTTCGACCGCCTTGTCGTGGTCGAAGCAGTTGCGCACGACGTCGAAGAAATCGGTGTCGCGGCAGGCGTCCTTGAAGTTGTGGACCACGTTCCCCCAGAATTTCAGGAGTTTCCTGTAGAGGAACGTCTGCGGGATGTTCTTGAATTTTGCCATGATTGCCCTCGATTTCCTTCCCTCGTCAATCAGCCGCAATCGCCGAAGAAATCCTCGGCGGACATGAGCCCGTTGTGCTTCTCGGCCTCCGGCGAGCTGGCCGCCTCGAGCGCCTTCTTCTCCGCTGCCCGTCCGGCGATGATCTTGATCGCCCGCGCGCGGGAGATGTTGTAGATGCGCATCACCATCCTGACCTTGATTTCGGCGAATAGGTCCTTCTGGGCCTTCTTCGCGCGACGACGGCCTGTGTATTTCGGGCGGTCGGATTTCACGACTTCGCCGAACAAATCTTCGGCGCCAAACAACTCATCATCGTCTTTCATGTTCGTTTCCTTTTTTATTGTGTCCCCAAGAGCAGAGAACGTGCCGTCGGCGCAAACCTAACACCTGGGGGTGAAAAATCCTGTTTTTTACTCACGATTTGAATGGGAGGTCTGATTCTGACCACCTGCCTTCCCGCTCGCTCGTCTCTCGTCCGCCCCTGCCTTGAGACATGACCAATCAACTTACTGGTTAGCTGATTGATTGGCGCAGACACTATTTAGACAGGATTACAGGATTTACAAGATTAACAGGATTGTTTTCTAAATCATAAAATCCTGTAAATCCTGACAATCCTGTAATCCTGTCAAAAACAAAAAAGCCTCACATTTTGGAGATACGGCAGTCAATCCAACCAACCAATATCAATATTACAGACGCAAAAATACACGCCTCGTGCCGAGGCCGTATTCCGATAAATATTTTATTCAATCTTTATTTCCATTCATTCAAGAGTGTGTGATAAAATTCAACCCCGAACAAACCATAAAAGGACTCTTATCATGGAAAAAACGAAAATCCTGATTTCGTATTTCGGTTACGAACACGACCAGCTCGCGCATAAGATCCAGGACCGGACATTCCTTTCCCGGTTTGGGCGGAACCAAAAGACGATTGGCTTTCTTCTGAAAAGGGGTGTCGACACCATCAAGAGGACGGACATCTGGCGGCCGTCCGTCGCGCTCGCCTCCTATCCCGACCTGCATTTTGACGACTACTATCTCCTCTACAGCGGCCTCAAGGGCAACATGCAGACCATCTTTGAAGAGGTCGCCGAAGACATCCGGCTGCGCAGTCCCGGCACGCGCCTCCATCTGGAAAAGATGAACTTCAACCCGTGGCGGATGATCGAGGTGTTCAAGGCGCTCTACAGGTTTGCCGAGGAACACGCCGCGGAATTCCGCGCGCAGAACGTAGACTGCTACGTAAACTGCAACCACGGCACGATGCAGATCAGGGAATCGCTCTTCATGCTCAGCCAGGAAGGCAAGTTCCCTGGCATGAGAATCCTGCCCTCCCCCTGGCACGACAACACCAAGCGCGACTATCTCACCCCCGAAGGGAGCTATACGATAGACGAGCCCGAGAAGTTCAACGAAGCGTACCGCCAGCTCTCGGCGGAGACAAAAAAGCGTGCCAAGAACAACGGCCTTCACGACGGCATCTTCATCGACCAGGGCAACAGGGAGTTCACGAAGCTTCTCGACCGGATTCTTTTCGTCGTCCAGAGGACGAAGGAGCCCATCCTCTTCACCGGGCCAACCGGCAGCGGCAAGACGCAGCTCGCCAAGAACATCGCAAAGATCAAAGGCCTCGACAGGAATTTCGTGCACGTGAACTGCGCGACCCTGAGCGGAGATCCCGGCATGATCAAGAGCGAGCTGTTCGGCCACGACAAAGGCGACTACACGGGTGCCGAGGAAACGCGCGAAGGCAGGCTGCAGCAAGCCAACGGCGGTCTGCTCTTCCTCGATGAGATAGCCGAACTCCCCAAAGAAGTCCAGCCAATGCTCCTGACGGCGATCGAAGACAAGAAGTTCAGGCGTCCCCACTCCCAAGAGGTCATCCAATGCGACTTCATGCTGATCTGCGGGACCAACCGCGATCTGCGGACCGAAGTGGCCAAGGGCAATTTCCGCAGGGATCTACTTGAACGCATCAACACGTGGCATTTCCGCATCCCGGGCCTGGCCGACAAGGAGCGCCCCGGTTTCGCCGCACGGCGAAAGGACATCGGTCTCAACTGCCAGCAGGTCCTGTACATCTTCAACGAGAAGTACGAAAAGCATCTCGAATTCGCCCCCGACGCCCTTAAGCTCTTCATTGAATACGCGGAAGCCGACACCACGGAGTGGAAAGGCAATTTTCGCGAGTTCAACTCCATGATCTTCAGGATGGCGACGCTTGCCAACGGCCTCCAGATCACGGTTGATGACGTCAAGCGGGAAATCGAATACGCAAGGGAGGAACAGGCGGCCGGCGAGATTGTCTACACCGCACCTGCACCTGCTGCGCCATCTCCGCCCCCCCCCTCAGTCGTCGACCAGTCGCCTTCGCGCGCACAGCCGGCCGCCGACATGGCGAGCCTGCCCGACCTCGACTATTCCCCGCTGGCGAAGCTCGTCCCCAAGGACAAGTACGACAACGCCTGGCCGGAGGACCTCGTCCAGCTCCTGTACGTCGTCGCCGTCTGCCAGCGATCGCGCACGCTCTCGGAGGCCAGCCAGAGGCTGCGCACGACGCGCAAGGGGAAAGCGCCGAAAGGTTCGCCCGGAGGGCTGTCGAAGTACCTCAAGAAGTTCGGCCTGAGCTTTGCAACGGTCAGGGATTTCAAGTTCTAGGCGCTTTTCGGCCGCGACAAGCGCCCCCCTCCCGTGTGGTCGCTCAGGTAACGCAGTCGTTTCGGCTGGCGCAGCGCCCGCAGTGCCTTCGACTCGATCTGGCGCACGCGCTCGCGCGTGACGTTGAACATCTGGCCGATCTCGTCCAGCGTGCGGCAATTGCCGTCGGACAGCCCGAACCGGTAGTCGATCACCTCACGTTCGCGGGGGCCGAGCGTGCTCAGCACGTCCATCACGCGCTCGTGCATCAGGTTCCGTTCCGTCGCCACGGACGGATCGCAGCTCGTCGCGTCCACCACGAAATCCCCGAAACAGGCCTCGTCTTCCTCACCCACTTTCGCCTGGAGCGAGATGGGGCGCTGCGCCATGGTCCAGAGCGTACGCACCCTTTGCGGCGAAATGCCCAGTTCCTGCGCCACTTCGGCCTCGGTCGGATCCCGTCCCAGCCGCTGCATCAGCTGTTTCTGGACGCGGCGGAGCAGCTGCAGACGCTCGACGAGATGGACCGGCAGGCGGATCGTCCGTCCCTGATCGGCCAGCGCGCGCGTCACGGCCTGGCGGATCCACCACGTCGCGTAAGTCGAGAACCGATAGCCCCTGCGGTAGTTGAAGCGCTCCACCGCCCGCACCAGCCCGGCGTTCCCCTCCTGGACCAGGTCCAGGAACTCCAGCCCGAAGTGCATGAAGCGCTTGACGATGGACACGACCAGCCGGAGGTTGGCCTCCACCACCCGCGCCCGCGCCTCTTGGGCAGTCGACAGCGCCCGGCGCAGTTCGCCGAACTTCTCGACGAAACCGGCCTCCGCGCCGAACTCCGCGTCGGCATCCGCGCAGAGCGCCTCAAAGCACTTCTGGGCAATGCACATCTCGGCCGCGCACCGCGAAACCGCCACGCCGCTCCGGGCCCGTTTGAGCCTCCGGCGAAACGCGGGGATCTTCGCCGCATACGCGGCCCGATCGCCGTCAAAGGCATCGGAGACAATGCTGTCGAACCGTTCCTCCTGGCCTTCAATGCGGTCAAGAAGCCGCGCATACATCGCCGACGCGAAGGGAAATCCGTCGAAGGTCTTCCGGCACGCCGTCTCGGCCGCGTCAATAGCCTTGAACGCCGCAGATTCCTCTTTCTCCGTCATCATTGGCACACGCGCCATCTGGTACAGGTAGTACTGAACGGACGAGTCCGCCAGCACGTACTCTTCTTTGGCGCGTTTCGCCTCCGTCTCCGTCATGTCCGTGTCGGGCATCTCCATGTCCGAATCAGGCACCTCCATGTCCACTTCTGGCGTCTCGTCCATTCCTTCCAGCTCATAGTCGTTCTTCATTTTCATCCTCCTTGTTTCCGGGCGCGGCACGCGCGACGTTTCCGTTACTTGTTTTTTGCGCCCAAGTAGTAGCGCGCGTCGCCCTTCGCCGTCGCCGCGAACGGATTCATGAGCGCGGTGCGGAGGCGGGGCAGCACGTCCGCCAGAAGCTCGTCTGCCGCGCGCAGGACCTCCACCACCGGCGTTTCGCGCCGGTACGTGTTCGCGGACTCGTTGTAGCCGAAGTAGTCCATCATCATGGCGACCTCGCTCGAATTCGGCGCACGGCCGTCCGCCGAGAGTTTCAGCCGCACCATTCCCTTCAGGAGATCGACGGCGAGCCGCCGATGCGACAGCGAGCGCCGCCAGGCGTCGTTGACGCACACGCGGAGGTTGACGCCAAGCGCCGGGACGACCCGGTCGCCGTCGCGCAGGAAATTGGGGATCGCCGTCACCCGTTCCAGGCTCGTGCCGAAGCCCTTGTTGAGATGGATGGCGCACGGTCCGGGCGCGGCGTCCCAACACACTGCATGCGCCGCCTCGCGGAAGCGCGCCAGCGTGTCGTAGATGTCGCCGAACGCCGCATAAAACGCCTTTTCCTCCTTTTCGGCCCGTTCAAGGCGCCGGATCTTGCGCGCGAACTTCTGCGGGACGACACGCGCCGCGTGCCTGAACTCGCTTTTACGCGCCGCGCGGTCCGCCTTCTCGCGGGCGCACATCCGGCGCAGCGTCTCCTTCAGCGTCTGTTCGATCGCCTCCGTGCCGTCCGTCAGCGCCAGCCAGCGGTCCTGCTGCCACCGGAAGGCGTTGCGCGGAGGCGCCACGCGCTCGAAGAGGTAGTTCGTGTTCGCGCTCTGCACGATGTTGCAGGCCACCTTGCCGGGAGCCCGCCGGAGACCGCGCCCGCACATCTGGATCGTCGGCAGGCGCGAGGCGTCGCGTGCGAAGATGCTCGCCACGTCCGGCTGGTCGAACCCCTCCGTGAGCATCGCCACGTTCGCCACCACCGGCACGACGCCGCGCGCGAACATTTCGATCTGGCTCTCCTTGTCGCTCTCCCCCGTCACCACCTCGCATCCCACGCCGCCTGCGACAAGGCGCTCGCGGAACGCCACGCATTCGGCGATCGTGGGGAAGAACACGAGGCTCTTTCCCCAGCGGCCGGGATCCGCCAGGTAGAAATCCGCCACCGTTTCCACGCCGTAGTTCGGAATGACGTACGAATTGAACGGACTGAGGTACCCTTCCCGCACGAGGCGGCCGATGGAACAGGTGCGCACCGTCTCCTGGAAGGAGAGTTTCATGCGGTCCGTCCGCATCGGCGTGGCCGACAGGCCGATCGTCCACTTGGCGCGCATCCGCTCGTAGAGGAGCACGCAGCTCTGCGTCGCCTCGTGGTGGGCCTCGTCGAGGACGACGAGGTCCACCTCCGGCGGCACCTTCTCGAAGAGCGAGACGGGACGGAGGTTGTCGCGGTAGAGGTCGCGGTTCGCCTCCATCATCTGCCGCAGCAGATGGTGGCGCGGCGCCACCCAGCCGATCTTGAGCGACCGTCCCAGACGTTCCTGAAAGCGGTGGATCATCTCAAGGGCCATATACGTCTTGCCCGAACCGACCGGCGATTCGAGCAGGACGGACGTGCGGCCGCGATCGGCGAAGGCCGCCACGCCCGCCTTGATCGCCTCCTGCTGGTAGGACCTCTGTTCGTACTGCGTCACCTTATGCGGCCTCCTGTGAGAATTCGAGTCCGTTGAGGTAGAAGTTGCTGGTGCGGACCGCGTTCGGATAGAGGTCCTGCAGGTCGAAGTCCTTGGACAGCATCGTTCCCGCGAACAGGTGGAGCGTGGATTCGGGCTTGAGCAGGTCCACATGGTGCGTCGAGAGCTCCGAGGCGAAGTTGAGGAGGTCGGCCACGCTGCACCCCACGGGCAGGAGCGGACGCTTCTTCTGGCCGATGTTCGTGAGGTCCGTCACGCCGTAGCGCACGCACGGGTTCCCCGCGATCTCGTTCAGGCGCTCCCGGAGCAGCATCTGGTTGCGCGTGTTCGCGACCGAGCGGCGGATCAGCCCCTCCAGTAGCACGACCTCGCCCACCGACGCCTTCGTGGACGCCGCCGCGCACATGCGCTCCTGCAGCATCTCGATGCCGGACGGATTGCTGAAGGACGCCAAGAGACGGCGGAAATGCTCGCCGCTGTTGTCCTTGATCTCCATTTTCGTGCGGAACAGCGGCGCCTCGGCCACCGCGCCGTTCGAACACACCTGCCGCCAGGTGGCGAGGCTCATGTCGGGCATCCCCACGCCGTCCACGGGCACGCGGCAGCGCACGCGCACATGGTAGGTGCTGTCGTTCGGCACGTTCCACGGGTCGTCGAGATCCAGCATGGCGCTCAGCATGCCGTTGCCGTATTCGACCTCCTGCAGGCGGCGATCCTCGTGCAGCACCCGCTCGATGAATTTCACCGGCATGGGCAGACCCTTGTCCGGCGTGAGGCCGAGCGCCTGGTCCCGTGCCGTGTCGACGGTGACCCGCAACGGCAGGTCCGGCTCCTTCTCGGCCGCGCGCGTCATCACCTCCAGAGGGGTGAAGAACCCGAACACGCCGAAGGGAATCCCCAGTTCGGCGGCGAGGGTCTTGTAGAACCGATCGCTCAGCTTGTAGGTTGTCTGCCCGATGACGAGGCCTTTGATCTGGGTCTCGTCACAGTCCAACACCTCGACCATCTTGCGAGGCGTCATGGGGACCGGCTCAAAACGATCGCCGATCCGCGAATTCAAGTTGATTTTTTCTGTTTTCGTTGCCATGGCATAGTATCTCCACAAGGATAGGACGTTTAGTCCCCCCGAAACTTACCGATTTTCTGAATTTTTCTGCAATCGAGGGAGAGGACGCGCTTGCCGCGTCCCAATCCTCAAATAGTAAATACGCATGCCAATGGCAGAGAAGCCGACGGCCAGGACAAGCGGCATTTCTCGCAATAACCGTGGATGGACGTGTCGTCCTTGAGGCCAACGTCTTTGCAGAAATCGGATTTCCAGAAGTCTATTCGCGTCTTCGGCGCATGTTTTTCCCGAAACGCCGTCTGTTCCCGAAGGGCCGCATTCTCCTCCTGCAGCCATTTCGCCACGGCGGCGTAGAAGGCGAACTGCCTGCGGGCCGCGTCGAGTATCCGCTGCGCCTCCTCGTCGAAACCATTGACCCGGTAACCCAACAGGGGGTTGCGGGGCGGAACGCACGCCCATCTCCCCGGCCGCCTTTGAACGACCTTGATCTCATAGAAACGCGGGAGGGAGCCCAATTGCGGAGAGACCTCGCCGTCCGGTACCGCATGCGGGGTCAAGAAATCGCCGTCATCCCCACTCTCGTCTTCATCGACCAGATCGACCTCTGAATCAAATTCTTCCTCGGCGGCTTTTGCGACATCGTCGTATTCGCCTTCGGGATCTTCGCCGTCAACGACGATCCGTTTGTCAGCGATCAGCTTCTCCATGATCCATGTCTGGACCTCGCAGCTGACCCGGATAAAAACCGATGCCTTGATGGCGGCGGCGACCCTGTATCCGGCCTTCACCGTCCCCTTTACATCTGTGGAGATCGTTGTCCCGGCCCCGGCCACAGCCGTTGTCTGAGCAGACTGGGTCGCGGAAACCCGAGCCGTCATTCCAATCCGGATCGGCATCGTCACCCCTCCACGTCGAAACTGTTGAACATCACCTGCGCCGACGGCGAGGCAAGCGGAACGCCGCGTACCTCGCCGCTGAGGAACCGCTCGGCCATTTTCCGGTTCACACGGCGCGCGAGCGATTCCAGATCCCCGCGCGCGTCAACGCTCCTCAGCACCTCGTTCAGGGATTTTCCGTCCTGGCGGCAGAGAACGCGCCAGAGGAGCTGAACATGCCGGGGGTCAAGTGCGCGGTAAGGCGAACCGCACAGGTGCACGTAGAAATCGTCATAGTCTTTGATTCCACCCCCGTCCCCGCCGCCTGCAAGGATCAGTTGGCGCACCGAATCGATATCCACCTCGCGACGCCCCGCATGCGCGCTCTTCATTGAAAGCTGCGTGCCGCGTTCGCCGATCGACTGAGCCGCCACAAGGCCCGCCGGATATCCGGGTTCAGGCAACTCGCCGCCCGGCAATGCGCCGTAGCACGCCGCGCAGACGCCATCCCTGCACCCGCAGGTCAGCACGGAACGCCGGCCAGTCGGATGCGTGCATTTTTTGCACGTAATCGTCACGGGACGCAGGGCATAGACGAGGCGGCGCGTGAGGTCGCCCGCCTTGCCCGTGCTGAGTTTTTTGTCGCACATCGAGGCGCGTGCGTTGAACGACGACCAGAAAAGTTCCTCCCATGACATGCCGCCGACGAGCGATCCCCCGACGGCGAACAACCGGTTCTTTTCCCCTTCTGCCAACTTGAAGCCCAACGCACCCGGATCGAGCCAACCGCGCGGACCCGTGAATTGCCCGATCTGCTTCCCTCCGTTCGCCCCGGAGTTGACCATGTCCGCCACGAACCCGTTCTTTCCGTCATACGACACAAGATCGTAGTAGCCGAACGAGACGCCCTCCTCCGTACACTTCGTGAACGCCTCGCGCGCGTACTTCAGCACGGATTCGGCGTCGCCCTTCGCGCAGGCTTCAACCAGCCGGTTCCGCGCAGTTTCGGAATCGCGGGCGCACATGAGATACGCGCCCGTCACGAAGTCCCGGTCGTAGTTCGGCGTGATCTGTCCGTCGCCCGCAGAGAGCAGGTTCGCGGACGGCGCCAGGCGCGGCAGCGCCTTCTGCGCCGCATCGGAAAGCGGCAGGTAGCCCGCCATCTCGTCGCCGTCAAAGTCCGCCCCGAATCCCTTGCACGAAAGAGGCTGAAGACGGAACACCTCGCCGTCGCCGGGCTTCAGGACCTTCACCTTGAAGGCCTGCATGCTGTATCTGTGGAGGGACGGCTGCCGGTTCATGAGCATCCAATGGGGGTGTTTCGCCAGATAGGCTTCAAGCATCTCCGCCTTCTCCGCGAGCCTTTTCCCCGCGCTCTCCTTCGGCGACCGCCAGCCGAAGCCGGCCGAAATCACGCCGTGCGCCGTCGCGCGCGTGTCGATGCTGAGCGTCCGTCCTTTAACCCTCACCCGCCCATCTGCGATGCGATCCGCCAGCAGTTCCCAGAGAATGGTCGCCGGAACGCCGACCTCGTCGAACCCAAGGTCCGGCCCCGGCGTGATGACCATGCGGCACGAACGGTCCACCCGCCGGCCAAGCCCTTCCCGCCTCACGAGTCCGTGTTTCCCGCTAAGCGCGGCCAGCAATGCCTGGAATACATCTGCAACCGCCGCCTTGATTCCTGCCAACGCCGTCCCTTTGCCGTCATCGTCCTTCGCCGCGGAATAGCAATCGCACGCGGCGATGATCTTCCCGTACCCGAACGGATCCTCGTCCCCTTCGTAGCCCACGCGGTACCGGAGCGGCGGCACGGGGACGTAGCGCAACTGCGGCTGGCCGGACAAGTCCGCGCCCGTCAGTTCCCGGGCCGGGTAGTCGATCGGTTCGGGGAGTTCGATCACGCCCCACTTCTCCTCGTCGGCTCGCACGAAGGCTTCGCGAAGCGAACCGAACACGGCCGGATCGCAGACGCCGCCCTTGGACATCTCGTCTTGCGGGTTAACCGCCTTGAGCAGAAAACGCTCACCCGGCGTTTTCGAGCTGCACGCTTCGCACGGACACAGCACAAACGCATCCCCCATCTTCTCCGCCTGCTTGTCCGACGCGTCGAGACACAGCCTCCGAAGCACTTCGCCCGCCTTCACCTTCCGCTTGAAGAAACACCGCACATTGCCAAGTCCGTCAATGCCGAGGCCCGCCGTGTTCACCTCCAGCGACAGCGTGGCGGCCTTTTCCCCCGTCCGCCCCCAGAGCGGCGTCACTTCCAGAGCGTCCGCCCGACCGGGACAACGGGCGTCTCGCCCGTTGCGCTTACCTGTCGCTCCCGCAACGCGTATCCGGTAGCCGCCCTTCTCGTCTTTCTCCAACGGACCTTTCAAGGACACCCCGAAGCGGGACAACAGCGCGTCCAGGCTCAACGACGTGCGTGCATCGTCGCCCGTCCACGTGAAACGCCGTCCGCCGAACGCCAGCGTCTCGGCATGGCAGGGGCAGCGGAACTGCGCGGAATGCCTTGACACGGCAGTCGCGTTCGTGACCATGCGCGAACGGATATCCGGCGCCTTGTCCAGCCCGATCCGTTTCAGGACGTCGCCGTCCGTCATCCGCCCGAACGACACCGTTCCCTTTTCTTTGTCGATCTCCATTTTGACCAACAGCGCGGCCAGATGATCCGACAAGACCTGTGCGAACCCGGTCTGGCCGAGTTCGGACGCGCCGGCGCCCTTCACGGCGACGGCGTCGGAATTGCACAACAGGTCCGCGATGATCGGCGCCGACCCGGGATAGGCGGAAAGCGCCCACATCTCCATCTCTCCGACGCGCTGCCCGCCGCCGATCAACCGTCCGTGCGCGGCCTGCCCCGTGGCGCAGGAATATGTCGCGTCCGTCCCGCCGCGGCGCGCCTGCGCCTTCAGCGCGGGGATGTGGTGCAGCCGGAAGAAATGCTGGTACCCCACCACGACGGGCGACGCAGTCGTCACCTTGCGCCCGCCTGGCAGCGTCCAGTGCAGGTGCACCTTGCCGAATTCGTCAAGTCCGGTATTCCGAAGCAGCTTCCTGACCTTCTCGTGGTCTACCGCACCGCAACGCGGAGAACCGACCGGGCCAACCGCCCCCTCCGCCAGCACGTCGGCATCCGTCTTCCCCCTGTGGAACAGCCATCCCAGATGCGTCTCCAGCAGTTGGCCGGGGTTCATGCGCGACAATACGCCGTGCGGGTTCAGGAGGATGTCGACCGGCGTGCCGTCGGAGAGACAGGGCATCTCGCGCTTCGGCAGCACCTTGGAGATGACGCCCTTGTTGCCGTGGCGCCCCATCAGCTTGTCGCCCGGCCCCAAGACGAAGTCGCGCGCGATCCGGTATTTCAGGCGGCACATGCCCCCCGGACCTCGCGCCGCGGAATCCAATTTCATCTCCGGCGGATATTCAATCTGCACGAGCGTCGCAGGGGCGGCGTCGACATACTGGATTTTATGGACGTGCGCCTTGCCGCCCTTGTTCCCCGTGAACTCGGCTATGACCGTGCCTTCGCGCAGGCGCCGACCCGGCGCGAGGATTTTGGTACACGTCCATTCAGGCCCCACGTCGAGAACATAATCCTTCTCTTCTGTGACGGCCATCGTTTTCGCAATCGCGTCACTCACCACGACCGCGTCGTCGAGGTTCCAGCCGTACCAGGGGAGGTAGGCGACGAGCAGGTCGCGTCCGATCTTCAGCGCGCCGTCCTCGGAGCAGCGCGGGCACAGCCCAGCTTCCTCTAGCGGCTGCATGAACGCCACAAGCCCCTCTTCGCCGCCGGACTTCACGCGCGGCGGTTCCGCTCCGCTCACGGGCACGGCCTGGCGCATGTTCTTCGCGCCCATCATGCTGCGGGCGGCGTCGTTGTGGTTCAGGAAAGGGATCAGCGACGTGCACCAGCTCACGTTCGCCGAGTACTGGGACAACGGGCGTCCCGCCCGTTGCGCACTGGGACAACGGGCGTCCCGCCCGTTGCCGTCTCCCGCGATGATCCTGCCGTCCGCATCCACCCAGGCCCCGCGCGCCAGCTGCAGCTGCACGCCCACCATCTCGGATTCCGGGCTCTCGATCGGACAGATTCGCCCTGCGAACGACGGGTGGTTCTGCCGGTACCCGGCGGGCAGGAACCCGACGTAGCCCCTGCTCATCCTGAAGCGCCTGATGCCGCTGATGCGCCCGGCCGCCTCAAAGACGTTGTCCGGGCGGATGACGTCAAAACCGCTGAACCGCCGCCGGCCAACCGACGAAACGGGCACCAGCGCCGCCGCCAGGTCGTTCCAGCTGCGCGAACCCTTGTTCGCGACAAAGTGGCGATAGTAGAGCCGAAGCAGACGATTGCGCAGCCACACGGGGAACGTCACCGCCATGCGATGGTCGAGGTCGTCGGCGTCATATTCCCGCACAGGGTTCGCCTCGGACCACTTCGCCATGTCCTCGCACGCCAGCTCCCCGCCGTAGACGCCCGGGAAGGCCTTTGCCCACCAACGGACGAACGGAATGTCGCTCCAGCTGCTGGGATTGAAGGACTTCTTCCCGCCCACAACGAGAAAGTTCCCATCCGGCAACCCCAGCCGCAGCTCATCCTGCTTCCCGTTGGCCGTTCGCACGCTCCGCAGCCCAGGCATTTCGCCGAGCCAGGAACTCCAGACCAACCGCTGGGGCGCATCCCTTTTTTCGGCGTCGGTGCCTTGCGTCACGAACACGCCATGGTACGGCAGGGGGATCTCGAACTCCTGCATGGCCCCGCCCTTGAAAGAGACGCGCAGGCTCCCCGTGAGGTCGACGTTGTTCGCATACGCGAAGACCGCGTCACCCGCGGCGGGAAGGACGAGTTCGACCCTGTCCACGTCCGGCGACACGTTCCTGAGGCAACCCGAAGCGGATTCGTTCCACGCTTCGAGCGTCTCCTTGTCGCCGTCTTTGAACATCAGCCAATTCATCTGCGGGCTCTCCTTCTGGTAAAACCGAACGGCGTCAATTTTACCAGATTCCCCCGGAGAACACCAACAGATAAGATTCGGCTACGCCCCCATGCGCCACAACTTCGCGTCCGCGCGGACAAGCGCGCGGGCGAAAGCCGCACGGCCGTACTTCATCAGCTTCTTGTTCACGCGGCACACAATCGTGTACAAGGAGCCGCGCGCGCCGTCCAAGAGGTCGTCCGCAATGCACTGCGCGTCCTCGCCGTCGAGGACGGCGCGGACATACACCTCGCGGTCACGGTCGCTCACGCGGTATTCGCTGCAGACGATGTCAATCATCTCACGCACGGCGAGACGCCGGACGTCGGCCTCAAGGCGCTCGACCGGCGACCAGACGTCGACGTTGCGCACGCGTTCCGCCTCCAACAGATACTTGAGCTGGCGGCGGATGTTGCGAAGGCGATCATCCCGGGCGCGCCCCGTGAGCGTGCGGTCGGAAAGCGCCGTCTGGTAGGCCTCGAACAGCTCCTTGTACGAGTTGCCGGCCCAGCCCCACTTCGCTTCGTGCTCGTGCAAGTGCCCCAGAAAGGCGCGCGCCTGCAACTGGATAAAACAGACCCACTCCCCTTCGGTTTTCGGCTGAAGCGGTTTCTCGAGGTGATGTTTGGCATCCAGTCCCATGATCTTGATCATGGCGAACTGGAGTGCGTCTTCGCAGTCCTGCTTGTTACCGGACTGCCAAAGCGCCCGCACAATCTGGGAACCGTACGTGCTGTAAAGCGCGACCCATTCGTCGGTTGTGGGGATGAACTTTCTTTCGTAGTTCTTTTTCATGTCAATCCTCTCATTCGTTTTTCCACCCCTAATTACAGACGCAAAATCCATAATCAAGGGTAACCGATCCCGTATCCGAATGGAGGATTTGTCAATCTTTGTTGAAACTATTCAACATTGACGCACTTTATAAAACAAGATTTCAGTCGTCCGTCATTGCATGACGACTCGAACTTCGCTTGGGTCGTGGCCGTTGCGCGTCACCTCGATGTGCGTGCGAATCCGTTCGCGCAGGCGCTCCACATGGCTGATCACGCCGACCTTGCGCGAGCCGGTGAGCGTGTTGAGGCGTTCCAAGGCCTCGATCGCACAGTTGAGGTGTTCCCCGCTCAAGGTACCGAACCCCTCGTCGATCAAGAGCATGTCCACGCCCAGTCCCGTGTCGTTCATCCCGGCGAGACCAAGCGCCAGGGCGAGCGAAACGAGGAACTGCTCGCCGCCGGAAAGCGTGTTCACCGGACGCACCGCACCGCCTTCGAAGGAGTCGGTCACCGAAAGCGTCAGGCCCTCACAGGAAAGCGCGTAGCGCTCCGACAGCTGCCCGAGGTAGTAGTTGGCCTTCTTGAGAACGTTCATCAGCACGTACGACTGGATCTCGCGGCGGATTTTCTTTCCGTCGGCGTCCCCGTAACAGGCATAGATGGGATTCCACTCGGCCAGCTCCGCCCTCAACTTGTCCGCCTTTTCGCGTTTGGCCGCACGCTCGACCGCGCGCGCGTCGTCGTCCGCAATCCGCTGCTGGCAGCGGCCGCGTTCCGCGCTGCAGTCATTCTCCTGCACCTTGATTTCCGAATCCCGATTTGAAAGATCCGCGACTGTGTCCGTTTCCTGAAGGTCGGTCGGCCGCTCCACACGATGCTTCTCCACGGCGTTCTTCGTCTCCGCGAACCGGCCGAGCAGGCCCTCCACTTCCGCCGTGGATTCCGCGGCGGCCTCCCCGCACGCGACCTCGGCGAGCGCACCGACCTCGGCAACCGCACGCTGGACACAGTCCGCGATTTGGGTTCCAGCGTTTGTCAACGAACTCAGGCGGCTTTCCGCCTTCGGAAGCGCCGCCTTATGCGCCGCGTGGTCATTTGCCGCAGCCTTGAACTCTGCCTCGGTCTTTTCCGCGTCCCGTTCCCAGGATTCCAGCCAGCCTGGAATGGTAACCTTGCTTGAAACATCTGCGAACTTTTCCTTTTCCTGCTTGTCTGCGGCGTCAATCGAAGCCTGGTGGACCTTGATCTGGTTCTCGCAGTCGGAGACGCGCTTCTCTGCCTTCGTCTTGCAGTCCGCGGCTGCGTCCTTCGCCTTCGCGAGTTTCTTGACCTCAGTCTGGAGCGCCTTGACTTTCTTCTCCTGGGCGCAGATGTCCGCCTGTTTCGCGTCGGACGCGGCAATCCTCGCCTCGCATTCCCCACGTACGGCCTTGATGCTTTCGAGCGTGGCGTCAGGGAGACCGCAGCGCTTGGCATCATCGTCCGCCGAGGTCTTGTCGTTCGCGATTCGGGCCTTCTCACCCTTGATCGACGCCTCAGACGAGGCGATTGTCTTCCAAAGCGCGTCGACCGAAGCGGCCGCCGTGTTGTAGCGCTGTTCTTTCTCCGAATACAGTCCTTCGGCCTTCGCGCATTCGGCGTCCAGCGCGCGAAAGAGCGCTATGAAGTGCCCTTTGGCCTGAAGTTTCTCGATCTTGTTGCCGCAGACAGGACACGTGTCACCGACCTTGAGATCGGACACGAGCTTCTCAATGCCGTCGTCGACGAGCTTCTTCTGGGCGTCGCGGTTCGCCTTCGCCCGGGAGACCGCGTCCCGCGCGCATTCCATTTCGGACTTGAGTCCCGGCAGCCCTGCCTCCAGTTCCGCAAGCTCGCCTTTCTGCTCGGACACGTGCTGTTCGCGGACGGCGATGTCCGCCTCGCGTTCCGCAAGGCCGTTGATGCGCGCTTCCAGCCCCAGAAGGCTTCCGCGGAGCTTCTCCGCCTCGCTTCTGGCCTTCTGGACTCCGTCCCGGTCAAGTGCCGCCAGCTTCTTTTCTTCGGCGTCAAGCGCGGCCTCGGCGGCGGAGACTTCCTGCGCTGCCGTTTCCAACGCCGCCTTGGCCTCCTCGACCCGGCCGTTCAGCTCCGGGAGTTCCTGCCGACGTTCCGACAGCGCCTTCTCCGCCGTCGCCTTGTCTGTCCGGGCCCTCCGCACATCGGAGAGACTTTGCAGAATCACTTCAGCGGATTCGTACATCGCCGCCTTGTCGGCATTCGCGGCAAGATATCCATTCAGTTCCTCCAGCTTCGCCTTCGCCGTCCCAATCCCCTCGGCGACGTTGCGTTCCAGTGCCTTCAGCGCGGCGAACGCCGTGGCCAGCTCGTCCTGCACGCCCTTCATGTTCACCGTCAGTTCGCCCTGGCGCTTCAGCCACTGCAGCTTCGCGCGCACGGACTGGCCCTCCTTGCCCAGCTTCTCTATCTGGACGGCCAGTTCCTTGATCCGGCTCTCAACCTGTTCTCGTTCATCGCCCAGACCGGACATGTTCTTGATTTCCCGTTCAAGTTCGTCAAGAGAGGATTTCAGCCCCGTGTATTTTTCGGAGATGGCCTTTCCAAGTTCAGAATACCGTGACGTGTCGGTGAGTTTTTCGAGAATCTGCGCCTTCTCGTCGTCGCTACCGAGGAGAAACTTCGTGAACTGCCCCTGCGCCAGCATGGTCGTGCGGCAGAACTGCTCGAACCCGAGACCTGTCGCCTGCACGGCAGCAGCCTCGCACTCCTTCACCTTTGTCCACGCAATCCCGCCGGGCGAGCAGTCTTTCCAGATCCACTCTCCTCCCTTGAGCATTCCCTTGTTCTGCCCGCGGGATATGGCCTCGACGGACCACTCCGCCTCGTACGGCCTCCCGTCGTTGCCGATCAACGACAGCCTGGCGCTCGCCGAGGTCGCCCCGTGCCGGACGAGCTGACGCGCGTCGTTGTAGGCGTATCCGCCGATCTCCTGCGGATGACGCTCGCCTTTCCCGTTATAGCGCGGAGTCGCCCCGTACAATGCGAGCGTGATGCAATCGAGAATGGTCGTCTTGCCCGAGCCCGTCTCCCCGCAGATGAGAAACAGGGACGCGTCGCCGAGCGCGCCGTTCTCGAAGTCGAGTTCCGCCGCCTCGATGGATGCGATGTTCTTGATCGTGAGCTTCCTGATTTTCATATCGACATTTCCTCCATGAGCGACTTGACGAGTTCACATTGCCGCTGCGACAGTCTCTGCCGCGTCGACAATATCTGGAGCACTTCGTCGTTTGAAAGCTCCTTGAGCTCTTCCATTGTCAGCACCTTCTTCGTCTCTTGTTTTTCGGAGGTCTCCGTTCGAATCGGGTTGTTCACGCAGAACCGAAGTCCCTTTGCGCAGCACGCCTTCCGCGCCCGTTCCGTCCAGTCCGGCCCCGGCAGTTCGCCGGCGCCGAGGCGCACGTTGAGACGGATGTACGTGTCCGCCGGCAACGTCGCCTCGGCAACCTGCTTGAGCGCCTCCTCGAACGGGAGTCCGTCCTTCCCGCCCAGCGTGACGAGCGCGTGCAGCGGCTCAAACACCTCCGTACGGACTTCCGGCGCACGCCCCGCCTCCACGGTCACAACGTCCACGCCATGGTCGCATGTCTCGTCGAAGTGAATCGCGCGCGGCGTGCCGCAGTACCGCGCGACTTTCTTCTCGCCCTTGATCCATTGCGGACAGTGGATGTGCCCAAGCGCCACATAGTCGTACGCGGAGCCAAGTTCCGCCACCCCGACACATTCCTCGCCGCCGATCACGAGCGCCTTGTCGTGTCCGCGGAGGTCGAGCTCGCCCTTCACCGCCAAATGCGCCATCAGGACTGCGGGAAGCCCGTTCAAATGATCCGCCACGTACTTAGCCAGTCCCTCGAAGTAGTCCCGCTCGCGGTTCTCCCCCGTCGTGGCTTCGACCATCGGGAAATTACGCGAGTGACAGAACGGCACTGCGGCAACCAGTCCCTTGCCCGGAATCTCGACCACGTTCCGTGCGAAGACCGCCTTGCCCCCCTCGTCCTCCGCCGGTCGGCCGAATACGTGTACCCGGAACCGGCTCCACAGCGACTTGTCTACAACAAGCCGCGAATAGCTGTCATGGTTTCCGGCGATGACGACAGTCTCCATCGTTGGACACTTTTCCAATACGTCCAGCAAGCGGTCGGTGAAACGCTTCGCCACGTCGTTTCCCGGTACCCCCATATCAAAGACGTCACCGCTGACAACAAGGGCGTCCGGTTGTTCCTTCGCCACAACCGCCGCCAGCTGCCCGAAGAAATGATCTTCCTCGTCGGTTCGGTCGTAGTTGGAGAGCCTGTCGCCGAGATGCCAATCGCTCGTGTGTATGATTTTCATGAATTTCTCCTACTACAAGTGAAAACGCCCTAGTGCGTTCGCCCTTACGCGACAAATGCGAATTTCTTCCGGATTCGAGGCAGAATCCGCCCCCTTACCCCTGAAAAAAAAAACAAGAAGCCCCCGCCGAAAGACGGAGGCCTCGCACGAAACTGACGGGCGGAATCAAGCTTCCGGCTTGGTCTTCTTGAGACCAAGGCCCCGGCTGCCTTCTTTCCATTCGCCGCGCTTCTGAAGCAGATTGACACGCTCAAAACGCTTCAAGACATTACGCTTGGACGTAATCTTGCTGGAACCTCTCAGACTGCGATGCTGACTCATTTCTTCTTCTCCTGTTCGAAAAATTGAGTTTGTATTTTACCAAAACGCCCCCCCTTCCGCAAGGGGGAATGCTCAAAATCTTAAAATTCCTCTCTTACCGCCGAGCAGGTCGTATGAACGAGATGTCCGGATGCCTTGAACTGCTCGATCAGCGGACGCGCCGCGCGCCACATGCCCTTCTGCCGCCCGCCAGGGATGACCAGCGCGTCGGCATGGTCGAGCGCCCCTTCCGCGATCTGCTCGCCCGAGGCGAACGTCACGTCCACGTCCGGACGCGCCGCGAGCGCCAGCACCTCTTCGACCGTCTTGCGCGTGTCGCCCGTCCGGTCGATCTCGCCCGCATAGCAGGCCACCCGCAGGGGACGGGCCGTCTTCTTCGGGTACGTGAACGTGACGGGCCGCCCCGCAAGCGGCTTGAATCCCGCCCCCAGCACGTCGTGCGTGGAGGGGTAGTATTCGGGATGCATCACGGTCACGAGCACCTTGCCCTTGCCGTAGCGCCCGTAGATCATGGCGGGCATGCCGTACATCGGCGTGACCGACTTGCCCTTCTGCATCACGTGGCTGTCGAACGTGGCGAGCACCTCGTACTCCGAGTCCGGCACCGGATCGCCCTTCGCGGGCAAGGGGCCGTCGTGGTAGCGGAAGTAACGCGTGCCCGCCGGCACGCCCAGCAGCTCCTCCGCGCGCGCGTTCAGCTTCACCGCCCCCGAGAACCCGCCGCGCACCGGATTCTTCTCGCGCGTGTAGGGAATGAGGCGGAGTCTCTTCGGGTCGTTGAGCGCCAGCGCGATGCCCGCGCACACGCCGTAGTAATGCCCGCCCTCGCGGATGTACTTCCGGATCTTCTCAAAGCCCGCTTCGCCCAACTGGGTGTACCGGTCATACCCGCTACCGCCGGGCATCACGAGCACGTCAAAATCCTTCGTCTTGAGCTTCCCGGCCTGCACGTCCTCGGCGTTGATGAACGTGCACGCCACCTCGGGCGAGGATTGCAGCAGCTGCGCCCAGTGGATCACGCCACCGCCCTTGCAGCCGACGTCGAGGTAGAGCGCCACCTTGATCTTAGGGATGTGCCACATGTCGGGCGGCGTGCCCGCCAAGGACGGTGTAGACCGGCAGGCGGTCTGCGTGACGGACAGCAACGCCGCCGCCAGCAAGAGGATCATCGTTTTTTCATGTTCATTTTTAACTTTCCATTTTCCAGGCAACTTACCTGAGCGAAGTCCAGTCGAGCGCCCAGTAGAGTCTGTCCGTCTCGTACGGATCAATGGGGTCTTTCTCGTCGTCGAACGAGCCGGGCAGCACGCCGTAGCGTTTCAGTTCGCGGATGTAGGGCTTGGGGGGACGGAATCCCTTCATGTCGAAGCGCTTCACCTTCTCCAGAACGGCCTTGCCGTCCTGAATCATCGCGAGGATAGCCTTGTAGTCGGGATCGTCGGCGCTCGCAAACACCGACTTGCCGTCCTTGCCCATGCCGAAGCCGCCCGCCGACTTCGCGAGCGGTGCCTTGAGGAAGAGCGACTTCTCCGGATGCGTCAGGTTGAAGAGCAGGTGCCGGTGCCACTTCCTGAGACGCGGGTCGTTCCAGTCCGGCGTCCAGAAGCTGATGCCGTTCTCGTCGGAGAGGCAGTGCGGCAGACGCGTGGCGCCTTTGTGGCACGAGTCGCAGCGGCGGGCGATGACGGCGCTCGCGGCGACTGAGGCCGCGCGCGTGCGGTCGTTGTTCACGACCTGCTTGTTCTGGTGGTAGCCGCCGATCGAGCCACAGCCGAGGGCGCCGTACGTGCCGGGGTACGGCGCAGAACCGTCCAACCACATCATGATTACCTTGCGCTCGGCGGGCGTGACGACGGCGCCGTGGTGCCTGCCGGAAATCTTCTCCATGAGCGGACTGCCCCCGCTGCCGCGCGCGTAGGGCGGCCAGTCGCTTTGGGACGAGTTGCGCCCGTCGAGCACCTGGTTGTGGGCGATGAGGTTGTAGTAGGCCATCGAGAACATCGGACCGTGGTCGCCCGAAAGGTCCACGTTGGCGCAGCGCCTGTCGGGGTTGTGGCACTTCACGCAGGCGCGGTCGAGTACGGGCTGCACGTCGCGCGGGAAGTCGGCGACATCGAAGGCGAGTCCGGACGGGTCGATCTCGGACGGCCCGCGCGCAAGCGCCTTCGAGACCGTGGCCGCGCGCCGCACCGTGTTCTCCGTCTTGTTCTCGTGGCAACCCACGCATCCCTGCTTCTCGCCGGGCATCACCTGTGTGAAGCTCTGCATGCGCTTCACGGCGCGCCCCTCCGCGTCGAGCGCCACGAAGAAGAGCGACCTCAGCGCGGGCGCCTTGAAGTACGCGCTGCCGTCCCCCTCCACCGGCACCGTACCGAGATAGCGGGTGAGCGTGAACGTGCCGCCGTAGGAGAGCGGGTCCATGCCGCCCGTGTAGTTGATGGGCTTTGGCAGGCTTTCCATCACCATCAGCTTCTTGATCGTGCCGGGCTTCACGCCGTCCAGGCTGCGGCTGACCATCACGTTCTCGAGGTAGAACTCGCCTGTCTTGGACGAAAGGTCGGTGCGGTCGGCGAGGATGCGCTCGCGCGCGTGCGGCATGAGCGGACGCGGCTCGCTGATGCGCGACCCGCCGTCGCTCGTGCCTTCGAACGCGGTGAATTCCTGCGGGAGGCGGAACAGCGTCTCCTTGTCCCCACGCACGTTCATGAGGAACACCTCCTCGCCGTCCGTCGCCATGAAGAGCTCGGGCGAGAACGCCCACGGGTCGAAGCACTTCTTCCGGGATATGCGGCGTATGTTGGACCGGTTGTCGGGCCCGGCCTTCGAGCTCAGCACGCTGAGGAATCCGCCGTGCTCAAACGAGCCATGGCCGGGGGAATCCGTCATGACGATGTCCTCCGAGCCGGGAATGGGCTTCGCGTCGATGTACACGCCGCCCGGGTACGTGTTGCCCTGGAGGATCTGGTGCTGCGTGCCGTCGGGGTTCATCGTCCAGAGGTGGTGGAACGTCACCTGGCGGCGGTCCACGTACTCCCAGCGCATGTAGGCGACGCGTCCGTCGGGGAGCGGCCAGGGCGTGTTGTCGTGCTCGATGTTCGCGGAGAGCATGCGGATGCCGGAGCCGTCCGGCTTCATGCGGTAGACGGTGGCGACCTGGGTGAGCCAGCAGTTCACCCAGCGGCGCGCGCGGGCGGAGACGAAGACGATGTCGCCGTCCGGGAGCCAGGCGGGCTCGATGTCGTCGTAGTCGCCGAAGGTGAGCTGCTTCAGGCCGGTGCCGTCGGCGTTGATGGTGAAGAGGTGGTAGCGCTGTTCGTTACCGGGACGGTACGAGAACACGATCTGGCGCCCGTCGTAGTGCACGCACGGGTCGCGCACCGCGCCCGCGACGTCCTCCAGGAGCGTGCGGAACGACTTCGTGCGGACGTTGTAGGCCACGAGGCGTCCCTGCCGGTTGAGGATCGTGTAGCTGGTGCCGTAGCAGTAGTAGCCGAAGTTCGCGTACCAGTGCTCGCGCCGGTGCGTGCGCGTGGCGAACACGATCTCGTCGAACGCGCCGTACGCGCCGGCTAAGAGCTTGTCGCGGAGCTCCCCGACGGGCGGCGCGGGCGGCCGGGCGTCGGGCAGGACCGGGCGGGCATCCGTGTCGTAGAGGTCGATGTAGTCGATGTTCACGGGATGGTTCGGCGCGACGATGCGCAGGTCCGCGCCGGCGGGGATGTCGATCTTGGCGACTTCGACGTCCTTGAGCACGTGGAAGTCCCCCGTGTCGGGGAACACGACGTCGCCGAGGTGCCGATCACCGTCGAAGAACTGCACCGTCGCGTCGTTGCCGCCGTTGTTCGTGCCGAAGCACACGGCCACCCACTTCGCGGCGACGGGCGTCTTGCCGTAGCGCACGCCCCTGCCGCGCGAGAAGAAGGCAAGGATGCTGCCGCCCGACGTTCCGGCGATCTTGTCGTACGGCCCCGCCTTGCCGCCCTTCGCGTCCGGCAGCATCTCCCCTTTCTCCGCCTCGATTCGAAAAGGCGCCGCCGCACAGGCGACGGACAAAAAGGCCGAAAGGATGAACGACAGAATCTGTTTTATGGGCACGGCGCGGCTCCTTACAGTCTCAGCAATCGCGAAAACGGAATGACAGCATCGAAATAACCGTCAGCCTCGACAATCGGGGCGAGATGTCCTTCATAGATCAGCGCCGTCCGCACGGATATCCCGTCACGGTGCGGAACGCGCCTGACCTTCTCCGCGACCTCGTCAATTACTTCACGCCCGATCTCGCGCTGTCGCTTGATTTCAACGATGCAGATCGCGCGACGCGCCTGGACGAGCAAGTCCACCTGAACGCCGTCGTGCGCGCCGCCCCTTGACGCCGCCCGACGGTATGGCGCGGCCGATGTCAAAAGCGCCGACCCAAATCCAAGCGGAACGACAAGTTCGCGGAGGTTGTTCACGACGAGATTCTCGAACGCAAGCCCCATGACGGACTCCCATCCGTCAAGACGATCCAGAGAACCAAGCGAGAACGCCCCGCTATCGATTGCGGACTTCTCCGGCTCGATGTATTTGAGATAGAATCTCGAATAGTTGTCCCTGAGACGGTAGCGCACGGCCCGCGCGTCCTTGCCGCTCTCGGGATTCTTTCCGCAGTCGGAGGCGACAATGCCCGCCTCCTCCAGCTGGGAAAGGGCATCTGTTATGCGGCCGCCCTTCTCCAGGCCCAGCGCCTCGGCTATCTCGGTCACGCCGCGCGACCCTTCGACGAGCGTACGCATGACCGATGCCGTGAATGTCGGCTGCCGCGTGATGACATCGCTGAACATCTCGTCGAAATCTTCGCGCAGCAGACCTTTCGGAGAGAAGCAGAGCCGAGCCAGGTTCTCGCTCGCCGTCGCACCGGGATCAATTTCCTCCAGATATCTGGGCACACCGCCTGTCACGGAAAGGACGTCGACGATCTCGCGCCTGTCGATGCGCGTCGCCGCCTTTCCCCAGAACTTCACGCACTCGCAAAGCGGCAGCTCCGGCACAATCAGATCAAGCGAACGACGTCCGTAGAACGATCCATCCTCGATTATGTTGTCGCGTATCCAAGTCGAGACACTGCCGCAGACGACAAGCACCAGTTTAGGATGCTTCTTGAAATAGTTGTCCCACGCGATCTTAAGGGTTCCAGAGAATGTGTTGTCGTAATGAGCCATCCATGACACTTCATCCAAAAGCACGACCATGCGCCTTGAATCCTCCAGTTCCTTGTCGAGGCGGATAAAGGCATTGAGCCAGTTCGATGGACGGGTCTCCTCGCACCCTGTTTGCGCGGCAAGTTGCGCCGCGAAGTTCGCAAGCTCGTCAGCGTTGGAAAGTCCCTTTCTCGGCTTAAGCCCCTCAATCTTTATGAAACGCGCGTCCGCCTGTTGGGCAAACTTCTCAATCAACGTCGATTTCCCTATACGCCGTCGCCCCCTGCATGTAACAAGCGAAGAAGTGCGCTTTCCGAAAAGCGCAGTCAAACGATCAATGAGATCTTCTCTACCGTAGAACACAAGAAACTCCTATCGTGGAAAAATATGTGAAATTATAGCATTATTCGGCATGATACGCAACTGCATTTTAGCACCTAATCGCAAAATCTAATTTAGGTGCTAAATTTTACGCCGGATTATTTTAGCACCTAATCGCGAAAATGAAGATTAGGTGCTAACGGCAGACGCAAGAAACAATGCAAACAAGCTCTATTCCAACAACTACCTGAAAATCACCGTGATGCCGCTGGGCATGACGCGCAGCACCAGCGACGTGGGCGTGCGCACGAGCTTCGCCTTCATGCCGGGAATCTCGCAATCGAGCGTGCAGTCTGTCAACCCCGCGAGCGTCTTGCCCTCCACAAGCGCGTAATCTCCCATCGGCAGTTTCGCGCCACCCGTCGTCACCGTCACGGTCGGCGTGGCGGGGAACGCGAGGTCGGCTTCCGACGCCACGAGTGCGGGAGCGAACGCCCCGTTCGCATATGTGAACGACAGATTTCCGCCCTGCACCGTGAGCGAACCCGCGAAGTCCACCGTGAGCTTCGGCGCCTGCGCGCCCGTCGCCGCCGTCAGCGTGCCCACGCCGCCGATCGTGCCCGTGAACGCACCGTCCAGTGTCACGTAGTCGTTGGTGCGGGTTGTCCAGCTGCCGGCACCGACAATGCCCGGCTGGCTGCCGACCACGGCACCGCCCGCGCCGAGCGTGATCGTGCCGGCGGTCGCCGCCTGCTTGCCCGTCAGCCCCCACTTGGCAGCGAGATAGGACTCAAGAATCATGCGCTCGGCCGTAGTGAGCTTGTTGGTGAAGACCAGGAACTCGGCGTAGTCCTGTCCACCCGCCTTAGTCGTGTCGTCGGGGCATCCGATGTTGCGGAAGGCCCGGCCGTCGCCGCCAGCCTTGTCCGTGTGGAAGGAGATCACGTCCCAAGAACCGCTCATCGGCGTGTTGGTGCAAATGACCGACGTGCCGTTCACCCATGTCTCGTAGAGGTTGGTTGTCGCGTTCTTGCCGCTTCCCTCGATCTTCGCCTGGAAGATGCCGTTCCCCACGCCGTAGTCGCTGCCGGTACGCAGGAAGTGGTCACCACATTTGGGGTTGTGCGTACTGTCGACGGCCGTGCCGGCGTGGCCATTGTAGCCGCCAAAGATGCAACGCCCGCCGCCGCGCTCCGAGCCGAACACCATCACGCACGAGTGGACATAGACGGCATGTCCTTCCACCACGACCCCTTCCGGCGGGTTCTGCATCAGGTGCATCCGACGCTGCTCTTGGTGCGTATTCGAACGCGTCGGATCGCCGTACTGGCCCCATTCCGCCGTCAACGAGGTATTGTGCGAACCGCAGGAGAGAATCGGTTTCCCGTTCAATCCGTTGGGGATGATGTAGGGATAGAACTGCGGATAGAAGGTGTTGTTGTCGTACTTCCAGCGGTCGTTCCAGAAGAAGTTGAGCCGCTGCTCGGGACGCTTGTCGTACCACTTCTCGACGAGCGGGAAATCGTTGGTATAGACGCCGGCCGGCTTGTCCGGGCCAAGCAGATAGGACGGTTCATGGTAACCGGCCTGATAGCCAGCCTTGTAGAGCGGCGCGTAGGTGGAGAGGTCCGATGCGTCGAACCACAGCGCGGGCTTGGCGCCGAACAGGCTCTCGTCGCCAAGCGTGACGGTGCCGGCGTTCACGGCCACCTCGGCCTCGTCACCCACGAACCCCACGCGGCTGCCGTTGGCGGCAATGACCTTGCCGGGGCCGCCGACATACCCCACGTTGCCATGCAGGTAGACGGGCTTCGTCCGTTGGTCCGCGAGGAACGTGATCTCCTCGATGGTGCCCGAGGCGACCTCGACCACGTTGGAGTTGACCTGATCCGCCATGTAGCGGATCTTCACGCCCTTTCCGACGGTGCCGAAGTGCAGGCGAAGTCCGTTCTTCACGTAGATGATCGTATCGTCTGCCACCGTATCAACGGTGAGGTCGTTCGAGTTGAGCCTGTTCGCGGCGGTCGTTGCGAAGAGCGCGAGCTTGCCGGAGAGCGTGCCGACGTGGATGTGATGCTTCGCGGTGAACTGAAGCCGCGCGCCGCCTTCGCCCATGCGCGTTCCGATCAAGCTCCCGCCCTGGAGCGCGCCAACGTGCCAGTTCTCGTTGGTCAAGCCGGATCCTCCCGGAACCTGGAAGCCAAAGGAGACGGTGTCTTGGCTGGTTCTTGTGATTCCATTGCCGTCAATCCACGTCGAGATGGTGTAGTTGAGCTTGACGGTGCCCGGGAAATCGGAATTGAGGCGCGCGCCGTTGTTCATGTTGCCGTTCACATTGTTGACCTGGTCGATCGTCAGCTGGCTCCGCGCGTCCATCCCGCTGATGTCGCCATAGAAATAATGATAGCAATTCCGGGCATTCCCATCGGGCCACGTGTTAGCGACGTTGATCGTGCCGGTTCCCGAGACGCGGCCCCAGTAGTGGTGCGTCGAACCGGTCATGATCTGCAACGTGCCGCCGGCCAGCACGACGTCGTTGGAACGCACCGTCGTCACGTCGCTGTCCACGGGCGATCCCGCGTTGGTTTCGGGATTGAACTTCGCGGGGCGGTTCTGGAACGTTGCGGTGGCCGGGACCGTGATGACGGTGGTCAAGGGGAAGTTCGTGGGACTCGTCATGCGCACGGTGCAGTTCGTCGGGAGGGTGTAGACCGGATCCGTCACCATGTTGCCGCCGTAGAAGCAGAGCAGCACGTCCTTGGCGAGCGTACACGGGATCGGGTTGCCCCATTTCTCCGGCAAGACGAGGAACGAGACGTACCCCACCAGGTCGAGGTTGGGGTTGGTTGCGTCCGGCGCGAACGCGATGGCGTTCTCCGGGAGGAACGCGTACGTGTTCTTGTTGTTGCTGCCGAAGCGGGCGGGGCCGGAAAGCACGAGGCGACCGGACGGATCCGTCTGGTAGAACGTCTTGATGAAGCGCACGGTCGCGCCGTTGTTGATGACCACCGACACCTCGCCGCCGAGATAGAAGTTGGTAATGTCGCAAAGTTGGGGATAGGATTCGTACCAAAAGTCAGCGGCATAGGTGCTTCTGTAGTTTGAACGAGAGCATCACTTTCTGGTTGAGATTCATCCTCTCCCTCCAGTACTTCTCCCACTCCTCGTTTGACGC
>JAFRSR010000012.1 GCA_017427485.1 Kiritimatiellia bacterium
CATGACGGGCCACTCGACGCGACGCGGCGCGGGCCGCGCGTGGGTGCGCGCGAGCAGGATCGGCACGCCCACGGCGAGCGCGCCGAGGGCGAGGGTGGCAATGAGGCGGTAAGAACGCATGGCGCACATTATACCACAATCGCAGACGGATGATTTTTTTGAAGTTTACCCCTTGCGTGCGGGGCGGGGAAGTGGTATACTGTTCGCCGTTTTCCGATGAGGGCCTGTAGCTCAACTGGATAGAGCATCAGACTACGAATCTGAGGGTTGTAGGTTCGACTCCTGTCAGGCCCGCCATTCGGAGGACGCCAGATTGCGGGGTGGAGCAGCCTGGTAGCTCGTCAGGCTCATAACCTGAAGGTCGTTGGTTCAAATCCAGCCCCCGCTACCAATTTACAATATGGCAAAAGACGACGATAAAGCGATAGAGGTCACGGGAACCGTCACAAAGGTTCTTCCGGCGACCATGTACAAGGTCCAGTTGGACAACGGGCACGAAGTGCTCGCCCACATCTCTGGCAAGATGCGGAAGTTCTTCATCAAAATCGCGATTGGTGACAAGGTGACGGTTGAAATTTCCCCTTATGACCTCGGGAAGGGGCGCATCACCTATCGTCACAAAGAGCCGCCGCGTCCACAGGCCTGAGGGGGCCATGGCCCGGCATCTTCTTTCCCTGCACGACGTTTCGCTTGCATTTGGAGGAGACCCCGTTCTGGACGGGGTCTCTTTGAATGTAGAGAGCGGCGTGCGCGCGTGCGTCACGGGGCGGAACGGCGAGGGGAAGTCCACGTTGCTGAAGGTCATCGCCGGGCGAATCGAGCCGGATACGGGCGAGATCATCCGCGCCCCCGGTCTGAAGGTGGCCTTCCTCGAACAGGAGGTTCCCTCGGACCGTCCAGGCACCGTGAAGGAAATCGCCCGGTCCGACCGGATCATCTCCCAGATGGGGCTCGACCCCGCCGCCGTGTTCAACGCGCTGTCGGGCGGACTGCGTCGTCGCGTGCTGCTTGCCCGCGTCCTGGCCGACGAGCCCGACCTCGTGCTCCTCGACGAGCCGACGAACCACCTGGACGTCGCGTCGATCGAATGGCTGGAGGCGTTCATTCGCCGGCAGACGGAGACGGCGTTCCTCTTCGTCACGCACGACCGCGCGTTCCTGAAGTCGGTCGCGACCTACGTCTACGACCTCGACCGCGGGTTGCTCGCCGGCTGGAACTGCGACTACCGCACCTTCCTCCAGCGCAAGGCCGACCTGCAGGCGGACGAGGCGGCTCTTTGGGCCAAGAAGGCGAAGAAGCTCGCGCAGGAGGAGGCGTGGATCCGCCAGGGCGTGAAGGCGCGCCGCACGCGCAACCAGGGACGCGTGGAGGCGTTGCGCCAGCTCCGCCTCGAGTTCGCGAACCGCCGTACGGCGCTCGGCACCGCCACGCTGCGGGTGGACTCGGCCACCGCTTCCGGCGACCGCGTGATCAAGATCGAGAACCTGACGTTCGCGTACGACGCGGGGCGTCCCATCGTGAAGGAGTTCACGGCGGACGTCCTCAAGGGCGAGCGCATCGGCGTGGTGGGCGAGAACGGCACGGGCAAGACCACGCTCCTGAAGCTGCTCACGGGGGCGCTTGCGCCGACGTCCGGCGCGGTGACGATCGGCACGCGCGTGGAGATGGCGTTTTTCGACCAGCTGCACGCCCAGCTCGACCCCGAGTCGACCGTGAAGGAGGTTGTCGCGCGCGATCGCGACACGGTCACCGTGGGCGGCGTGACGAAGCACGTGTTCGCGTATCTGGCGGACTTCCTCTTTACGCCCGAGCGCGCGCGCACGCCCGTGAAGGCGCTGTCCGGCGGCGAAAAGGCGCGCCTGCTGCTGGCACGCCTTTTCCTCAAGCCCTCGAACCTGCTCGTGATGGACGAACCCACGAACGACCTGGACGTGGAGACGCTGGAGTTGCTGGAGGAGCAGCTGCTCAACTACAAGGGCACGCTGCTCGTCGTGTCGCACGACCGCACGTTCCTCGACAACGTGACCACGAGCTGCTACGTGCTGGCGGGGGACGGCGTGGTGCGTCCGTGCGCGGGCGGCTACGCGGAGGCGGCGCGGCTGCTGAAGCAGGTACGGGAGGATGAAGCGGCGAGACGCCGCTTCCCCCAGGGGAGGGGCGCAACTTGTTGCGACCGCAGCGGGAGTGACGCGCTTGTCGCGACCGAAGCGGCGGGACGCCGCTTCCCCCAGGAGGACCGACCGCGGAAGCTCACGTACAAGGAGCAGCGGGAGTTCGCGGAGCTGCCGGAGAAGGTCGCCGCGCTGGAGGCGGAGGTTGCGGAGATCGAGGCGGCACTTGGCGATCCGTCCCTCTACGCGAAGGACGCGGCGCGCGTGGCCGCGCTGACGGCGCGTCTCGGTCCCGCGAAGGACGAACTGGACGCCGCCGAAACGCGCTGGCTCGAACTTTCCATGCGCTGACGCCGCGCCGGGATTGTGGTATACTAACGCCATGCAAACGACGAAGAAGATATGGGCGCTGGCGGTTGCCACGGCGCTGGCCGCGGGCGTTCAGGCCGCGGGACCCAAGTACGTGTTCATGTTCATCGGCGACGGCATGGGCATGCCGCAGCGGATGGTGGCGGAAGACTACTCGCGCCGGAGCGGGCGCGGCCCGCTTGCGATGAACGCCCTGCCCTACCAGTGCCTCACCCGCACGGCGAGCGCGAACGCGCTGATCACCGACTCCGCGGCGGCGGCCACGGCGATGGCGTGCGGCGAGAAGTCCAACAACGGCGCGCTCGGCGTCATGCCCGACGGACGGCGGATCGAGTCCGTCGCCGAGGTCGCGAAGCGCAAGGGCATGAAGGTGGGCATCGTCACCACGGTGACGATCGTCCACGCCACGCCGGCGGCCTTCTACGCGCACCGGAAGAACCGGGGCGAGTCGTACCGCATCGCACTCGACCTCGTGGCGAGCGGGTTCGACTTCTTCGCCGGCGGCGGCGTGTACAACAAGTACGACGACAAGAAGGACTCCCAGTACCGCGGCAACGTGTTCGACCTCGCGCGCGCGGCGGGCTACGCGGTCGTGCGCGAGAAGGGGCCGTTCCTCGCGCTGAAGCCCGGTGCGGGAAAGGTGTGGGGCGTCTTCGCCGACGAGGGGCTGGAGTTCGACATCGACGACCACTCGGCCTATCCCACGTTGAAGGAGATGGTCGCCAAGGGCGTGGAGCTTCTGGACGGCCCACAGGGATTTTTCATGATGGCGGAGGGCGGCAAGGTGGACTACGCCGCGCATGCGAACGACGCGGCGACGACGATCAAGGACGTCATCGCGATGGACGACGCCGTGAAGGTCGCCTGCGCGTTTGCGGAGCGGCATCCGGACGACACGCTCATCCTCGTGACGGGCGACCACGAGACGGGCGGCCTCGCGATGGGGTTCGTGGGAACGGGCTCCAAGTTCCACATCCACCTGCTCGAGCGCCAGAAGTGCTCCACCGAGTCCTTCATGAAGCGCATTCACGGAATGCTCGAGAAAGACCCCGGCCTGACGTTCGAGTCGGTGAAGCCGCTCGTCACGGAGAACTTCGGATTGATCTTCGACGCCTCCGCCGCGAAGACCGCGGACGACAGGCTTCTCGTCCTGTCGAAGGCCGAGATCAAGGAACTGGCCGACGCCTTCGCGGCCGACGTCGCCTTCGTGAAGGCGAAGAAGCAGGAGACGCGCAAGCACGACGTGCGGCGGCGCCAGAAGTTCGCCGCCACGGCGAAGCGCCTGCTCGGCAACCACACGGGCGTCGGCTGGAGCTCCGGCTCGCACACGGCGATGCCCACGATGACAAACGCGCGCGGTTGCGGGGCCGAGAGGTTCATCGGCCTGTTGGAGAACTACGACGTCGGCCGCCGCCTCAAGGAACTGCTCCGTTGAGGAAGCGCGACGTCATCCCCCTTGCGGTCCTTGCGTTGGCCTGCGCGGCGCTCTGGTACGTGCCGGGGCCGCGTCCCGCCGCGTCGGACGCCGACGACGGGGCGCACGTCCGCGCGCGCGTGACGGAAGTGGACAACTCCCGCGTCACGAAGACCGGCCTGCTCGACTACGGCACGCAGCAGCTCACCGTCGAGGTCCTGGAGGGATCCGCGAAAGGACGCACCTTCACCGCGTACAACGAAATCCGCGCGCAGCTCGACCTCGACAAGCAGTTCGTCCCCGGCGACGTGGCCGTGGTGGCGATGCCGGCGTCCGCCCTCGCGGACGGCGACGAGCCGGTCATCGCACGCGACCACTGGCGCAACGGCTGGTCGCTTGCGCTGTTCGGCGGGTTCTGCGCGCTCCTCTGCGCGTTTGGCGGCTGGACGGGCCTGAAGGCCATCTTCAGCTTCGTCTTCAGCTGCCTCGTGGTGTGGAAGGGCGTGATTCCGCTCGCGCTGCGGGGCTGGCCCGCGAGCTGGACCGCCTTTGCGGCCGTGGCGCTCCTGACGGGCGTGATCATGTACCTCGTGGCGGGCCCCACGCGCAAGGGCCTCGCGGCCTTTCTCGGCTCCATGCTGGGCATCGCGGCGGGGCTCGCGCTCGCCTACCTGTTCGGCTGGCTCATGCACGTCAACGGCGCCACTCTGCCGTTCGCGCAGGCGCTGCTCTATTCGGGGTACGAGTCGCTGGACCTCCAGGACATCTTCATCGGCGCGATGGTGCTGGCCGCCTCGGGCGCGGTGATGGATCTCGCGATGGACATCGCGAGCGGCATCGACGAGGTGGCGCTGCGCCGTCCCGAGCTGCCCGCGCGCGAGCTGTTCCGCTCGGGCATCCGGATCGGGCGGAGCGTGGTGGGCACGATGACGACCACGCTGCTGCTTGCCTATTCGGGCGGTTACCTCACGCTTCTCATGGTGTTCGCCGCGCAGGGGACGCATCCGCGCGATTTCCTCAACTCGCCGCTCGTCTCGGCGGAGATCGTGAAGACGCTGATCGGCAGCTTCTCGCTCGTCCTCGTGGCGCCGTTCACGGCGGCCGTCGGCGCGCGAATTCTCCGAAGGCGATGATTCCTCCTTCACGCGCGCGCGGATTCGTGGTATCATATAGGCCCACTCCCGAAAGGATCTCTGATGAAAAGACTCTTCCAACTTTGTTCTCTGGCGCTTCTCGCGGCGTGCGTCGCGGGATGCGGAAAGGATCCCGCCACGAATGCGGATACGCTCGCCGCGCCGGCCGAGAAGCCGGACTTCGACACGCTCATGCGCACGGCCGTCGCCGGCATCGCCCAGAAGGACGCCGATGCGGCGACGTCGGCGGCAACGAAGGCGCTGGAGCTCCAGCCCGAATCGGCCGAGGCCCATTTGCTGGCCGGCCAGGCTGCCTGTCTGCGAAAGGACTACGACGAGGCGCGCGCGCAGTTCTCCTCCGTCGTCAAGGCGAAGTCGCTGTCCGACGCGCTGCGGGCGAAGGCGTACGTGGGGCTGGGAACGGTCGATTTCGTCCAGCACGACGCGGACGCGGCGCGCTTCTCGTTCCTCCAGGCCCGCCGGCTTGACAGCCGGAACGAGGCGGCCTGGTACTATCTCGGGATGATCTACCGCGACACCTGCCGATTCACCGAGGCCGCGTTGGAGCAATTCCAGATCTTCGCCCGGCTGTCGCGTCCGGACGAGCCGCACGCCGCATCGGTCATGCGCAAGGTCATCCCCGATCTCCGCGCGGCGATCCAGCGTGCCGCGGCGGAGATTCCCGGCGTCGCGACGCGCAATCCCGAGACGGCGGCCAAGCTGCTCGCCGAGGCGCAGGCGCTTGAGGAGAAGAAGCGTCTGCCGCAGGCCAAGAAGAAATACGCCGCGGCATTCGAGGCCGATCCGCTCTCCTATCCCGTGGCGCTGGGGTATGCACGGCTGTTGAAGCGCACCGAGACCTCGGCGGAGGGCGTCGACAAGGCGCTTCTGGCCTATCGTGCCGTGATCGACCAGCGTCCGGCCGTGCAGAAAAACAGCCTTGAGGCGGCCCGCCTGGCCTACGCGAACAGGCGCTGGGCCACGGCCGTGCGGATCATGGACCGCGCCGTGGCGCACGATCCCCTGAACAAGGAGTCGATCGACGTGCTGATCGGCGCGCTCATGAAGGCGGGCAACGACAAGCTGGCGAAAGCCTGGGGCGAATACCGGAAAGACCTCGGTCGGTAATGGAACTTGCGCCCCTTGATCTGGTCCTGCTGGGCGGTGCCGCCCTGCTTGTGGGCATCGGGCTCTTCAGGGGGCTCTCGGGGGAACTCGCCTCCTTTGCGGGCTTGGTCGCCGCCGTGGCGGCGGGCGCCTGCCTGTACGGTTTCGCGCACGCAGGCGTGCGCGCGTTCGGATTCAACAAAGGCGATGCGACCGAGCTCGTGGCGGCGGGCGTCGCCGACTTCGTCCTGGGCCTGGTCGCGTTCGGCCTCGTCCGGTGGGGCGTCAACAAGTTCGTCTCGTTCCTCGTGCCGCAGCCCACGAACGCGCTGTTTGGCGCTCTGTGCGGACTCGTCAAAAGCGCGGCGGTCCTTGTTTTGCTGACGGGTGTGGGCTTCATGCAGCCCGGCACCTACACGCAGGGCTATCTGGCCGCGCGTTCGCAGATCATCCACACGCTCGCCGAGAAGGCCGATTCGTACTTTGCAGAACATCCCGAGATGGCAAACCATCCCGACGAGGAGCCGGAAGAGCCGGAAACGGACGAATGAGCGACCTCTCAGACGCCGAGCTGATGGCACGGACGGCGAAGGACGATGAAAACGCCTTCGCCGAGCTGGTCGAACGATATCAAGACGTTCTTCTGAACTTTTTCCTCCGCAAGGGCGTTTCATACTCTGACGGGCAGGATCTCGCCCAGCGTACGCTGCTGCGGCTCTGGCGTTACCGGAACCGGTACGCCCCCACGGCGAAGCTGACGACGTTCCTGTTCCTCCTCGCGGGACAGGTCTCCATCGACTTCTTCCGCGCCGAAGGCCATCGACACGGCCTGGAGGAGGAGCTGGAGCGCCAGGCGGAGGTCGAGGCGACAGCGGGCACGATGTCGACCGCCGGCGAGGCGGCGGCGCCGTGCCGGCCGGCCGATCCGGGAGATGACGGGTCGGGCGAGCGCGTGCGCCGCGCCGTGGCGTCCCTGCCGCCCGCGATGCGCGACGTCGTGGAACTCGGGGTCTTCCAGGACCTTCCGTACGCGGACGTCGCGGCGATCCTGGGCATCCCCGAGGGGACCGTCAAGTCGCGGATGTTCAACGCATTGAGGAAACTGAAGGAGCTGATGAATGAACGCAGATCTTGAGAGAGATCTCCTGGAGGCCGGCGACGGTCTCGGGGATGTCGTGGCTGCGCTCCGTCGCGCGCCGCAGGCGCATGTCGCGCCGGGCTTTGCCGCACGCGTGCGCTCGCACCTGCCGCATAAAGGCGGGTTCGTCCGCGTCCGCTCCCGGTGGCTCTCGCCGTCCGTGCTGCTCGCGGTGGCCGCCTCGCTCGTGTGCGCGTTCGTGTTCGTGGTGTTCCTCGTCAACCAGCCCGCGACGTCGCTCCCTGTCGTGCGCCTGGCCTCCTGCCAGAGGACGGACGGCTCGTTCTCGTCCTCCTCGGCCGCGCCCTATGTGCAGGCGTTCGCCGTGACGGTCCTGGCGAAGGACCCGTCGGCCGACCGCGCGGCGCTCGACCGGGCCGTGGACACGCTCGTGCGCTCTCAGGACGCCGACGGAGGCTGGGGAAACGCCGCGCTCAGCGCGCGAAATGTGACCGCCCTCGCGCAGGCGGAGGCGGCCGGCGTGGCGCGCGCGCGCGCGTCGCATCGCCGCGGCCTCCGCTACCTGCGCATGCACGGCATCGGAGAGCTCTCCGCGTCCGACCTGGTGCGCGAGGCGAAGGACGCCTTTGCCCGCCTGGACAAGTCGTGCGACGCGGGGCTCGTGTACAGCGTGTCGCTGGCCAGCCGTTGCAATTGACAAAGCGGGGTCGGGGATAGTAAAATACCTCCGTTTGTTTTCATAGGGCCTCCAACCCTTCAAGCGGAGATGTGAAATGACCAACCGAATAATCGGCTTCCTGTGTATTGCGCTTGCCCTGTCGGCGGGCGTGATGGCGCATGCCGCGTTGCCGGACCGCGTGGCGGTGGTGTACAGCGAGTGGAGCAAAAGCGCCTTTGCCAACGAATACGACAAGCATCTGAAGCAGCTGGGGTGGGGCTTCGACAAATACGAGAACGTCCGCTTGCCGGAACTGTCGGGAAAGCTCGGCGGGTACAATCTCGTAATCGCGACCTCCGTGGCGAACTACACGAAGACGGTGAAGATGGCGCACTTTGCGGAGGCGTGGCGGAAGTGGCTCGCGGACGGCGGGACGCTTCTCGTGACGGACGCGAACTACGGAAGCGTGCTCGGCAATTGGGTGGCGGCGTTCGGCCCCGGGTTCGAGTCGGGCTGCGCCCTCTGCTCGGCCCACACGAAGCCGTCCGACGCCACACGCGCGGTGACCGTGCGCCCGGATCCGCTCCTTTCGTGTCCGAAGCCGCTCGGGGATCTGTTCCAGAAGCACTACCGCCAGTGGACGCACCTGACGAAGCTCGGACCCGACTGGCATACGCCGATCACCTGCGTGGACGGCGCACCGCTCTTCGCCTACCGCCGCGTGGGGAAGGGGATGGTCGTCCTCACCTCCGCCGCCTCGCTGCGCAACAGTCCGATCGCGTCCGCGATGCTGGAGAACATCGCGGCCGACAGGCGTCTGCGCGAGGCGGGGATCGAGGTCGTGTCGTTCGAGCCGAACCTTCCGGGCGGCACGCCGGCGGAGCGCGTCTGCCGTCTTCGCCTGAAAGTCGCGCCGGGCGGTGCGCGCAAGGTGACGGCGACGCTCGTCGCGCGGAACGGCTGCGCGGGAGCGCGGCCCTCCCATGGGCGGGTTGAGGCGAGGGGAAGCGACGAGGCCGCCGTGCCGGCAAGCGGCGAGGTCACGCTTGCGCCTGCGTGCGCGCTCGTGCGGAACGGCACGGTGGCGTCGCGTCTCGACGTGGCGGCGGACGGGCGGACGGTCCTCTCCTGCACATGGGAGGAAACCCTGCCGGACGCGCTTTCGATCAAGCTCAAGCGGAAGCATGTCTATCCGGGCGACGCCGTGTTGCCGCAGGTGGCGG
>JAFRSR010000095.1 GCA_017427485.1 Kiritimatiellia bacterium
GCCTTGAGCTTCATGCCCAGCGTGCCGACGCGCACGAGGCCGAGCGACGCGAGGTCGGCGTCGTCGAGGCCGTCGGCCTTGATCTTCGCCTTGTTCAGCTCGAACTTCACGCGGATGTACTTCTTCGGCAGGCCCTTCAGGAACTCGCGGTCGGTCAGCTTGCCGCCGTCCGCGCGCTCCACCGTGACGCCGCCGGACATGACGTACTCCACCGTGTCGGTGGAACCCCAGCCGCTGTCGCCCTCGGTGCCCTCGAACACCTCGCGGTGCTCGCTCGCGTAGGCGCACAGCTCCGCCTCGGCGGTCTTGTACTCCTCGCGCTGGAACTCGTAGCACGCCTTCGCCTCGTCACGCGTCTGCATCGTCGCGAACGCTGCGTCGACCTGCTCCTTGAACTGCTTCGTTGATTTGATCTTGCTCATGGCTTGTTCCTTTCGGTTTGTTGGTGGGCGGCTCGGCGGGACGCCTCGCCCCACCGATTTGCTGGCGGGGCGAGCCGTCCTCGGCGAGCCGCTGTTCGTTGAAAAAATCGGGCGGCCATCGCGCCGGAACCTCTCCGGCATCGCGTCCACCCTCCATAACTAGTCGCTGGCCGGGACACGGAAAATCTCGTGGAGACGCGCCAAGTGCCTGTTATAACGGCGTTTGACGCTCTCGTACGGTAGCTTTTTCGACCTCGCGAGATCGAAGATCGCCCAGTCGCGGACAGGTCGGCAGTAGCGGTTCCGGCAGATGGCCCGGAACGTCTGTTCCGTCTCCGGCGCATTCCGGCGGATGAACTTGAGTGCCATGCGAAATGTCATGCCGCACCTCCTTCCGCCTTTGGGAACCGTGCGCTGTAGAAGCGCTTGAGCCGCATGTGGAACGCCGCTGCCGGATTGCGCAGAGTCGAATACCGCATGACCGACCGCTGCTCGAAGTACAGTTCGAGAAAATTGTTGACCCCGATCCGGTTCGCGTACCACGCCCAGATGGTGAAGTCTTCGCTTGATCCGAACAGCTTCACCGCCTCTTCGACCGCAACCTTCACGGGATCGTCCATCGTCTCCGCGAAGATGCGTTTCCGCCAGGCGGCAACCTCGGCCTCGGTAAACGGACGGCGCCGTGCCTCGCGCGTGCGCGCGTGGTCTGCGAGGGAACCGTTAAGGGAATTTACATCCCCGTCTGCGTATGTCAGACCACGCGCGCGCCTGCGCGCACCGTGGCCTGCAACATCTTGTTTCTTCATTCCGCGCCGCTCTTGGGGCTATTACCCCTCCACGGCGCGTCCATTCTCAACGGCTTTGGGCCTTGTCCACAAAATTATTCCAAGGCAAAGCAAAAGCCCCTTGGAAAACAGGGGGCTGCGCGTTGATTTTGTTTTGGGGAACAGCCCCAAAAACACTTAAAGCATCGGCATTAGAATGGCGGCAACCCGCATTCTTCGCGCTTGAGCTCGGTGGATGCGCGCGAGTTCAGCGCGAGGTCGGTCGTGTACCCGCCCACGCGCCCGATGCGCGCGGACTCCTTTCGGACGGATCGCGAGACCGAGAGGAGCGAGTAGGCGGGGTTCGCCTTCCGTTTTTCGCGGATGATTTCTTTGACGCGGTTGACCTCTTCGCGCCGGGGACGCGGCAACGGGTCGATGCCGCTGAGCGCCCCCGTGCCCGTCTTGCCTTCGCGAATGGCCCGAATGTCCTGCCGGACGTTCTTTGTGTGCGTGGCCGTCTTGGCGGTCGACTCGGCGGTGGCCTTGAGATAGCCGCTGCACGTCTGCACTTCGTCAAGAATCCGGGCGAGCAGTTCGCCCGTCTCGCTTCTTTGCCCTTGGGAACAGTTTTCCATCGGCGTCATTATACCACTTTTGGCTGCTATTCCGAAAGCGGCTTCTGTGGTATAATTTTCGCGACATAGCCAGAGGGGCCGGTCGAAAACCGGCGTTTCGGGTGGGCGGCGGGACGCCAACCGACCGCGCGAGAGCAAGGAATTCCTCGGAAACTTAGGCCGTAGACGAGCACAGAGTTCCCTGTGAGAGGTATTTTCAAGTCAACTTGGAGGTGCCTCCTGACAGGGATTCTGTGCAGGCAGCCTAAGGCCTCCGGGGAATTTACTGTCAGGGGGTCCTCCGTCAACCGGAGGATCGAAAATGACAGAAGAGCTCGAATGGACGTTCCCGTCCGTTCCGAAGTGCGAAGAGAAGGGCCTGAACGACTCGGGCGTCGAGATGTTCAGGGGCGACACCATCGTCTCTCTTGCGCGGGAGATCTGCCAGAATTCGCTCGACGCGGCAATCCGGCCTGTTGACGGCACCGAGCCCGGTCCCGTCGAGATTGAGTTCTCTCTCTTTGACCTGCAGGCGTCCGACTTCCCGGCATTCGATGAGTTCAAGGACGCGATGGCCCGCTCCCGCGACTACTGGAAGGAAAACGACCAGGCGGTCCGCTTCTTCGACGAGATGGAACCCGACCTCAATGCGAAGGTCCTCCACTGCCTTCGCATCAGCGACGCCAACACGACCGGACTGACGGGCGTCCACGCCCCCGACTCCTCTTCCGGCTCCGCATGGCACAGCCTCGTGATGAGTTCGGGCGTCTCGAACAAGTTCCGCGGCATCACAGGAGGCTCGTTCGGCATCGGAAAGTTCGCCGCGTTCTCATGCTCGAGGTTCAGAACGGTCTTCTACGCCACGAAGACGGCTGACGGCAAGGAAGGGTTCCAGGGCGTCTGCCGCCTTGTCACCTTCCGCGACGAGCAAAACAACATGACCCTCGGCACTTCCTACGTCGGCGCGCGCGACATGAAGCCGCTCGCGCGCTGGTGGTCGCCCGACACGGCCTACGAACGGACCCGCCCCGGAGCCGACATCTTCATCCCCGCGTTCGTCGGCGGAGACGGCTTCCGCAAAGACATCGTCAAGAGCGTCCTCGACGGATTCCTCTACGCGATCTGGGAGAAGAAGCTCGTCGTGACGATTCGCGACGGCGCCGAACCGCTGATCATCAACAAGGCGTGGCTGATCAAGGCGGAGAGAACCGGTGACGAGCTTTTCGCCGACGCACGCGCGCTGTTCAACGCGTTGCGCCAACACGAGTCGAAGTGGAAGGTCAAGAGCTTCGGAGACCTTGGCGAAGTGCGCCTCTCCCTCGTCAACGGCAAGGATCTCGACAAGCGCATTGCCATGATTCGCGAGCCCGGGATGCTCATCTTCAAGAAGGACCACTTCCGCTCCTTCGTCTCCTTTACCGGCGTCCTCCTCGTGAAGGGGGAACTCAATCGAATCCTGCGCGACTTCAAGAACCCGCAGCACAATAAATGGGAAGAAAAGCGAGCGCCGGATAACGCCCGCTATCTCAAAGCCATCTACACGTTCTGCCACGATGCGGTAAACGACATCGTCAAGGACGACCTCGGCGAAGAACTCGACTCCGGCCTCGGCGACATTCTGCCGGACTCCGGCGACGACGGCGAACCGCGCACCGAGGAAACCCTCGACGTCAAGATCAAGGGCGACGTCACGGTACTGTCGCCGAAACGACGCAAGCGGCGAAAGGGCAAGTCCGCGAAAGGCGGCACTCCTACAGGCAAGGATCCCGGCTCGGACACGCACAACGGCCCCAAGCCCTCTCCGACCAAAAAAGACAACGGCACGGGCGGCGCGGCAAAGGTCGCCCGCAAGGAAATTGGCCGCGTGTCGTTCCGCCAGGTTTGCCTGGACCGTCCCTCCGGCCTGTACAAACTCAAGATCGTACCCGCGAAAGACGCCGCAAAGGGCGTCGTCGACGTAATCGCCGTGGCGGAGATCAAGGAGTATCCCGCGCCCGTGAAGTCCGCCCGCCTCGCCGACGGCACCCCGCTGACCGTCAACGGAAACGAAATCGGAGGCATCCCGTTCAAGAAAAACGAGCCCGCCGAAATCCTTGTCTCGCTCGACTACCACGACTACCTTTCCCTCGAAGTGGAGTGCTTTGAATGAACATCACCGACAAGAGCTACCCCTATCCCGTCCTCACACCCGACGGCGACGACTACGAGAACAGCGAATTCGACGTCGCGCTCGAGGTCGTGAAGGAGCCGGACAAGATCACGCTGAAATTCTCCCCCACGCTGAAGGACAACGGACTCCGACGCCTCATCGGCGTCGAAAAGGCGGCGAAGATCATCGTCCACGTCGAGTCGCCCATGACAGTCTACCGCCGCACGTTCGACATCCCCCTGCCCGTCTGCGACACGGCATCCGAAAGGGAAAAGACGGTCGTCGAGATTCCGGCGGCAGAACTCTCGGGAGTCGTTTCCGTATGCCCGTTCATCGTGGCCTCCCAGGACATCCCCGCCTACACGAACGAAGCGTTCAACCCCGACTACGAAGGCGAGGCGTTCTCCGTCGACTGCGGCGCCGTGCTCGCCGAAGGACGGCAGCGCACGTTCGTGGCCGACACCGCGCGCGAGGCCCTTGCAATGTCGTCCTCGATCTTCTCCGTCCTGCTCGATCTGGACGACTCCCATAAAACCCTGAGGAACGACTTCAACGGAAACAAGATCATCGTCTTCATGCCAAGGAAGATGTTTGTGCAGTATGGAACGCTCAAGGACTCGCCAGAAGTGCGGGAGATGATCTGGGCAATGGTGTTCGTCCCCGCCCTCGTCGAGGTTCTAACAACCCTCTCGATGGAACGGAGGAGCGAAGAGGACGGCCTCGCCGAATACCGGGACCGCAACTGGTACCGCTCGCTGGACAAGCTGATCCGCAGCCAGTTCGGATGGAACATCGACTCCGACAAATTCGGACAATACGGAGACTACCTCCAGATGGCCTCGCTTCTCATCAAGAACTGTGTGAAGACCGCCTTCGAGAAGCTGAAGATCGAAGGCTAGGAAAGGAAGCGCAACATGAAGGCAAGATACTTGACCGAAAACGCGTTGGAAACGCTCAAGCACTCCATCGACACCTACCTCCCGCTCTTCAAGGAAGAGACGAACGCCGCCCTCGTCGAAAAGCTCAAGGCAGACCTCGAAACAGATACGATCTTCCGCGACACGAAGTATGTGTTCCCCGACGCGCCCCTGAGCGCGTCGAAGGCGAGCGCCGACGAAATGGCGAGCATCGAGGCCGTGTTCGGATCGATGAAAGACCTCCCCAACGCCGTCGCCATGGACGAACGCCTCTGGGCCGGACTCGCCATAGACATCTGCTGGGACTACGTCCGCAAGCGCTGGGACATCGCCGAACTCTTCGAGACAAACGACGACTCCGTCAAGAACAAGGTACTCGACCACTTCTTCTACATGCAGGGCCCGCGCCGCTCCTTCACGCGAAACGCCATCTCGCGCCTCTGGTGGCTCGGACGCCTCACCTACGACGAAGGACACGCAGACCCCTACCACCGCACGCGCGTCGTCACCGCCGACCTCGGCTACGTCGTAGACCTGCTCGAACGCAACTTCTCAAACAACCCGCGCATCTCGTCCGAGTTCGTCGACGCCGTCGAGGCGGCGCGCGCAGAGGTCGACGCCGCCGGCGGTGTCATCGCGCGTCCCGAACTGCGCATCCTCTGCAAATACCTCAACATGCTCGGCGGCGTGTACATCCTCGACAGCCTGCCGGAAGGCATGATCTTCCAGAAGATACACGACAAGGCAGTCGAGATCGCACGGCACAAGGACGATCCCGCCCCCGACGCCGCCGAAGACGAACCAGCAGGGGACGACGATGAGATTTGACCTCGGCGAACTCTTCTGCGGGCCAGGCGGCATGGCCATCGCCTCCACCCGCGTCGCCCCCGTGCGGGCGCTCGGCGGCGAGACCTACACCCTGCGCCACGCCTGGGGAGTGGACTTCTCCCAACCCGCCATCGACACCTTCAACGCCAACCTCGGCGGCGGCATCTGCATGGACGCATGGGAGTTCGTGCGCAACCACCTCGACAGGCAACACCGCATCAACGCGCTCGCGTTCGGCTTCCCCTGCAACAGCTTCAGCGAAGTAGGCGAACGCAAGGGAATGGACGACCCCAATTTCGGCAAACTGTACCAAACCGGCATCGCGGTGCTGGACGCCTACGCCCCGCTCTGGTTCGTGGCGGAGAACGTCAGCGGAATCAGCGCGCGCGACAACGGCAACCAGTTCCGTACAATCCTGCGGGAACTGTCCCTTGCGGGAAAGGGCTATGACGTGGTGGCGCACCTCTACCGCTTCGAGGAATACGGCGTGCCGCAGGCCCGGCACCGGTACGTCATCGTCGGCATCCGCTCCGACGTGGCGGCGCGAAACCACCTTATGTTCCGTCCGCCCGCACCCACGCACGGCAAAGGACGCGAACCTTTCGTGTCATGCGCCGCCGCGCTCGCCCACGTGCCGCCCGGCCCCGTGCGCGCGCCGTCCGAGCGGATCGTCTGGCGGCTCCGCTTCACCGCGCCCGGCGACAACGCCTGGAAACTCGACGAACTCGCCGATCCCGAAAAATGCCCCGACGGGAAACTGGACGCCTACCTCCGGCAACTGCCGTGGTATGCGGACGAAATCGCGCCCCTTGGTCCGTTGGCGGCGATCCGCGCGAAGATAGCCGAGGTCAAGCTCAACTGCAAGGCCGCGCGCATGAGCCACATCTACCGGCGGCTCGACCCCGCCCGCCCCGCCTACACGCTCACGGGATCGGGCGGCGGCGGCACGCACGTGTACCATTGGCGCGAACACCGCGCGCTCACGAACGCCGAGCGTGCGGCGCTCCAGACCTTTCCGGCAAACTTCATCTTCAAAGGCACCTTGGAACAAGTACGGAAACAGATCGGAATGGCCGTGCCCACGCGCGGCGCGGAAGCGATCTTCCGGGCGATCCTCCACACCTTCGCGCACGTCGACTACCCGTTCGTCCATCCCGACCCCGCCCTCGTCTTCGCCAACGGTCATTGCCGCACCGAACTGCCTTTAGAAGGATAACAGAACTTTCACAAATCGTAGTTTTTCTACGGTTCGTGTTGCGATGGCGGCACGGATGTGCTATACTGCGTCACATGATCTTCGGCGCAAAAGAGGTTTGATATGCTAAAAAGCTTTGAAGTGGAAAACTTTCGCGGCTTTCAAAGCCGGTTGAAGTTTGATTTGAAGGCTGGCCGTTACGACTTCAACTCGGAGTTGGAGTCGCATGGCCTAGTCAAGAATGCGATTGTCTATGGCCCGAACGGCATAGGCAAGAGCGCGCTTGGTCTTGCCTTGTTCGACATTATTATACATCTGACAGACAAGAAGCTCTTTGAGCCGCAACAAATTCTTCCATACCGCAATCTCAACCGTGCCGCTGATGATGTCTCCTTTAAATATGTCTTTCACTTTGGTGATGACGAGCTTGTCTATGAGTACCGAAAAAGTGATCCGGTCAGCCTGAGATGGGAACGGTTGATGGTAAATGGCGAGAGATTGCTTGAGTGTGACTATGCCAAGCCGAAAACACCCTTTGTCAAAGAGGGACTGGTAGGCGATTTGAATACGCAACTGACGGACGACAAGCTTTCCTTGGTCAAGTATATCTACCGTAATACGCCAACGAATACGGTACCGCCGATTACGAATCTCGTCAATTTCTGTGAGAACATGTTGTGGTATAGGTGTCTCTCAAAAGGGAATGAGTTTGTTGGCCATGAATCTGCCACGTCGCTACTGACGGACATGCTTCGTAGAAACAGCAAATTGGATGAGTTTACGAAATTCCTTTCGAAGTTCGGTTTGTCTTACAAGCTTGGTTTCGAGTCGGTCAACAATCAGAATATTCTTTACGCATATTTCAATGGTGGGCAGAAGGCGCCATTTGAGTCGGTGGCCTCGACGGGCACGATGGCCTTGTATCTTTTCTATTGCTGGAGCGTATCTGCGTTCAGCAACATGTCGTTGTTGTTCATCGACGAGTTCGATGCATTTCTCCACTACGAGGCATCCGAGGCACTCGTCAAGTTGCTGAATGGCCAGCCGCATTTCCAGACGATCCTCACGACGCACAACACGTCGCTGCTCTCGAATGAGTTTTCGCGGCCAGACTGCAACTTCATCATGTCGCGCCAGAGGGATAAGAAGGGCGAGTCCATCAAGATCGCCAACCTTTCCAATCTCACGGAGCGTGAAATCAGAAAGGTGCACAATCTGGAAAAGATGTACCGTGCCGGCGCTTTCGCGTGATATGGACACTCCTTCCAAGATACTGTTCGTCGTTGAAGGCGAAAGGACGGAACGCCTGTTGGTGAACCGCCTCTCCGAGGTCTTTGAAGTCTCATCGGAGATCTTCGCGGTTAGGGGAAACATCTACAAACTTTATCAGGCGGTCAAGGACGATCCGTTCTCTGGAATCGTAGAAGTCCTGTCTGAGATGACGGACTGCGAGTCCGACAAGGCGATTCTTGCCAACGTGTTCACAGACGTGTTTCTTGTTTTCGACTGCGATGCGCAGCATACGATGAATCCAGATGAAGCCCATAGCATGACGGCGCGGGAGATTGCGGTGCGGAACATGGGGATCGTTCGCAAGATGGCGGGGCGTTTTGACGAATCGACCGACCCTGAACGTGGAAAACTACTTGTCAATTATCCGATGGTGGAGTCTTTTCGCGATTGTGACGATTTCTTCGACATGTCTTATGCAGATGCCGCCGTTGCTGTAGATTCATTGCGCTCGTACAAGAATCATGTTGCTACGCGCCGCTTGGTGCGGTTTCACATAAAGGACTATTCACCAACCAATTTCAGCGACTTGATTCGCATGAACGTATTCAAGCTGAACAAGATTGTGCGTGGAAGTTTTGGTGCGTGTCCTTATGGTGAGTTCCTCTCAATCAATGACCAGAGGGAGATCGCGAAGAAAGAGTCCGATTTGGTTCGGCAAGACTCCGTGGTGTCGGTGCTGAACACGTTGCTGTTCTTTCCTCTTGAATATTTCGGCAATGCAAATGGCTTTTACGACAAAGTGCTTGAGATGCCGTAATTGTCGCGCTCCCGCGCAACCTCCGACCCCTCACGCGGGCGCAACCTCCGACCCCTCACGCGGGAGCGGCCGCGCTTGTCGCGGCCGAAATGGTAGGGCGGTCGCCCTGCGACCGCCGCC
>JAFRSR010000096.1 GCA_017427485.1 Kiritimatiellia bacterium
CCGCGTGTAGAAGAAGTTCGAGCGGATGGAGACCATCACATCGACGTCCCCCGTCTCGATCAGCTTCTGCCGGACGAGCGCGTCGCCGCGTCCCGCCGACTCCGCGCCCGCCGCCATCACGAATCCGGCGCGGCCATGATCGTTTAGATAGCTGTAGAAGTAGCTGATCCACACGTAGTTGCCGTTCGAGACCTTGCCCTTGTCGTTCACGCTCGGGAGCCCGAACGGAAGCCGGGGATCGTTCTTGATCTTGTCCGCGTCGATCTCGTCCACGTTGAACGGCGGATTCGCCATCACGAAATCGGCCTTGCCGATCAGCTCATGCGGGTCTTCGTAATAGGTGATTGCCTTCTTGATGTCGCCTTCCAGGCCGTGGACGGCCAGGTTCATCTTCGCCAGACGGATCGTCGTCGCGTTCTTCTCCATTCCGAAGAACGTCAGCTTCTCCGTGGGGTTCTCGTTCTGGCGTTCAACAACGCGGGCGGACTGCACGAACATGCCGCCCGATCCGCAGGCCGGATCAAGCACGATGCCGGAATCGGTCTCAAGCACCTTGGCGATGAATGAGACGAGCGAAACAGGCGTGAAGAACTCGCCGCCGTCATGTGCCTTGGTGCCGGCAAACTGCGTGAGGAAGTATTCGTAGATGCGCCCGAACACGTCGCCCGACATCTTCTTCAGCTCTTCGGGGTTCAGCTTGCGCAGGAGCTGCCCGAGAATCTCGTTGTCCAGCTCGTTGTATTCTTCCTTCGGCAGGACGCCCTTCAGCGATTCGTAGTCCGCCTCGATGGACTCCATCGCGCTGATGATGGCTTCGGCGCGATTGGCGGAATCGGGCAACGAGACAAGATAGTCGAACTGCGCCTCCGGACGGAGAAACACAGCACCTTTTGCGGAGAAATCCTCCTTCGTCGGCTCGCGCGTCTTGCCGCCCCGCGACGGCAGCGACTTGATCACCTCGTCTCTCACCGCCAGATAGCGGCTGTAGGCATGGCGAAGGAAGATAAGCCCCATCACGGGCATGAAAAACTCGTTCGCGGCGAAATTGGAGTTCGCCCGCAGCGTATCCGCCGCACTCCAAAGCCGCTTCTCTATCGCCTCAATGTGTTCAAGTTGTGCCATGGTGGCGATATTATAGCATTTTTAGTCTCGAATCTCATCCCCCAAAAAACTGGGCGGCTCGAGCAGGAACACCGCCGTGCTGCGGTCGGGGAGGCGCCAGGTGAACGTATCCGTGTTTTCCGCGACCGGCGTCTCCGTGGTCACCTCCAGGATGCGGGAGGCTTTCCGGGGCAGGCGCACCGTGCAGTCGGCACCGCGCGCCGTGTGGAGCATGAGCCAGGACTTGTTGCACGAGAGAACCACGTCCGAATCGGTATAGATGTGCACGTCGCTCCGGCGGTAGATCTCGCGCAGGCGGTCCGCCTTCAACCCGGCGCCGGGCGAAAACACGCCGTAGTGGCTCCCGAAATCGCGCGCGACGGTCCGGACGCGGCTTGAGGCGTTCAAGGTGCGACATGTCGTCGCCCTCGTCCACGAACAGCTTGCCGTGCAGCGCCGCCGAGGCGAGGTACTGGCGCATCTCGCCGTCGCCGCCGAGGTCGCGCCGGTGGTACGTGTGCGGGGCGGACAGCATGTCCACGCTCGGCCGCAGGTAGAGTTCGGAGATCGCGCGGTGGTCGCATTCCACGGGCCACCGCTCGTCCTGCGTGTAGCCGTAGAACACGAGCGTCGCGAGCTTGCCGCCGGACTCCTCTTTCACGAGCGAGCACCAGTAGTCGAGCATGTCCACGGTCACGCGGTTGTGGCACTCGAAGTAGTCGACCACCTTCCGCCCTTCCGCGGGATCGCGCCAGCCATCCGCGTTCACGCGCAGGCGCTCGGCCTTGGTGGGCACCTTCACCGTCTCGAACGTGGCCGCGGGATCCTTGAAGGCGGCGCGCAGACGCGACACGTCGTTCCCGTACTTCCCGCGGAGATACTGCACGAACGCGCGACGCATCGGCTCCGACTGGTCGCCCGCCGCCGGACGGAACTTCTGGAGGAAGTAGGCGTCCCACGAGAAATCCTCGCCCCACGGGCCGTTCGTCACGTGCACGCCGAGCAGGTTGCGTCCGTATTTGTCGATCAGGTGGCGGACGAGCCGGCGGTAGTAGGGCGCGACCTCCTCGCGCGCCTTCACGGACGCAAACGACTCGCGCGGCAGGTGCTCCCACGAGACCTTCACCCCGGACGGCACCTCGGCGACGAACTGCTCGTTCGTGTTCAGTTCGCTCCACCAGTCGGGCGCCGTCACGAAGAGGCGCGGCAGGAGCTGCGCCGACGGGTTCCAGCGCAGCGCCGCGTCGAACTGGGCGTCGTAGTAGGCCGTGTCGAACGACCCGTCCGCACGCCAGTAGGGATGCTTGTAGTGCGGGAACGAGCCGAACATGGCGAACAGGTCAAATCCCCGGCGGGACATCTCCCGCACGTCCGGCTCCTGCAGCTCCCACTGCCAGAAGAAGAGCGGCGCCACCGGCGCGCCATCGCGGTAAAGGCCCGGCGCGCCGTTCAGGTCCTTCACTTCCCACGCCTGCGGCGGCACCCCGGCCACAAGCGCCGCAGACATGCAGCACGTGGACAACCAGACGACCGTTCTGCGCTTCCGCTTCAACATCTTCTCAATGGATGCAGGCCGCCGCATCAACGGATGATGAACCTGACGCCGGGTTCGCGCACGTCAAGCCAGAGGCCCGTCGCGTCCTTCTTCGTACGGATCTCCATGCCGTTCACGACCGTCGCCTCCACTGCCTGACCGTTCTGCGTCACCGTCCAGTTCGCGAGGAGCTCGCCGCCGGACGTGAACCGCGCGAGCGCATATTTGCCCTTCACGGGCTTGTCGCCCGTCGTCGGGAACGTGACGTCGATCGTGCCGCTCGCGGGCGCGCTCCCGAGCGTGCCCGAGCCGATGCAGCCCGTCGTGTTGTAGAGGTAGTTCGTGCCATGCGTGACGTCGACCGGCATCGTGTAGCTCCTCACGGTCGCCGTATCCGTGAGCGTGACGGTGCCCGTGAAACCGGAGAGCCGCGCGGGCAGCATCCCGATGTCCGTCGCCTTCACGATGGCGGAGGCGTTGCAGCTGTTCGTGATGTCCAGCGTCATGCGGTTGACGGCGTTGCTCTGGTAGGTGTAGTCGAACGTGGAGCCGACCACTACCGTGCCGACCTTCACGTTTATGTTAGTGGAGCCGTAGATTTCCCCGCTCGTGAGCTTGTCGATCACGATATTGCCAATGCCCTTGGACTTGGCGCTGCCCAGCCAGCCTTGGTTGCAGTGCTGATCCTCGCGTCGCGCCACCACATGCAGGCTGCTCTTCAATTCGCCGACATGCACCGTGTTGTTGCCCCACACGATGATGTGCCCGCCGCTCCGCCACCGCTTGCCGTTGGCGTCCGTGCCGGAGGACGCATTGCCGTTCAACGTTCCGATCTTCAGTTCATTGTCGGCGGTCACATCGCTGTCGTTCTTTCCGAACAAAAGTCCGTTTGCGCTCCAGCTTGTGTTCATCCCGTAAGTTCCACCGCCACCGAAGGTCAGTCCCTTGAAATTGCCGCCCACGTAGAGCGTGTCGATCCAGATGAGATTGCCGTTCTGGAGATTATCCTGCTGCGTAGCGTCGATCATGTCGAAACGCCCTTGGAAGCGACACTGATTACCAAAGTTGTAGATGTAGAACTTGCCGTTGCCAGAGATGTCCCCCGTGTAGATGTTCCGAGCGGCATGCTCACCGTCATACGAGATGTGCATCGTACCGTTGTTGACGATATCGCCCGTGTACGTAATCTCGTCTGCGCCCTTTGCGGTGAGCCACCATCTGTTGGCAATGACCGCATCCGGTTTCCACGTACCCGACTGGTAGCGGAACGCGCATCCACTCGGGATGGTGAGCGGCGTGCCGTCCGCAAAGGCGGTCGAACCATGCAGGTACACGATCTTGAGACCGCTCATGTCGTATTCCGAGAACACGCCGGCGGGAACCGTCTCCAGCAAGATGCCGCCAACGAGCCTCAGCTTCGCACCGGCCGGGAACGCGTACTCCTCCCACATCGGACGGGTTCCCGTAATGTAAATGAGCGTGGAGCTAGGACTACCCGAATACCCCGTCGTGCGGCCATGCGCCCACCCGCTCGCAAGGCCGAACTCGTACCAGCCGTCGGCGGCGGGCGTGGGAACCAGTGAAGGCGCGCCGCGATCCAGCGAACCGGCCACGCCCAGGATGCCGTCGCCAGAAAGCCAGCTCACCTGCGTGCCGACCGGCCCCGTGCCCGTGTAGACGCCGCGCGGCACGGCCACGCCCTCCACGTACAGCACCTTCACGGCGGCAATCGCGTCCGCCGCGAGGTTCAGCGTCGCACCGTCCTCCAACGAGAGGCCTGCGAGGCCGACATGGTCGCTCGCCGCCACATTCACAGCGGCGTTCGCAATCTGCGCGAAGTCGTTCGTCAGCGTAGAGGGCGCGGCTCCGGTGACCTTCTCGGGCGCCAACCACGCGATGTCGCTCCAGTTCTCCGCCACGCCCGTGCCCGTGTACGTGTAGCTCCAGAAGCGCAGGCCGTCCACGGCGGCGTTGGTCTTCAGCTCATCGGAGGTCAGATACCTATTGTAGAAGCGTAGGCCATAGTAGTGGCCGTGCAAGTAGCCGGAGTTGCCGTTGAGCACCCAGTCGGCGGCGGGCTTGGTGACGCTGACCTTCACCGGCACGCTCGTCTGGCTCTTCACCAAGCCGTTCAGGCCGATGCCGTAACGTTCGCTGCTTCCAAACACGAACACGGTTCCTATGCGGAAGCTGCCGCAGTTCGGCCGCGTGTCGGGATTCTGCCCGTTGAAATAGAGGCAGGCTGTCGATCCAGTTCTCTCGAAGTAGATGCTGAAGTTTTCGCCGTTGGCGAAGATGCGCGGATAGCTTCCGGAAGACGAGATTCCGTTGGAGATGACATTGACCGGAACCTCCATGGTGAGCGAGGTTCGGCTGTAAACAGGCATGGTCTTGATTATGTGCTGATTGGCCGTGGAGTCGAAGTAGCGGTCCGTCCAGCTCGCGCCCGTCTGGAGCGTGATGTACGCCGAGCCCTTGAGGTCGCGCCACGTGGTGGCCGACGGGTTGTGCGTGCCGGTGCCTTCGTTGTCGATGGCGTCGAAATGCGTCACGAGCCCGTCCTGCACATAGTTCTGCGGACCGAGCCCCGCCGCCACGGCGGCCCCCGCTACGGCGCAAAGGGCCGCGACAAACATCATCTTTTTCATTGGCTCACCTTTCACATTTGTTTGAGGACAAAAGACAAAGGACAAATGACAAAGGACAAATGACAAAGGATTGTGGTTCCATCCTTTGTCCTCCGTCTTCTGTCCTCTGTCCTTCTCTGAGACAAACGACATTCGAACACGGCGCTATCATATCACACTCCGAACTTTCCCCGCAAGCCATTCCGTCAGCGGAAGAAGATCTGCGTGCCGCGCACGTAGCCGAACGTGAGCGACCTTCCGCCGTTCGTCAGCATGAACGTCCAGGCGCCGGGATTCGCCGCCGTGCCGTCCGCGTTCACGAACTCCACGGACGGCAGGGTCGCGAGCGGCTCCGTGAACGTGGCGACCGTCTTCATGCCATGCCACGTCGTGTCGTCGAGCGCCTCCGCCTCCGCCACGCGCAGCGCGCCGCCCGTGTAGCTCACGGCCGTGAGGAGCGGCGCCGTGCCGTTCGCGTCCATCAGCGCCGCGGCCGCGAACTCCACGTCGCCGCCCGGCAGACC
>JAFRSR010000097.1 GCA_017427485.1 Kiritimatiellia bacterium
ACACTTCTTAGATTCCGCAACCGGCTGGGGAGGGCGAGCGTCCCCGCGAGCCGAAATCGCGGCGTTTTCCGTGACGGTGACGGCTCGCGTGGACGCTCGCCCTCCCGTATCCGTCAGCATAATCGCCTTGATGCCCTGGCGAACCTCGTCCACCCCGACGCCGCATATCTGCGCGCGCCTCTCCGCATCGTCTATCTCCCGCAGCTCATACGGACACCAGCCGTTCATAATCGACAGCATCGTTTCCTGTTCGTATCGCCAACAAGAACTCATTGCGGGATAAATCAATTCCCCCGTAAATGGATTCTGAATCGCATAGACCATCCCTTGGTGAGTTTTTGCGCCAGGCGCATTCGGATTGTCGCTCGTCCACGGGCCCTGCGGATCATTATCGGGGTTCTTGTAGATGCTGTTCATTTCCGCGCGGCGCGCCAGCTTCTTCGGCTGCCAGCCCTCGCGCTTGGAATAGACGAGGATGTGTTCGACCTCGTTGACGATTCCCTTGGCGTCGTTGCGCGTGGAGTAGGTGCGTTGCCAGGAGATGTTCGAGACGAAGTTCTGCCGCCCGAAAATCTCGTCGCAGATGACGCGGAGATACGCGCCCTCGCGGTCATCGATGGAAATCCAGATGCTGCCGTCCTCGCGCAGGAACTCGCGCAGGAGCTTGAGGCGCGGGTACATCATGTTGAGCCAGGTGGAGTGTTCGAGGTTGTCGTCGTAATGCTCGAACGCGGAGCCGGTGTTGTACGGCGGATCGATGTAGATGCACTTCACCTGCCCGGCATAGAACGGCAGCAGTGCCTTCAGCGCCTCCAAGTTGTCACCATGGACGAGGATGTTATCGTTGTTTGACAAACGGATTTGTTCGCCGCTAACGCGGCTCACATTTCTAGAATCGCGAACGCCGTTAGGCGTGAGTAAATCCGTTTGTTTTTCATACGACAGCGACTTGTCCTCGCGCAGAATCTTCATGACGACGTCCTTGACGGACTTCGTCGCCTTTTCCCTTCCCATCCAGTTCAACGTCGGCATCTTCGGCTCTCCTTCAGCAAACAGGTTTAATGCGGCCAACACCGCCATCAGTAATATTCGCGTCTTCATGGCGTATTCATCATCTCATTTAGCCACTGCGTCCCCTGCGCTCTCCGTGGGAGGCTTACGCTCCGTGTCCTCTCACAATCGGGAACAGTACGCCCCCTGAAAAACGAGCGCGCCTTTTTCGTCGTGTTCCGTGCCGCTATCACTTCGTCGGCGATGGTTTCATCGCCGAGAAACGCCGCCGCCCTTGCCGCGAAATCTTTCATTTCCTTTTCAGACATATTTTTTATCTCCGATGCGTAATATTATACCCAAAATTATTCATGTTGTACAATGACGATTCGCCTTTATCCACATTCGGGGGGACGCTGTTTGACTACAAGGTGGGCGCAAACGATATCGGTGCCAAGCCACCCAGCCTGCAGGAAATGCCGTGGCGCCAATTGCGGGGCGGCGCGAAGACAGGCCCGTTGGGGTCGTGGTAGACGTACCGAACCTCGTTCTTCTCGCGAACGGTCCTCCACGGCTTCCAGCCCGTGAACAAGGGATTCGCAAACACGTCGTCAGGGCTCACGCCATCCGGCAGCTCCGCCCGCAGCTCCACGGTCCAATCGCCCTTTCCGTACCGCCCGTCGCACGAAAAGAGGAGCGTCAAGTCGGCCGTGCCGCCGCAACGGGCGAACGTGTACGTCGTTTCCGTGCGGATCGGCTTCGGCATGTCGCCCGCATTCTGCTCGATGCCGCGAACCGTCCCTCCGTCGAAGAAGAGGCGCAGCGTGCCATCAGAATCACGGACAAAACGCGCGTAGGGCGAGGGGGAGAACGCCTGATCCTTCGCGTCGGGATCTCGTCCGCCCCAGACCTGGCGGGGCGTCTTTGGCGCATCGGGTTTCCGGCCCCGCGCACCAAAGCTCCGCAGCACCTCGCACCAGCTACCGTCAGTCCCCTTCCGCCACATCCCCGCGACCGCTCCCGTGCGCCGGATCCGCAGGCGCATCGCGCCGTCCTCGTACAGCCAGCCGCCCATCGCGGGACGGAGGCGCGGATCGCCCGTCCCGGCGTCTCGCAGCGCAAGCGCGGCGGAGGACGGTCGAACCGCGCACGTCACGGCAAATGCCGCCGCGTTCGTGCCGGACACCGACACCGCCAGACCCGGTTCCGCGCCAAGCCGGTCCCAGAGCCTCACGTCGGCGTCCGGCTCGAATCCAAAGCACTCGTACGCCGTGTCCCCGTCCGCGCCGCCCACAGCCGCGTGTTCGCGCGTGAAGCCGAACGGATGGAGCCGCGAATCCCAGCGCACCGCGCCGTCGAGCCATCGGCCGTGCCGGGAATACGCATCCATCTTCGGATGACGCACGAGAAACGGACTTTCGAAACTGCCTTCTGCGGCATGCGCATACCAGCGCCCGACGTCGGGCAAGCGGACCACAAGCCGCACGCGCGCCGGATCGCATTCCCCGAAATCGGCCACCCGGTAACGGCAGCCGTCCGCCGTCTTTTCCTCCGCGATGCGGTACGCCGCGCGGACAAGCCCGTTGGTCATGTCCCTGAGCTCCGCCGTAAAGCCTCTTCGCCCGTTGCCGCATCTCGTCTCGAACGGCTTCTTCGCCGCTTTCGTCAGGCAGGACGTCACGGACGGCCCGCGCGTCCGCACGACCGTGTAGCCGAACGGCGGCAGATCCAGTCCGCCCTCCGTGACGCGGTGCCCGTTGAAGTTCACGTAGACGACCGATTCCGTATCGGCCAGACTCCGGCGGCAGGCGAACACGCCGGGCGGCGCCTTCACCGACAGGTAGTCCGCGCTGCCGCGCGCCAACTCCGGCAACGCCTTGCGGATGGCGAATATCCGCCTGTACGCCTCGAACGCGCCGTCCTCGCTTTCGTTCATGACGAGCGGGAAGCCTTCGATCCACGCGCTGAACGCCATCAGCGCATTGGCCGCCGCGCGTCCCCACACGTTGTCACAGGGGTAGGCGTCATGGCTTTCGGGATAGCGCATCCACACCGTGCCGGGGACGAAGGCGTTCCGCTGGTCTTCCAGCCACTGCGAGAGCCAGCCGACGACATCCGCCACAGAATGGTCGTTGAACCAATGGAAGTAGGCGTGGCAGAGTAGCTGGTCGTGGATCGTGTCGCATGTCACGCTGCAGTAGCTGGGATTCGCCTCCGCGAGCGTGCAGGAGTCGGGATTCGCGCGCTTCATCGCCGCGCGGACCGCGCGCATCTGCGCAAGCCCGCCCTGATGCTGCGCGTAGCTAGCGCGGTCGTACGGAATGTCCGGATTCCAGTTCGGGAAACGCGAACCTGTCGGCACGTCCATGCGCCAGCCGTCCAGCTCGTATTTCCGCGTCGTCCACTCCACATAGTCCGCGAAGTACTTGACCCACGACGGCCAGCGGAAATCATACGCCCAGTACGAATCCTGCTGCGAACCGTCCTCCTTCCTGCAAACCCATTCGGGATGCTCCCGCGAGCGACGGTTGTCCGACTTTCCGCCATGCATGACGGCATCCCGCCACACCTTGAGTCCGCGCGCATGGGCGGCGCGCACGTAGGCGAGGTGATCGGCCTCGGTGCCAACGTCGTCCTGGAGCTTGTACATTTCGTCGGGGACGTAGCACCCAATATGTTCCACCGGACGCAACCAGATCGCGTTCGCGCCGAGCGCCTCAATGTAGGGGATGTACTCCTGCGCATGGGGGAAACCGCCCGGCTCGGACATGCCCCGCCCTCTTGGATGCGTACTATAGAGAACAAGGTCGTGGACCCATTCCGGACGGTCCTTCGGCGGCAGATGCCCCACCAACCGGTGCCAGTCGTGCATGTTCCGCAGCGCATCCTCGGCGCCGCCCCTTCTGAACATCAGCCAGAAGTCCCCGACGCGCTGCGGCTTCCCGGGATGCGCCACGCCGCACATGCTTGCAGATGCCGAAAGCGCGATTCCGTCATCCCGCTCTTCCACATGGTGCTGCGAACGGTCCGAGTAGGGTTGAAGGCAGTCCATGCACGCCAGCACGCTCCACCCCTTACCGTTCTCCGCCACGATGGGCGACTCGCTTCCGTGAATTGCATGATTCCGAGACCCGACCTTCCATTCGGACCGGGGGAAGCGGTTGTCGCGGAAACGCCAGGGGAGAATGTAGAAGCCCCTTTCCGCGGCACAGCGAAACTTCCCCATCTGCATTTCAAACCCCGAGAACTTCACCGCGTTCGTTCCCGTCCATTCGAACGCGAACCAGCGGCGGACGGCACGCGGTTCCGGCACGATCTGCAGATACCCGTCGATCTGCCACGGGCCATCCAAGACTCGGTTGCGCACGGTGTCCGGCGCCACACGCTCTATCCCCAACTTCTTCAGCGGGGAGGTCTGCGGCAATTCGGTCGTCGATCCCCTCAGGTTGATCTTGACCGACGGTCGTCCGTTCGGCACGATCAGCGTGTTGCCGTCCACGGTGATCGCAGACGGAAACGACGTGGCGGGATCGAACGTGATGCGCAATCGCGCATCGCCGAACGTCACGCGCCCGGACACGTCGAGTCTGAGAGGCAACTCCTCCGCCGAGACGGCCCCTACCATCAGACACAACCCGCACACAAGTCTTTTCATGTCAAGTCTCCGTTTCCGCGTCATCGCCCGTTTTCAACCCTAGCCGACAAGACCAGCCGAACGCCAATGCTGCCGCTGCGATCTTCCGGAGGCCGCCCGTACCGGAATGCACTCCTGCAATCCGCAGGCCCGTTGGCAAACGACCCGCCGCGCGGCAGGTCCGCCGCAGACGCATACTGCACAGCCTTGTACGGCGGATGGCAGTCGATCACAAGATAGTCGCCACCAAACGCCGCGCAAGCGCCCAGCGCGACGAAGAAAAACACCATTCGACTCATGTGAGATTTCTTCATGGCGTTATCTTATCACATTTCACCCTTTTTTGCGAAGCGAAAAGCGAACTTATGCTATACTGTCAACCGTTGCTTTTAACAAAGGAGCAGTAATGAGGATAGAGACGAACAGATGGCTGGTTGCCGCACTTGTGGCCGTGGCGCACTACGCCGCGCTGCATGCGGCGACGGTGACCGTGGAGACGACGTGCGCCGACGGCGCCGTCACGACCGAGGAGGTGGCGCTGGAGATTAAGGATTCCCGCGCCGTCTTCCGCTGGCCGCGCGCAAAGGTCCCCGCGAACGTCAAGCGGATCGCTGTCTGGCCCGACTTCGCCGCGGCCCGTTCGGGCGAGGACGGCTGCTGGGTGTTCCCGAACAACCGCATGGGACGTTTCACGCGCACGGAAGGCCGGGCGTACGAGAGCTGGGGCATGTTCATGCCGTGCTTCGGCATGGCCACGCCGCGCGGGGCGTTCTGCGCGATCGCCACGGGCATGCCGTATTCGCTCTCGGCGGAGGTGACGGTCCAGAACGGCGTCTACAGGATGCGCGCCCTCTTCGACAAGTACATGGACGACCTGTACGAGGACATCTCCGTCGAGTTCCGCCTCCTCGACGGCGCGGACGCCGACTATTCCGGCATCGCGCGCGCCTACCGCGCCTACCAGCTCGAACGCGGCGCATGCCGTCCGATCTCGGAGCGCGTCAAGGACCAGCCGCTGCTCGACTACGCCGTGCGCCACCCCGAGGTGCGCGTGCGCATGGCGTGGAAGCCCGTGCCAAGCCCGGTCCTCGAGCAGGTCACGCGCAACGAGCCGCCCGTGAAGCCGGTCGTCACCTTCGACCGCATGGCGCACTTCGCCGACGTCTGCCGGGAAGTCGGTGTGGACGGCGCGGAGTTCTGCCTCGTTGGCTGGAACGTCGGCGGGCACGACGGACGCTACCCGCAGATCTTCCCGGTCGAGCCGACGCTCGGCGGCGAGGCGCGGCTCAAGGCCTGCGTCCGACACGTCCAGGACCTCGGCTACCAGATCGCGGGGCACTCGTCGTTCCGCGACTGCTACATGATCGCCGACACCTTCGACGCCGAGTTCGTGGTGGAGAAGAACCCCGACGGAACGCTCCGGCGCGGCAAGACCACGTACGGGGGCGGACGGCTTTTCACGATGTGCCCGCAGCGCGCCTACGAGCGCTTCTGCCCAAAGCAGTGCGCGGAAATGGCCACGCTGGGCTTCAAGGGGCTTTTCTACCTGGACGTCGTCACGGCGCGTCCGATCTACCCCTGCCCCGACCCCCGCCACCGCCTCAACAACGGCCAGCGCGCGACGTGGGAATGCAACATCCTCGACGAGGTGCGCGCCGTGTTCGGCGGCAGTGCGTCCGAGGGCGCGTACGACTTCTGCGTCGGGTCAATCGATTCCGCGCTGACGATCCAGTGGTGCAAGCCGTTCGACCCGCCCAAGTGCAAGCTCGACGACGCCTACGTGCCCTTCTGGCAGCTCGTCTACCACGGCATCGTCCTCTCCACCCCCTTCCGCACGATGATCAACTGCACGGCGAATCCCGACCGCCGGTCGCTCCTGAAGCTCGCCGAGTTCGGGGGCCGTCCCACGTACTACGTCCATTCGGTGTTCGTGACGGGGCGCGCGCCGAGCATGGGGACGATCGACCTCGAGCTGACCACGGAGGAAAAGCTCAGGCAGTCCGCCCTCTGGATCAAGGAAGGCTGCGACGACTACAACCGCCGCCGCGCGCTGGAGTTCCGCTTCATGGACCGCCACGAGGATCTCGGGGACGGCCTGTTCCGCGTCACGTACTCCGACGGCTCGCGCCTCGTGGGCAACTACAACGACGCACCACGCACGGTGGACGGCGTGCAGGTGCCGGCTCTCGACTACGTCGTCATTCCGCCAGCAGGAGGGCTGTTGTAGCCTTCAGCGTGGGGCGTATTCGTCGAAGACGGAGAGGTCCGTGAGGACATACGGATAGTTCGTGGCCGGAATGAGGCTGAAAAGGTCTTCGCCGGGGACGCCCGCCCAGACGGCGCCCCTCACGTCCCAGACGATCCGCCGGATCGGGTCGATCAGGATCGGGTTGGGCAGGTTGTCTTTCTTGTCGCAGCCCGACTGCGCGACGAGCTTTCCGTACAGCGGCTCGCCCTCGACGTCGAGGTGCTCGGGCTGCCACCAGGCGAAGAGCGGCACGCCCTTCCGCCGGTAGGCATGGCGCTCGACCGCGTTCCACGCCACCTGCGGCGTCATCGTCTGGGGGCCGCGCGGCTTGAACGAGAAGACGAGGTCGGGTGCCGGCTCGAGTCCGTCGAAGATCGAAGCGAGGGACTGGATCACGTAGTAGGCGAGCCGCGGCTTCTGGTCCTCGAGCTTGAAGATGCCGTAGCTCTTCGAGCCGACGTTGAAGATGTTCGCGAACGACGCCCCCATCGCGCGGTCGAAGAAGAGCCGGCGCGCGACGAATTTCGCCTGCCCGTATTCGGTGCGCGTGGAGACGCGCGCCGTGAGGGCCGGACCCGCGCCGCGCCCGCATTCGCCCATCGCGATCTCGGGGAGCGAGCCGTCCGCGCGGCGGTAGAGCGTCCGCACCTGGTCAAGCGACATCCGCACGTCCTCCTCGGGCGCGCGCAGGTAACCATGGTACGTCCACACATCGAGCACCTCGGGCAGGCCGGCCTGCGCGAGGCCGACGTTCCATCCCGAAAGAAGCGAGCCGAGCGAGATGGTCCCGCGCGCCTTCGGGTCGACCTCCTTGATGATCTCCATCGTCCGCTTGTAGAATGCCGTAAAGTCCTGCGCGGCCTGCGCCACGCCGATCGTCTTGTGGGCGTTGAGGCCGTCCTTGTACCAGCGCGCGTCCAGCTCGTTCCAGATCTCGTAGAGCTCCACGCGTCCCTTGAAGTGCCGCGCGAACGCGCGGATGAAGTTGTTCCAGCCCTCCACGGCCTCCGGACCGTGGTAGCACGGCGCGTCCCAGAACGACGAGGAGAGCTTGTTCTGCACCTCCACCTTGCCGTAGTAGAGCTCGTTGCCGTAGCCGCCGTAGAACCACGGCTGGATGCCAGCCGCGCGGAGTGCGTCCACCATCCGGTCCGCCTCCGCGAAGTCGTAGACGCCCTTTTCCTTCTCCATCTTGCGCCAGGCGTAGTTGAGGCGGGCGCGCTTGAATCCGGCGGCGGCGAGATACGGCACGATCTTCTCGCCGAGCATGTTGCCCATCTCCAGTCCGGCGGAGAAGAACGTGGACGACGTGTCGTGCGCGTCCCGGCACGGCAGATGCCCGATCTTCTTGAATCCCTTCAGCTTCTCCAGCGGATCAAGCGTGAAGCCGTAGTAGAACGGCCCCGTCGGCACGCCCTCGCGGTTGCCGTAGTTGTCGCCGTCGATCTCGGGCATCGGACACTCCTGCGCCGCGAGATACGCCTTGATCCGCTCGACCCGCTCCGGCGCCAGCGGCACGGCCCACCCCTGCGCCGCCACCGCCAACCCGACCGCCATCCCGACGATCCACATTGCCACCATGACATTTCTTTTCATTTTCCAATCCTCATTCATTGTTGGGTGTGGAGACTTGAGACAGGAGACCTGCAAGGGTGACATGAGACCTGAGACAGGAGACCTGCAAGGGTGACATGAGACCTGAAACATGAGGCCAAGTGAGATCTTGAAGTGATAAAGGCATTAATGCGTTAGGCTCCTGTGGTC
>JAFRSR010000013.1 GCA_017427485.1 Kiritimatiellia bacterium
ATCGACACGATGATCGCGCTCGTAATGCTGTTCTGCTCGAACATCACAATCCCATGGCCCAGTTGCAACGCTCCGATGCGCATGAACAAAGGGAAATCTCGTCAGGAGGTGGCATGAACCGACCCACACTCATGCACGAAGCCTCAAAAATCCGAACTAAAATCTTCCACGGAAGATGGCAACAGAGACGGAGACATCATTCTACGCAAGATAGACGCCTTTCTAAAGGAAAAGAATCTGCCCAGGGACAAGAAGAATCTGATTGTTCGGACGCTCCAGAACACTCTTACCACGGACAACATCAACAAGCCAGTAAACGGCGAAAGCCAGCTCAAGCGTGTGTTCACCAAGATTGTGGACGATCTCGGTATCTACTATAAGATCGGCCTCACCACCGACTTCACGGGCAAACTCTTCAATGAGATGTATTCGTGGCTAGGATTTACGCAGGACAAGCTCAATGATGTTGTCCTCACGCCATCATACGTCGCAACGCTCCTAGTACGGCTTGCGCGTGTAGACAAGGATTCGTTCGTGTGGGATTTCGCCACAGGTTCTGCCGGTCTGCTTGTCGCGGCAATGAACGAGATGCTCGCCGATGCCAAGGCAAAGCTTAAGTCTCCCGATGACTTTGCCCTCAAGGAAGCCGAAATCAAGGCTGGGCAGCTTCTTGGCCTTGAAGTGCTTTCCAACATCTACATGCTTGCCATTCTCAACATGATTCTCATGGGGGATGGTTCTTCCAACATCCTCAATCGCGACTCTCTGAACGACTTCGACGGACACTACGGCTTCGGGAAGACGAACGAGAAGTTTCCGGCCACTGCCTTTGTCCTCAATCCACCATATTCTGCGGACGGCAACGGCATGGTGTTCGTGGAAAAGGCTCTTTCGATGATGCAGAAAGGCTATGCCGCGATCATCATTCAGAACTCTGCCGGAAGCGGCAAGGCCACCGAGTTCAACAAAAGAATCCTTACGCATTCGACGCTTCTCGCTTCAATCAAGATGCCACCTGATCTATTTATCGGCAAGTCTTCCGTCCAGACGCAAGTCTATGTCTTCCGTGTGGGCGAAGCGCACAAGAAAGATGACACGGTGAAATTCATCGACTTCTCAAACGACGGCTACAAACGCACTAATCGTAAAAAAGCATCTGTCAATCTACGGGACCTTGGCGACGCCAAGGCACGATATGCTGAGGTTGTCAATCTTGTTCGCTTTGGCAAAAAGAAACTCAAGATCTTCACCGAGAAGGAATACTACGAAGGGGCCATCGATCCCTCAAACGGTTCTGACTGGAACCAGACTGCGCCAATCGATACTAGGCCGACGCTCTCCGACTTCAAGAAAACTGTGTCGGATTATCTCGCATGGGAAGTTTCAAATCTCCTTAAAAAAGAAGCCGTAAGCGGAGGGCCGGGGCTGGGAAAATAGATGCCCCACTTGGCAAACGGCTCTCAGCGGTCAAGTGGGGCGAATTCAAAGTAACCAAAGTATTCAATGTAAACAACACGCATTGTATCCTTTCTACAGAAATCGTTCCTGAGAGCGGGGCTACACCTTATCTGTGCGCAAGTGCCGAGAACAACGCCGTTTCTTCATACATTGATTACAGAGCGGATTTGAAGGAGGCTGGAAACTGTATCTTTATTGGCGGCAAGACTTTTGTTGTAAGTTATCAGGAAAATGATTTCTTCTCAAATGACAGCCACAACCTCGCTTTGTATTTGAATGACGAGGTCAATGCCACGAAGCCGCATCTACTTTTTATGGCAGCATGTATCGCTCGTAGCCTTGGACACAAGTACACGTGGGGAAACAGTATTAGTAAGCAAAAGATAAAGGGCGATTTTGTTTCGTTTCCCGTGACTGTATCCGGCGAAATCGATTTTGCCTTCATGGATGCGTTTATACGCGAACTCGAAGAGGAGCGTATACGCGAACTGGCCGCTTACCTGAAGGTAAGCGGCCTTGCGGACAGCAAGCTGTCTGCAAGCGAGCGCGAGGCGCTCGATAGTTTCGGCAAGATTCAATGGCGTGAGTATAATGTCAAGTGTCTGTATGGACCTTCGACTCGCGGCAAGCGGCTGAAAAGCGATGACAGGATTCCCGGTGTCTTACCTTTTGTGACTGCTGGCGAAGCGGAACAGGGCGTTTCGGCTTTTATCGGGAACAAAGTGGAAGTGTTCAGGAGAAACACCACGACAATCGACATGTTTGGATCTGCAAAATACCGCAATTGCGAGTATGGAGCAGACGATCATGTGGCTGTAGTTCATACGGAAGAATTGCCCAATCACGCGGCGATGTTTGTGACGGCGGCTTGTCACAAGGCGGCTCATACGGGCGCATTTGACTACGGGCGTAATTTCTATGCAAAAGATGCGGATGCACTCAACATAATGCTTCCCGCACTCGCCTCCGGCTTGCCCGACTACAACTACATGGAGACGTTTATGCGGGCGGTGCAGAAATTGGTTGTTAAGGATGTCGCGGACTTTGCCGCCAAACACATTTCAGCCACGAAGAAGTGTGCTAAAGGTGGAAGTCGGGTATCGTCTAATCTTGCTGAGGCGCCAGAAGAGGAGGACTCGCTCAGGTTGGCTGCTGATGAGAACGGCGAATGAGGATGGCAGGAAAGCTGACAGATTGCGAGAAGAACAATTTCCGCGGCGCATACGTCTCAGACGAATTACCGCGTGAACAGTTCAAGCGCACGGACAATCCGCGCGAAGTGCCGGACGAAACGCTGGTTGCTATTCTTTTGCGTACTGGGACACATGGATGTGATGTGAAAGAGCTTGCGCGTAGGCTGGTCGGGGCGTTTGGCTCTCTACGTGCGCTTGTTTCATCCGACTGGCGTTCTATACTTGCGCGTGTAAAGGAATACAATAAAGCAAATCCCAGAGCGCGGATCGCTGGATTCGGCGAGGTGAAATGCCTTGAACTTGCGGCGGCGTTTGAACTTGGGAGGCGCCGTCAGCGTCTTGCGCCGGGCGATCTTCATGAATTGCGGATAGTCGATGCCAATACCGCATACGCGCTTTTCAGGACTTGCTTCACCGTCGATGACGAACAGGAGAACGTTTTTGTGCTGGCGCTGGATGCAGACCGCAGACCCATAAGTGAACCTTTTCTGGTTTCTCGCGGAACGACGAATGCAACGCTGATGCATCCTCGCGAAGTCTTCAAGCAGGCGTTGCGTTGGGGTGCGCATTCTATTTATGTTGCACATAATCATCCAAGCGGAAATCCCAATCCCGGCACACAAGACTTCGAGCGTACGAATGAATTGGCCAATGTCGCCAAAATCGTCGATATCCGTTTCCGTGACCATCTTGTGTTAGGTTCTCCCGAGTCTAACGGCGGGAGTGGCTACGTTTCGATACGTAATTGCTACCCAGATATTTTCACGTGACAATTTGGAATCTAAGCTGTAGGAACAAAGGAACGTACAAGCAAGGCGATCTAAAAACGATTTTAACAGAAAGGATGAAAAATGGTCCAAAGTTTTTATTCATGGCTATCGCAATTCAAAGATGAGAACGCGGCTATAGGTGATCTGTCGCGGGATGCAAGGATTGATGCAGATTTTCCGCGGCGCTCGGTCTCATATCGGCATTTGAAAGACTATCTCGAATGCAAACACGCTAGCGAAGATGCAATGAATGTTTTTAAGGAAGCTTTTGCCCGCTACAAGGCGGCGAATGCAAGTTGAATCATGGAAGAACTACTGCGCGAGGCATGGCCAAGGGCGAAGGCGTTTCTGGAAGAATTGCTGTGGGAGGCATGACCAAGGTGGAGTCGCCGTTAGATGCGATAACGGAGACGGTTTGGTATAATCTTGTCTGAGAGAACGGATGACAACTGAGGAACTTATGGAGAGCGTTGAACTCTGAAGATGAGAAAGGAGTAAAGGCGATGAATCTGAAGGACGAAATACTTGCTGGCGAATCATACTCGCTTGAATTCAAGCTTGTCCCGAACGAGGACAGGATCAAATACTGAAGACGGTGGTCGCGTTTGCCAACGGCAGGGGCGGGCGTGTATGAGGGCAAGTGCCTGCTGATTGTCTGGTCGCCGGGCGGGTGCGAACGCCCCTATCGGTGCCCGGAGCGCATTGCCAAGGATGTCAAGTCGCCGAAGGCTTACTATATCCGCAAGCTTGCGAGTACCGTCAAGGCGACACGGCAGGATGAGAAAGAGCTCTTTGAGCTGACGGGGGACGTGCCGTTTGATGACCGACCGAATGTCCATGCCGACATTACCGACCTCAAGATGAATCTGCTGGTCGAGTATCTGCATGAAGTCGGCAGCGATCTCGCGAAAAGCGCCGAGGAGATGTCGGTTGCAGATGTCGCCCGTAACATGCAGATTGCGTCCGGGCCGGCGGAGTGTTTCAAGCCGAAGAACGTGGGTCTCATGTTCTTCAATCCGCATCCGGAGAATTTCTTCCGTTGCGCATGGATTGATGTCGTTGATAAGCCTGATCCAACGGACGAGGGCATGGTCGAGCAAACGTTCCGAGGACCGCTTCATGTGCAGCTCCGTTCGGCGCTTGACTACATCAGGAACCGTTTTCTGCGCGAAAAGATATTCAAGTATGATGATCGTCCAGAGGCTGGCCGATTCTGGAATTACCCCTATCGCGCCATTGAAGAGGTACTTGCGAACGCCGTCTATCACAAGTCATATCGAATTGCGGAACCCATCACCGTCGTGGTGACGCCCGAGGCGATGACGATTTCAAGCCTGCCCGGACCGGAACGGTCAATTACGGACGCCGACCTCGCTGCTTGCCGTATGATTGGCCTTCACTATCGCAACCGCCGCATCGGCGACTTTCTCAAGGAGCTTGACCTCGTTGAAGGGCGTAATACGGGCGTTCCAGTTATCGTGAATGTCATGCGTGAGAACGGTTCGCCCCCGCCAATCTTTTCTTCACCCGAAAATCGAGATTGGCTCTCTGTCACGTTGCCAGTCAACCCCCATTTCCGTGAAATGGAGAATCCCATTTCACAGAGAACTGCACTGAAAACTGCGCCGACTTCACACGGTGTCATAAATGGAGAAACTTGCAAAGATGATTCAAATATACGAATTTACACTGACTGTGAAGAGCTGGAGATGCTAAAAACTGCATTGAAAACTGCATTGATGTCGAAGCCAGACAAGATTCTGGTGCGCATGGCTAGAATCGTCCAGATGATCCTGCGCAATAAAATCGAGACGACGGCTTCGCTTGCTCATAAGCTTGGCGTGTCGCTTCGGACTTTAGGGGTGGACATAGCGCTGTTAAAGAAGATTCATGCAATTGATCGAATTGGCCCTGATAATGGCGGCGAATGGATCGTTCTGCTCAAATTGTGAGAAGAGGGGAATGAAGGATTGTGGAAGAGTGAAATGGACAAAAGCAAGCCGAATAAGACAATTTCGGAGTGCGTAGTGTGCTAAAAATGTGAATCACTAGTAGAAACATCAGATATGGCGAAATGAAACAAACTGATAAAGACAAAACCATGGAGGGGCGCTATAGGCAGTTTGCCGGATGTGACACCTTGAAGGCGAGCGCGAAATTGAGCATGCTGCGCGATGCAGGGTTGTTGGAGATGAAGGGCAGGGGCAAAGCGACCTACTATGTGCCCGGTGATAGATTCCCTATCACAAAGCTCGAAATTACGGCTCTTCTGTCGCTTCCGTTCATTGCCCTCTCCGCCCATGCGGAGGGCGGCTACACGAACCACGCCGGAAACGTGGTCGCGGGATGGCCGGTCAAGCTCACGGCGACGCAGGTCACGTTGGCGGAACGCGCTGCACCAACGGCGCGATGGGGGCATCGCGCCCGACCAACTGCCGACCACCTGCCAACGGCCACGTATCCCCTCTCCATCTTCCCCGAATCGGAGCAGCGGCGGATTGCGGCGGACTTCGGCCAGCCGCGCGTGCCGGTTGCCGTGCGGCGGGCGATCGCAGGCGCAGAGAAGGCGATGGCGCGTTCGCGCAAGCGCGCGGAGAAGGGGCTTTGCACGAAGGAGGAGAGCGATGCCTTCTGTGCGAAGTCCGCCGCCGCGCTCAAGAGCTATCTTGACAAGCAAGTAAAAGAGGGCGTGATCACCCCCGCCGAACGAAAGGCACTTGGGTATGCTTACTAAAAGGGCTTTAATATATGAGATTTAGTAAGCTGTATTGTGCAAATGCAATTGTTTCTGTATTTTCATTGTTTTTTTCTAGAAAAGATACTGGCTGTTGACTAAATCCGGCATGATATGATACAATTTAGGCAGTTCGTTTCATTTGAGATTGGAGTTGCCAGATGATTGGGCGTCAAAAAGAGCGGAGTCAGCTATTAGAGGCGTTCGCATCCGAGGATTCGGAATTCGTCGCCGTTTATGGACGTCGCCGGGTTGGAAAGACATTTCTGGTCCGTGAGACGTTCGATCAAAGTTTCACCTTTCAGCATACCGGGGTCAAGAACGGATCGCGTCAGATACAGTTGTCCCGTTTCAGGCAGTCGATGATTGAACAGGGACATCCGGGCTGTCCGGAGCTGAAGGACTGGTTTGACGCGTTTGACAACCTGAAGACCGTCATCAAGGCGAGCGCCGCAGAGCGCAAGGTCGTATTCATTGACGAAATTCCGTGGATGGGTCGGTCGGATCGGAATTTCATTTCCGCCGTGGAGAACTTCTGGAACGGCTGGGCGTCGGCAAGGAAGGACATTCTTCTTATCGTTTGCGGGTCGGCAACGTCGTGGGTGCTGGAAAAAATCGTGCATAACCGTGACGGGCTGCACAACCGCGTGACGTATCGGATTCGGCTCGACCCGTTCACGTTGAGGGAGTGCGAAGCGTACGCCCAGTCGCGGGGCCTGGCCTACACGCGCGACCAGTTGGCGGAATGCTACATGATCCTTGGTGGCGTCCCGATGTACTGGCGCTACCTCGAGCGCGGCAAGAGCGTTGCGCAGAACATCGACGAGATGTTCTTTTCTGGCAGCGAAAAGCTCGAGGATGAGTTTGACGAGCTTTACGCGTCGCTCTTCGAGCATCCCGAGCCGTACCTCGCCATCGTCACCGCGATGGCCAAGAAGAAATGCGGCATGACGCGGGAAGAGGTCGCGGATGTGGCCGGCATTGAAAACGGCGGGGCGTTGAGCCGGTACCTGAAGGTTCTGGAGCAATGCGGGTTCATCCGCAAGTTCACGGAAATCGGCAAGAAGACGAAGGGGGCCGTCTTCCAGCTCATCGACAACTTCACGCTGTTCTATTTCAGGTTCATGGAGTCCAACAAGGCCAACGACCCGCATTACTGGTCCGCGATGGCGGACACCCGCGTGCATTCGACATGGGCGGGGCTTGCGTTCGAACGACTTTGCCTGCAGCACATCGACGGCATCAAGCGTGCGCTCGGCATCAGCGGCGTCTTGACGAACGTCCATTCCTGGCGAAACGCGAATGCGCAGGTCGACCTGCTGATCGACCGCAGGGATGGAATCATCAACATCTGCGAGATGAAGTACTGGGCGGGGCCGTACGCGATGACGGCGGCGGACGATGCCGCGCTGATGAACAAGAAGTCTGAATTCAAGGCGGCCACGAAGACGCGCAAGGCCGTTCACCTGACCATGGTCACGTCTTTTGGCGTCAAGCCGAACGCCTATTCGGGAAGGGTCCAGTCGTTTGCAACGCTTGACGACCTGTTCGCGATGTAATGCAATTTTGCGGGCAGTACAAACACGGCAAGAACGAGAGGTGCAGAATGGAAAGCACGAAGCAAGAAGAAGCGATCAATGAACTCAAGGCCGCGCTGGCGGAGCTTGAATCGGACGAAGGGCTCAGATGTTCGTGGAAGGGCACGGGCTCCAGAGCCGCTACTTCGCCTTTTCATGGCAGTCGGACGAACTGGCGATCGAATACAACCTGCCGTATGCGCGGGTGTTGTCCGACGAGGACGTCCAGAAGCTGGACGCCGCGCGGATCGGCGCGGCGATTCGCCTCGCCATCCTGCTGCTCGCGTCGTTGTCCAACGGGGCTCTGCTTCATGACGGCGAGGCATCGCTTTCCGTGACGGCCGACGAGACCGGCGCAAGCTATTCCGTCGCCGATTCCGACGGCAAGGAAGTTGATTCCGGCGAGGAATGGGGGCCGCTCATCGCGCGTCTTGAGACCGATCGCCCCGCTGCCGCCGACGACGTCCAGGTCATCTGGCCTTGATCCGGCCACATGGATTGTTGGCCGACGATCAACTACTCCCGCAAATGACGCAATGGATTTATATCGCCCATAAGACCATAGAGCACCGTTTTTTGGTATAATCTGCGGCATGAAAACACACCTCATTGCCGTCTGCGCCCTGGCCGCCGCGTCGTTCGCGGCCGCGGGCGCGCCATCCCGCACCATCAAGGCCTGCGTGATGCAGCCGCCGTACGCGCTTGACGTGGCGGACATCGAGAAGTCCATGCAGTGGGAGTTCGACGCGCTGAAGAAGTGCGACCCGAGCCTCGACCTCATCGTGCTCCCGGAGGCGAGCGACCGCCAGGCGCGCGTGGGGTCGCGCGAGCAGGCGGTCGCCGCCGCGAAGAAGTACAACGCGCCGCTCCTCGCGGCCTGCGCCGAGACGGCGAAGCGCTGCCAGGCGACCGTGTTCGTGAACGCGCTCGACTTCACGCCCACCGGCGAGCGCAACACCACCTTCGCCTTCGACAAGACAGGCGCGTGCGTGGGCAAGTACGACAAGGAGCATCTCACGGCGGGCGAGTGGAAGAAATTCGGCTTCGACGAGTCGTACATGTGGAAGTGGACGGAGCCGAAGATTCTCGAGATCGACGGCGTGCGCTACGCGTTCCTCACGTGCTACGACTTCTACTTCTACGAGAACTTCGCCAACATCGCGCGCCTCAAGCCGGACGTGATCATCGGCTGCTCGCACCAGCGCAGCGACCCGCACCCGATCCTCGAGACGATCGGCAAGTTCCTCGCCTACAACACGGGCGCGTACCTCGTGCGCGCCTCGGTGAGCATGGGTCCCAACTCGCCCGTGGGCGGCGGCTCGATGGTCGTGGCGCCGTCGGGCGAGATGCTCGGCAACATGTTCAGCCGCGTGGGCACGCTCACGGTGGAGTTCGACCCGCACGCGAAGTACCTCAAGCCCATGGGCTACGGCAACCCGCCCGGTCTCCACTCCACCTACATCGAGGTGGGGCGGCGTCCGTGGAAGTACCGTCCCGCCGGCAGCGCGATCATCCCCGGATACAGGGACGCCGCGAAGGCCCTCCCCAAGCGCCTCTGCGCGCACCGCGGCTTCAGCACCGTGGCGCCGGAGAACAGCCTGCCCGCGTTCGGCTCGGCCGTGGCGCTTGGCGCGAATGAGATCGAGTTCGATCTCTGGTGGACGAAGGACGGCGAGATCGTCTCCATCCACGACGCGACGCTCGACCGCGTCTCGAACGGCAAGGGCAAGGTATTCGACCACACGTACGAGGAACTGTTGAAGCTCGACTTCGGCTCGAAGACGGGCCAGCACTTCGCGGGGCTGAAGATCCTGCGCTTCGAGGAGATCCTCGCCAAGCTCTCCTGCCACACGATCATGAACATCCACATGAAGGACGTCGGAAAAGAGTGGGACGAGGCGCACGTGAAGAAGGTGCTGCGGCTCATCGACGCCTACGACGCGCGCGGGCACGTGTACTTCATGTCGAGCTGCGGCCCCCTCCAGGACCAGCTCGCGCGGCTCGCGCCGGACATCCCGCGCTGCATGGGCTACGCGCCCGGGAAGGACATCGTGGACGAGGCGATCAAGCACAAGTGCCAGATGGTGCAGCTCTTCAAGCCGTACTTCGACCAGGCGACGGTCGACCGCGCCCACGCGGCCGGGATGCGCGTGAACGTGTTCTGGTCGGACGACCCGGCCGAGGCGAAGAAGTTCCTCGACATGGGCATCGACACGATCCTCACGAACGACTACCTCTTGATCGCCAACGCGACCGGGCTCCATTGACACCCCGGCGCCTCTTGCGCCGGGAGGGTCGCGCTCCCTCGCGCCCGCCCCTCCTAAGGACGTGCGACATGCGACGTGCGACATGCGTGGCGACTTTTCGACATGCGCGTGTCGCATGTCGCATGTCGCATGTCCAAAACCTCAACACCCCCATGTCACCGACACCCTTACACCAACTTGATGGTGCGCCAGGGACCGCGGCGCCAGCGGATCCACGTGCCCACGCAGATCAAGACGACGTAGGCGATCATCGTGGACCACAGCGCGGGCATCGTGGGGTGGAGCCAGTAGACGACGAAGAGGAGCGGCAGCCAGAAGCCGAACGCGCACACGAGCATCCACCCCATCACGAAGTGCGTGTCGCCCGCGCCCTTGAGCGCGCCGGAGAGGACCACGTCGGCGCAGTCGAAGCACTGCCAGGCGATCATGAGGGCGAACAGCGTGAACCCTAGCGACATGAACGCGGACGGGTCGAACGCGTCGGCGTTCGCCATGAAGAGGTTGAGGATCGGGCGGTAGAACGCGAGGGCCGAAAGCGAGGCGACGAGGATGTAGATTTCGGCGAGGAGGAGCGTGCGGCGCGCCGCATGGGCCGCGCCGTTGGAATCGCCCGCGCCCTGGCACTGCCCCACGAGCGTCCCCACGCCGATGGCGAATCCCTCGATCGGGGCGTAGAGGAGGTAGTTGACGGTGAAGACGGCGTTCGAGACGGCGAACGCCATGTCGCCCACGCGTCCGGTGAGGAACACGAAGACCGCGAACGAGAGGAGGTTCAGCACCGAATAGACGCCGGCCGGCGAGCCGAAGCGGACGATGCGCCACAGGAGACGTCCGTTCGCCTGCTGCTTTTCGACTTCCGGCGCCGGCTTCCTGAACACCGCCGCCCGCGCCAGTCCGAGCAGGACCGCGAACTGGATGGCCTGCGCAATGACGGTGGCGGCCGCGGCGCCGGCGATCCCGTAGGCGGGGACGGGGCCGAAACCGAAGATGAACAGGTAGTCGAGGAGGATGTTGACGCCGTTGCCGAGCACGTTCGCCCAGAAAACGACGCGCGTGCGGCCGATTCCCGTGAAGAAGCTCTGCACGGCCATGGCGGCGCAGATGAAGAAACTGCCCGACATGACGATCGTGTAGTAGGTCTTCTCGCGGGCGAGGACGTCGGGGGAGTGTCCGCTCCAGTCGCAGACGAGCCAGCCGAGCGGGATGAAGAGCGTGAGGATGATCCCGCCGATCAGGGAGAGGAGCAGGCCCGCGCGGCAGCTGCGCGCGCAGCCGTCCGGATCGCCGGCGCCGTGGTACTGGGCCACGAACGTGCCGGAGTACGCGACGACCGACTGGAAGAAGCTGATGAAGAGGATCGCGAGAATGGAAGCCGGCAGCACCGCCTCGAGGGACGCCGTGGACTCCCGCGCGAGGAACACGCGGTCGGTGAACTGCATGAGGGCGTTGTTGGCCATGCCCAGCGCGAGCGGCCAGACAAGTTTCAGCACCTTCCAGTAGGGGGCCAGTTTCTCCTTGGCGTCCATGGCTCGCCATTTTACCATATTTTCCGCCGCCGCCACACCAGAAATTATCTGTCTGCATAAGTTGCCTGCGTCGAAACGGCGATGCAGGCGGGCTGAGATTATGGTATAATTCACGGCATGAAAAAACGCCATCTTGTCCTGTCGTGCGCCGTGGCGGCTGCGGCCGCCTGCGCGGCCCCGCTTTCCGCATCCTTTGAGAAGTGGGACGCCAATCCCCTTGCGTGGTCGTTCCGCGACAACGAGGCCGCGTGCAAGTCCGGCGGCGGTCTCGCCGTGTACGAGGTCGCGCCGCGCGCCGCGAAGGTCAAAGTGTCCGCCACCATCACGCCCGCGTCCGCCGGCACGAACGGCTGGGTCACGCTCGGCGTGGCGCTCGTGGACGACGAGCGCAACTACTGGCACCTCGCCCTCGTGCAGGCGCCGCCGGACGACAAGTGGAATCCCGGCGGACACTTCTTCGAGCTGTGCGAGATGCGCGACGGCGCGTGGCTCGCACAGATCACGGACAAGCTCAAGCAGGAACGTTCCGAGCAGCACGGCTCGTGGCGCTACGGCGAGACCTACTCCTTCACCCTCGAAACGGACGGCGCGGGCATCCAGGGCGAGGTGCGCGATGCGTCCGGAAAGCTGATCTTCGCCCGGCGTTTCGCGTTTCCTGCGACCGCTTCGGGCGCAATAAATTGCGCCCCTCCCACGGGAGGGTCGCGCTCCTGCGCGACCGCCGTCACGTGCGGACGTCCCGCGCTCCACGCGAACGGCGGGTTCTGCGGACGCGTCACCGCGCTCGACGCCACGAGCGAGGATCCGCGTCCGTGCACGAAGGCGGCGAAAACCTTTCCGCCGTATGAATCCGACAGCTTCGCCCCCGAGGTCAAGGAGTCCGCCACGGGCTTCTTCCGCGTCGTGCAGCGTCCCGACGGCCGCTGGTGGGCGATCGACCCGCTCGGACGCGGCGTGGTGCTCATGGGCGTGGACCATGTCCGCTACCAGGGCCACTGGAGCCAGCGCACGAAGCGGAGTGTCCACCATGAGGTCAACAAGAAGAAGTTCCCGAACAAGGCGGACTGGGAAGCGGACACGCTCAAGCGCCTGAAGGCGTGGGGCTTCAACCTCCTCGGCGCGGGCTGCGATCCCGCGCTCGAGCGCCGCGGGCTTGTCCACACGCGCTTCCTCTCCATGGGCGACTCCCTCTGCTGGAGCGAGAACGACGACGCCTTCTGGATCTGCCCGAACGAGCACCGCCCGTGCAGCGCCTTCCCGAACGTGTTCGACCCGCTGTTCCCCGCCCACTGCGACTACATGGCGCGCAAGAAGTGCGCGCCGAACAAGGACGATCCGTGGCTCTTCGGCTACTTCATCGACAACGAGCTCGCCTGGTGGGGACGCGGCGCGTCCGCCACCGGCCTCTTCGACGCCGTGATGAAGAAGGCCGAGACGCACTCCGCGAAGATCGCCCTCCGCGCCTTCCTGAAGGAGCGCGGCGTCAAGGGCGAGCCCTCCGCCGAGGTGAAGCTCGACTTCCTCCGCCTCGCCGCCGAGCGCTACTTCGGCATCGCCGCGGCAGCCATCCGCCGCCACGACCCGAACCACCTCGTGATGGGCGCGCGCTTCGCCGGCCTCGGCGGCGCGCACGACGCCGTGTGGGAGATTGCCGGCAAGTACTGCGACCTCGTCACCTTCAACATCTACCCGTGGGCGGACATCGACCGCAACGTGGTGCTCGTGCACCGCGGCTCGAAGGCGCCGCGCGTGGCCGACGCCTTCGCGGAGCGCTACGCGATCGTGAAGCGCCCCATGCTCATCACCGAGTGGAGCTTCCCCGCCCTCGACAGCGGCCTCCCGTGCACGGCCGGCGCGGGCCAGCGCTTCCGCACGCAGAAGGAACGCACGGCCGCCACCGAGCTCTTCGCGAAGACGATGCTCGCCACGCCGAGCCTGCTGGGCTACGACTACTTCATGTGGGTGGACGAACCGGCGGAGGGCATCAGCGACGCCTTCCCGGAGGATTCCAACTACGGCCTCATCAACCTCCAGGGCGAGGCCTACCCGGAGATCACGGCGATGTTCACGGCGCTCCAGAAGAACATCGGGCGCTGGCGGCACGCACCCGTGCCCGCCGAGCGCCCCGCGCCGCCGCCCGAGGGCCTGACGGCGTCGTCGTTCGCCGCCACCCTGCCCGCGCCGTCCGCGCCCGGCGGCGTCACGTACACGCGCGAGGGCGCCGCCTACACGCTCACCACGCGCGGGGGGCTTCTTCTCTCCGGACGCGTGGGCGGCGGCCGCGTGTTTTCGCGCGTGGCGTTGAAGGGCTGCGACCTCGGCAGCTACAACGCGATGCTCTGCTACGAGAACGGCGGTCTGCGTTGGCAGGACATCACGAAGGTGACGGATGTGTCGTTCGCGGAGAAGGACGGCTGGGGCGTGCTGGAGGTCGTGGGCGAGTACCGCACGCATGACGGACGCAAGGGCTTCACGCTTACGCAGAAGATCCGGATCCATCCCGACCGGCCGTATTTCCTCGCCGAAATCACGAAGGCCGTCAACATCGGCACGGAGCCGCTGGACGTGCACGCGTTCTACCTCCGCCAGAATGCGCCGTACGCGGGCGACAAGGCCACGGACAAAAAGCGCGAAGTGCCGAATCTCTGGAAGGCTCCGCGTCACGACGTGTGGGTGCGCGCGTCCGACGGCGTCTGGTGGGGCGGACTGACGAAGTCTCCTGCCTGCACGTTTTTCACCTACTTCCTCATCGGCAAGGGCCAGCATCCCGACGCCAGCTTCGAGCCGCAGGGCGAGCCGCCGGCCGGCTCCACCGTCGGCAACTGGCGCCTCGCGCCGGGCGCGTCGTACAATCCGCGCGGTACGGTCTGGGCGCTTTGCATCGGCGGCTCGGGCGGGCATGCGGGCTGGGAGAAGCAAATAAAGGAGTTGGAAGATTGAGCGGCGAAACGGCGAATGGGCGCGGAACGCGCGAGGTCCTGTTTCAGGTCAAGGACCTGCACGTCACGTACCGTCGGCCGGGCCAAAAGGCCGTCGAGGCGGTGCGTGGCGTATCGTTTGATTTGCACGCGGGCGAGACGCTCGGCATCGTGGGCGAGTCCGGCAGCGGCAAGTCCACGATTGCCAAGACGCTGATGTTGCTCCAGCCGTCGTCGGGCGGCGAGGCCCTGTTCCGCGGGAAGAACATCGCGGCGTTCACCGCCGCCGAGCGCCGCCAGTACCGCCGTGACGTGCAGATGGTGTTTCAGGACGCGGTCGGTTCCCTCAACCCGCGCATGACCATCCGGCAGGCGCTGGGGGAGGCGCTCGGGAAAAATGCCTCTTCGGGGGTTCGGGGGCGCCAGGAGGAAGAGGAAACAACCTTGGGCGGGGGTCGGGGGCGCCAGAGCCCCCGGTTGTTGTCTCTTATCGACATCGTCGGCCTCTCCAAGGCCGTGCTCGACCAGTATCCGCGCGAGCTTTCCGGCGGCCAGTGCCAGCGGGCGAGCTTCGCACGTGCGCTCGCGGTGAACCCGAAGGTGCTGGTGGCGGACGAGCCGGTGTCGGCGCTGGACGTGTCGGTGCAGGCGCGCATCCTCAACCTCATGCGCGACCTGCGGCGCGAGCTGGGGCTCGCGATCCTGCTCATCGCGCACGACCTCTCGGTGGTGCGCAACGTGTGCGACCGCGTGTGCGTGATGCACCGGGGGCTCTTTGAGGATGCGGGGCCGGCGGAGGAGGTCTTCGACCATCCGCAGTCGGACTACACGAAGAACCTCCTCGCGGCGGTGCCGGACGTGCGCCGGTCGCTTGCGGCTAGAACGCCGCGGTAATGGCGGCGAGGAGTTCGTCGTACTCCTCGTACGCGGGCAGCTCCGGATGGGCGGCCTTGATCGCCTCCGTGCTGCGGAAGAGGAACCCCGCCTTGCTGGCCTCGATCATCGCGAGGTCGTTGAAGCTGTCGCCGCTCGCGATCGTTTCGAAACCGATCGACTGCAGCGCGCGCACGGTGGCGAGTTTGCTCTTCGCCACGCGCAGGCGGTAGCCCGCGATCGAGCCGTCCGGCGCCACGTCGAGCGTGTTGCAGAAGAGGGTGGGGCGCCCGAGCTTCTCCATGAGGGGGCCGGCGAACTGCTCAAACGTGTCGCTGATGAGGATCACCTGCGTGCGGGCGCGAAGCGCGTCGAGGAACTCGCGCGCGCCGGGGAGCGGGTCGATCGTGGAGATGACCTTCTGGATCTCGCGGAGGCCGAGTCCGTGCTCCTTCAAGATGCCGAGCCGCCAGCGCATGAGCTTGTCGTAGTCGGGTTCGTCACGCGTCGTGCGGCGGAGCTCGGGAATGCCGCTCGCCTCCGCGAACGCGATCCAGATTTCGGGCACGAGGACGCCCTCGACATCCAAGCAGACAATGTTCATTTCTTCTTCTCTTCTGTTTCTGTTTTGCTCAAGGGCGCATATTTTAGCATATCTACGGCAGATATGGGGCATCGTTCGCTTTCCCGAAATCAAACAACGTCTTGCAGACATCCAAGAGATGTGGTATAATTCATCGCGTCTGACGAATAAGATTGAGTTTTATCACGTGTTTCGTCAGAGGAGACGAATAATGAAGATGGCAATTACATCAACAACGCAAGAAGTTCTTGCGGAAATCTCGCGGAGGCTTCAAGTCTTGCGGTTGAATCGGAGATGGACGCAAGGCGAGCTGGCCGCGCGTGCCGGCGTCAGCAAGAGTTCTGTTGAGAGGATGGAATCTGGTGCAGGCAATTGCAAGATGGACATCTTCATCGCGGTTTGCCGTGCTTTGGGTCTTGCCGACAGGCTCGATTTGTTTCTGCCCGAGCCGACGGCGACGCCTTATGATGTCTTTCGCAACGTCAAGACGCCGCAACGGGTGCGTCATGCGGCAAAGGAAAAGAAGAAAGTCCTCTGGGGAGATGAGAAATGAACACCTCGGCGCAAGTCCTGCTTTGGGGAAAACGCATCGGTGTCGTTTCGCAGCGCGACGGCGCGCCCTGCACGGAGTTCGCCTACGATCCGGAGTTCATCGGAATCGGGCTCGAACCATCGCCGCTGATGATGGCGGTCGGTCAAGGCGTGTATTCCTTCTCCCATCTTTCCGAACGGTCTTTTCACGGTCTCCCCGGCATGCTCGCCGATTCGTTGCCGGATAAGTTCGGCAATTCAGTGATTGCGGTGTGGCTCCAATCGCAGGGACGCCACCCCGACAGCCTTTCGCCGATCGAGCGGCTGTGCTACACGGGCACGCGCGGCATGGGCGCGCTGGAATACGTGCCGACGCTCCTCGACGAGGACGACGAAGCGCAGGTCGTGGAAGTGGAGGCGCTTGCCGCCCTCGCGAACGAGGTGCTGAAAATGCGAAAGGAGGCCCGGGCCGAACTGCGTCCCGATACGACAAGATACGCGTCCATCCTCAAGGTCGGCTCGTCGGCGGGCGGTGCGCGGGCGAAGGCCCTCATCGGCTGGAACGAGGCGACGGGCGAGGTGCGTTCCGGACAGGTCAAACTGCCGGACGGTTTCGGGTACTGGCTCATCAAGTTCGACGGGCTGGACGGCAACGGCGACAAGGAAGGCGACGACGTCAAAGGCTACGGGCGCATCGAGTACGCCTACCACCTGATGGCGAAGGCGGCGGGGATCGAGATGACGGAATGCCGTCTCTGGCAGAATCGCCACTTCATGACGCGCCGGTTCGACCGCCTCGCGGACGGCGGAAAGCTGCATGTCCAGACCCTTGGCGCGCTCGCCCACTTCGACTTCAACGATCCAACCGCCTATTCCTACGAGCAGGCGTTTCGCATCACGAAACAAGTCGTCAACGACGCCCGCGCGCTGTCGCAGTTGTTCCGACGGATGGTTTTCAACGTTCTTGTCTGGAACTGCGACGACCACGTGAAGAACATCTCCTATTCGATGGACCACTTCGGTGAATGGCGACTCGCCCCCGCATACGACGAATGTTACGCCTACAATCCTGACGGTGCCTGGACGTCTCGCCATCAGATGAGCGTTCATGGGAAGCGCATCGACATAACAGACGACGACATGGTCGCGGCGGCGGCGATTGCGGACATCTCGGCGTCGAAGGCGCGGAAGATCATCGGCGAGGTGCGCGAGGCGGTCGCCCGCTGGCGGTCGTTCGCCGATGAAGCCGGGGTGAAGCCCGCCCACGCGGACGCGATCGCCGCCCGGCTCGATTTTCACGCTTGACCGGCGCGCAAAGGAAATGCCATAATATTGGCCGTTAAGGAGGTAAGGTTCCAATGAGGCAGGTAAGTCGTAGGCATGTGGTGGCGGCGCTTCTCGGCGCCGTGGCGCTGGTTGTGCCGGCGCGGGCGGACGTTGTCACGAACACGTGGATCACGCCGAGCGGCGGCGACTGGTTTGGGTTCGAGAACGTCGTGAGCACGAATGTGGAGGACGAGGTGGAAGTCGTCACGACGAACGTCGTGTACACGAACTGGCAGGACGGCAAGAACTGCGTCTCGACGAATGTCGCGTATATCCCGCTGTCGAGTGGCGCGACCATCTCGACGCAAAAAGACATCTACGGAAACGATGCGGTGGCGCGTCTGGACGGACTTGTGATGCTCCCGGCTGAACCGGACGGAACCATGACGAGCACCTGGTGGGTGAAGAACGATGGAAACTCCACGTTTCATACGTACACGTCCTCGCTCGGCTACTTTCCGTTCAACGTTTCCGACGGCACGCTCGTGATGGGAAGCAATTCGGCCTGGATACCGGAAGACAAGGGGCCGGTGCGCAAGGAAGGCGACGGCATCATCCGCATCTCGTCTTTCTACAAGCAGATGCACGCCCGCCGCGAGTTCCAGGTGGCGGAGGGCAAGCTGATCCCGATGACGGAGAATGCGCTCTTCTGGACGGACGTGCGCGTGACGGATCCCGCCGGACAGTTCGTCTTCACCAACTACTCGTCGCGCGTCGGCGTCGGTTCGCTCCGGGACGACACGGGCGGGACGTTCGACCTTGCGGGCAACAATGTCCTGATGGGCGCGACGGGGCCGGACGCGCTCGCCGTCAACATCACGGGTACAGGCGGCGTGACCGCCGTGCTGAGCAGCCTCACGGTCACGAACATCCAGCCGAACATCACGTACGGCGCACGCGAGGGCGTGCTGCATATCGAATCCAAGACGGGTCACGCGCAGCCGTTCGCGAAGTACGACTTCGAGACCTCTCTCACGGCGGACTCCTCGGGGTACGGTCGCAACCTCGTGGCCTCCGGCGCCGTCACGTGGATCGACGACGCGGAGCGCGGCGGCAAGGTGGCGCACTTCGAGGGGACGAGCGATTCCGGCGGCAAGCTCGTCGCCACCGTGGCGGGGCAGACCGAGCTGACCGGCGACACCGACTACACGGTGAGCCTGTGGGCGAAGACGAAGGCGGCGCCCGTGGCGAACAACTATCCGACGATGATCTCCATCGGCAGCAAGCAGCTCACAAGCCAGCTCGTCCAGTTCCGGTATAAGGACAAAAACTGCGCCAAGCTCCTGCTCGGGCACTGGAACACCGTGGGCGATTTCAGCGATCTTCCGGCACCCGCGAATCCGGCGGAGTGGCACCACTACGTCATCATGCGCGAGCGGCAGTACGTGGGCGTGTGGTGCGACGGCGTGCAGATGTTCGACAAGTCCGACATGAAGCTGGAGCTCAACCTGCCGGCGACTGTGCAGATCAACCTCGGCTGGCTCGCCGACGCGAAAGACCGCTTCTTCTGCGGCGACATCGACGACGTGGCGATCTATTCGTATTCCGTGGGCCGGGCGGGCGTGGCGCGGCTCTTCGCGGGCGAGGAGCCGTTCGCGGCCGGTTCGCTTCCGGCGGCGGGCGAGCCGCTGGAGATTCCAGCAGGGACGAAGCTCCGGACGGAGCTGAACGGGCGCATTCTGCTCGCCGGTTCCCCCGTCATTCCTGCCGCGAACATCGTCTGCGACGGCGTGCGCGGCGCGCTCGCGATGCCGTCGGGCGGCACGCTCACGCTGACGGGCGGCGGCACGTACAACGGCGAGATCCTGGGCGCGAACGCCCTCGTGAAGGACGGCGGCGGCGAGCTGAAGCTCACGGGCGCGGCCAAGCACACGGGCGGCACGGAGGTGAAGGCCGGTAAACTCACGCTCCTCAGCACGGCCACGCAGCCGACCATCTTCGGCATCTACGACTTCGAGAGCGACGACCCCGGCTTCGAGTGGAGCCGCTCCAACCGCCGTCTCAGCTCGCAGAAGGAAGTGACGCGGGAGTGGGATGCGTCCCGCGGCTGGGTCGTGCGCCTGCCGGGCACATCCACCCAGAAGCTGGAGGCCACGATCAATTCACCGGTTCTCTCGGGCGACACGGACTACACGGTCAGCGTGTGGGCGAAGCCAGATTCGGACGCGCCAAACAACGGCACGCTCGTCTCGGTCGGCAAGGAGGGGGATTTCCAGGAGATTGTCTTCCGCTATCAGAACGCCGTGTCGGGCGGGAATTTCGTACTGACTCACTGGGGCGGCACACTCGACTTCACTGGCATCCCCACCGTGGCGAATCCCGCCGGCGCGTGGCACCACTACGTGGCCGTGCGAAAGGGCTCGACATACATCGTCTACTGCGACGGCGTGCAGACGTGGACGCAAACTAAAGAGAAGGCCCTGAGCATCCCGGGGGGAAAGGACGTGTGCATCGGCCGTCAGGTCAACAAGACGGACCGGCAGTTCAAGGGGTTGCTTGACGACGTGCGCATCTACGCGCAGGCGCTCGACGAGTCGGACGTGCTTCGCCTCTACGCGGGGCGGGATCCCGTTGGCGCGGCGCGCGGCGAAGCGCCGGACATGTTCGCGCACGTGCCCGCGCCCGTCCTGCACTACGCCTTCGAGGACGCCTCCAACCTCGGCAAGGATTCCGCGCCGGGCGGCGCGCACCTGAAGAAGGTCGGCGGCGGAACGCTCACGCAGGTCGACTCCCCACTCGGTGGCAAGGCGCTTCAGTTCGGTGCCCGGCTGGAGAGCACGACGTTCCCGGAGGCGATTCCGTCCAACGGCCAGCCGTTCACCGTTTCGCTGTGGGCGCAGGGATCGCCGACCGACGATCGGACGAAGATCCAAGAACTCAACGCATTCCATTCGCCGTCGTTTATTTGCTGGGGCAACCCCACGGAGGCTACGATCGGCTGCATGCTCTCCTGCGACCACCACGACCATAGCTGGAAAAGCGTGCGCTATTACGTGCGGGCCGAGGTCGGCAGTGCAAAGGACGTCGTCTTGGAGAACGCGCTTGCCGGACTCTTCCTCTCCGAGAGGGAACTGCGCTGGCACCATCTGGCGCTTGTCTACGACCCCGTCCGTGGCGTCAATGTTTACGTGGACGGCGAAGGCGTGAGCGGGAAGAATTCTGGCGGCGCGTTCAACTACGATTCCTGCCGCAACGGCGGCGTGTTCTACCTCGGCGCGAAGTCGACGGCGCCGGGTGCGACGTTCAAGGGCTGCCTCGACGAGGTGAAGGTGTTCGACAAGGCGTTCAACATCCCGCAGGTGCGCGCCGTCATGCGCGCGGACGTCGGGGCGCTGCGCGTGCTGCCCGAGGGCGGCGTGGTGGCGGTGGATCCCGGGGCGACGCTGGAGGTGAACGGCACGGACGAGTCCTTCGGTGCGCTCACGGGCGCGGGCACGCTCGACCTTGCGAGCGGCCGCCTCGCGATCACCTCCACCAACACGTTCGCGGGCATGCTCGCGGGCGACGGTCTGCTCGTGCTGCCGGCCGGCGCGGAACTGACGCTCGGGCAGAACCCGACGAACTTCACGGGTGTCTTCGAGATGGCGGGCGGCGCGCTCGTGCTGCCGGAGGGCGTCGCATCCATTCCGGCCACGTTCCGTCCGCTCACGGTTGATCCGGCGGCCAGCATTGCCTATCCCGGCGACGTGGAGATCCTCGACGGCACGGCGCTGACGGTGTCGGTCGGAGCCTACGGTCCGTTCGTGTCCACGCCCCGCAGGGTCATCGTCTGCGGCGGCGGTTCGGTGACGTTGCCGTCGCCTGCGGCCACGGGCACGTGGGTGATCGGACAGGGCGCGGAGGTGGTGGACAACGGCACGGGCGACCTCGCCGACCGCTGGACGGTGACAAACGTCGGCACGAACAAGAAGGTGCGCTTCAGGATATCCGGCGGCACGTTCTTCTTCACGGTCCAAGACGCCGGCACGATGGTGATCTTCCGATAATCCCGGATAGCTCCTATAAAATCAGATAGCACCCCCCGCCTTGTTGGGGTGGCATTTGAAACAGGATTACAGGATTTGCAGGATTAACAGGATTGCCTATTAATCATTAAATCCTGTAAATCCTGACAATGCTGTAATCCTGTCTAAATACGCTTGGCACGGTATCTGCTCTTGATGTCGCGCTATGGCTACTTTCAAGAATATATCGCATAATGCGGTGCTTCGCAGGGCTTTTGGGTACTGGGCGAACGTTGTCCGCAATTATGACGGATGGGTGAGGGAATGGGATTTCTTCGACCTCATCTGGCGGTACATGCGCCGCGAGGAAGTGGCGGAGATGATTCGCATCCACTACACCAAGGCGGAGCTGAGTCCGCTCACCGAATATGGGCGCGACCCTCTTGACCTTGAGGTCGACGGGGTCAACGAGATGCTCGCGCGCATCTGGAACGAGAAGCCTCTCCGCAAGATGCTGCGCCGTCTCCTCGAGCTCATGAAAAACCGCATTCTGGCGCATCTCGAGGTCGGGGAGGACGACGCCGCGTTCGATGCGCGTTTCGCGAATCTCTGCTCGTTCATGAACCTCAACGAGGTGGAGGCGGATCTGTTCATGCTGATGTTCGTGCGCCGTGACACGATCTTTGACGACTTTCCCGAGAGCGAGAAAGTCGTCGAGCGTCCGCTGTACTACGCGATGGCCATCGACCGGTCCTACTCAGAGGTGCTCAAGGCCCTGAGCAGCAAGGGCAAGCTCGCGCGCTACGGGTGCATGGACGATGAGTACTGGTTCAACTACAAGGAGTTCGACGCCTATTTCACGGGCACGGACGAATCCCCGCTCGACGAGCGCTACTACAAGGTGGCGCGGGGCGAGTCGCTGCCGTGGGAGTTCTTTGGCGACCTCTCGGAGAAGGACGGCGCGCTCCTCAAGGACATGCTCGCCGCCCGCGCGGAGGGCGGCCGGCTGAACGTCCTCTTCTACGGCGCGCCCGGCACGGGCAAGACGAGCTTCGCGTGCGCGCTCGCGAAGGCCGTGGGCGGCACGGCCTACGAGCTCCTGCAGGGCGAGCGCGACGGCAAGAACATTTCCACCGAGTCGCGCATGGCGGGCATCCAGATTTTCAACGAGCGCGTCGCGGGCGCGCACACGCTGCTCATCGTGGACGAGGCGGACGAGCTTCTGCGCACGAACGCGGAGGTGTACGGCGGCGGCACGGGCAACGGGCACACCGAGAAGGGCGTGATGAACACCATTCTCGACGGCATGCGCGTGCCCGTCATCTGGATTTCGAACGCGCCCGCCGAGGCGATGGACGAGTCCGTCCGCCGCCGATTCGACTACTCAATCTGCTTCAAGGCCCTCACGCCCGCGCAGCGCCAGGCCATCTGGCGCAACAACGTCCAGAAGTTCGGCATGGGGGACGTCATCGGCGACCAGTCCGCCGAACGCTTCGCGGAGCGCTACGAGACGAGCGCCGGCGGCATCACGATGGTGCTTGACAACGTCAGGCGCCTCAACCCGGACGCGGGGCAGGTCGAGGAGCTCGTGGACCGCATTATGAAGCCGCACTGCGAACTCATGCGCCGTCCCGTGCAGGACGGCAAACTCCAGCCGGCCGCCGACTATTCCCTTGAGGGCCTCAACATCCGCGGCGACCTCGGCCTCGACAAGGTTGTGCAGGCGGTCCGCAACTTCCAGGTCCGCCAGGCCGCCGGCGCCGGGAAGGGCGGTCCCGACCGTCCGCGTATGAACCTCCTCCTCTGGGGGCCGCCCGGCACGGGGAAGACGGAATTCGTCAAGTACCTCGGCGCGGCGCTCAAGATGAAGGTCGTGGTGAAGATGGGGTCCGACCTCCTCGACATGTACGTGGGCGGCACGGAGGCGCGCATCCGCGACGCGTTCCAGGAGGCGGCCGCCGAGAAGGCCATCCTCTTCCTCGACGAAATCGACGGCCTCGTCCAGGGCCGCGAACGCGCGTCCCACTCCTGGGAGGTCACGCAGGTGAACGAGCTTCTCCACCAGATGGAGAACTTCGACGGCGTGATGGTGGGGGCGACCAACTTCTTCGCGAACCTCGACCAGGCGATTCTCCGCCGCTTCACCTTCAAGCTCGAGTTCGGCTACCTGGATTCGAAGGGCAAGCGCCTCTTCTTCGAGCGCATGTTCGCGAGCCGCCTCACGTCCGCCGAGGCGGCGCGCCTCGACGCCATCCCCGACCTCGCCCCTGGCGACTTCCGCACCGTCCGCCAGGCGATGTTCTACCTCGACGGCGTGGCCGACAACGCCATCCGCCTCGGCGCGCTCGAGAAGGAGGCGGCGGTCAAGCGCCAGGGCCGCGTCTCCGCCCCCGTCGGCTTCAGCGCGGCTTGAGATTTTTTGCATTGGTGCGCGCGGCGGCGTTATGCTATAATGGCGGCGCTGGCGGGAATGGGTCCTGCCGGCGACCTTGAAAGAAGAAGGAGCAAAGAGATGACGAAGTACGTGTGTCCGATCTGCGGTTACGTGCATGAAGGCAACGAGCCGCCGGAGAAGTGCCCGCAGTGCGGCTGCGCCGGCGCGAAATTCCTCGTGAAGGAGGCGTCGGACAAGATGACGTGGGCCTGCGAGCACGAGATCGGCGTGGCGAAGGGCCTCGACGCCGAGGTCGTGAAGGGCCTCGAGATGAATTTCACGGGCGAGTGCACGGAAGTAGGCATGTATCTCGCGATGAGCCGCCAGGCGGAGCGCGAGGGCTATCCCGAGATCGCGGACGCCTTCAAGCGCTACGCGTTCGAGGAGGCCGAGCACGCGGCGAAGTTCGCCGAGCTGCTGGGCGACGTGCTGACGAAGTCCACGAAGAAGAACCTTGAGCTCCGCGCGGCGGCCGAGCAGGGCGCGTGCGAGGGCAAGCTCCAGCTCGCCAAGCGCGCGAAGGAGCTGAACTACGACGCGGTGCACGACACGGTCCACGAGATGGCCAAGGACGAGGCGCGCCACGGCGCGGGCTTCGAGGGCCTCCTGAAGCGCTACTTCAAGTAAGCGGCCCCGAAAGATCCGACAGGATTACACGATCATCAGCGGGATTCTCTCCCGTATGTAAAAAGAACAAACGGATTTGCTCACGCCTAACGGCGTTCGCGGAAGGAAGCCGTGAGCCGCGTAGCGGCGAACAAATCCGTTTGTTGTTTTTTTTTCGGCGATGACGGGAGGAGGTAAAATGCTTTCGCCGCCTGGGGTTTTGGAGCCTTGTCGAACAGAGATTACAAATCCCTGATTTGTCGCGATAGCTAGCCGACGGTTTCGCGTCGGCATGACTGGGGCGGGCGTCCATGGCGGGCTCCCGCCCCGAAAACTTTTTTCGGAATTTTTCGCGTTTTGCCCTTGACTTCCGCCGAAATAGTCGGTATAATTACCGAC
>JAFRSR010000098.1 GCA_017427485.1 Kiritimatiellia bacterium
CCGTCGTCGCGGCACGCTGCAAGCTCGCGGGCATGCACTGGCGCCTGGCCACGGTCGACGCAATCACGATCCTAAGGGCGACATTGCGCTCTCGGCTCCCGATTGCGGCATGATCACGGGGACAAAAATTTTTCGCACCCGTCGCATGATACGCGAATATTTCGTGAATCTGCTGGCACCCCGGAAAGAAGAGGGCGGGGCTGGAGCCTGTCGGTTTCTGGAACTTGCGGAAAGTGCTGGCGTGCGGTTGCCGAAAGGCTGGCGTTTCAACCGTGCCGAGTGTTACGAAAGGGGGAGCGCGGAATGACCTTTGTCGACTCGAACGTGTTCGTCTACGCAATCGACAAGAACGCCACGGCCAAGCAGAAGAAGGCGAGGTGCATCGTCACGGATGCGTTTGCCGCGCGTGCGGCGTATCGGATATCCTCTCAGGTGCTGGCGGAATTCTCCAGCGTGGCCTTATGCAAGCTGGGAATCTCCACGCCGTTGCTTTTGTCGCTTCTTTCGGAGATGGGGAAGATCTCGCATGTCGCCATTGACAACGCGCTTGTCTCCCGTGCCGTCGAGATACAGGGCATCTACGGCATCCAGTACTATGACGCGCAGATCGTCGCCGCCGCCGAACGGCTCGGCTGCGACCGCATCCTCACGGAGGATTTGAGCGACGGGCAGTTGTACTGCGGCATCATGGCCGTGAACCCTTTCGAGGCCTGATTGGCCGCGGTCCCGTACAAGCGCGGCCGCTGTTGGTCTGCGGTTCCTTCGCACAGGGCGGTGCTTCGCGAGTGCCTTTCACGAGTGATTGCTTCGCCTTCGGTGGAGAAAGGTGTAGCGATTCTCGCAAGCCTTTCTCGCCCTTGCCTGTGGCCGGCGCGTCTTTGGAAGCGCTTAGCCTTGTGCGAAGCATTGCTCTTCCTTTGGTGCGCGCACGGGGGAAAGGGAAGTGATGATCGCAAGCCTTTCTCGCCCCTGCCCTGTGGCCGGCACGTCTTTGGAAGCGCTTTGCCATGTGCGAAGCATTACCCTTCCTTTGGTGCGCGCACGGGGCGCGCACGGCAAAACTGCTGCGCACGGCCCAAAGGCAAAGCGAAGGCTATCCATTGGCGGGGAGCCTTCGGGGAGTGGACGCCTTCGGGCAACGCGAAGGCTATCCATTGGCGGGGCACCCCGACGGCCCCTCGCCAAAGGCAAAGCAAATGGATTGCTCACGCTCCGCGTGCAAACCGTTTTGCAGTGCGCGCCCCGTGCGCGCACCCAAGGTGGGGCATTGGCCAAGCACTTGGCAAAGCGCTTCCAAAAACGCGCAGGCACAGGCGCGGTGAGCGAAAGGTGGGCGATTCTCACATCCCTTTCCCATGTCGGCGGAAGAGCCCTCGGCCAAGCGCATCGCAAAAGTCCAGTATCCCCCCTCAAACTTTTTTCAACTTTTTTCTCTCGCCCCCTTGCGCAGGGGGGCGGCTTTTGCTACACTTGCACACGTCAGCAGTGGGCCGGGCCTTCCGAAGAGGCGCGGGCGTTCCCCATTCCCCTTCGGATTGAAAGGAAAGAAAGATGAAAAAGCTATTGTTTGCAACGGCCCTTGTGGCATCCGCTGCGGCTTTCGCTGATGGCGCGCCGACTGCGCTCAACGCGATCAGCTTCGAAGGCTACACGGCAGACAGCAACGTGACGGTCGGGAATAAGAGCGACTCGCCAGATACCCAGACGGGAAGCACCACCGCCTACTTCTGCTATACCGACGGCGATCAGGACGGCTCGACGGTGAAGGCCTACGGCGTGGGCGATAATCTCGCTGCGCCTGGCACGCGCACGGCCTACTTCGCTCAGTTGCTCGGGCAGAGTAATGCCAACTACCTTGAGCTTAGCACCGAGGGCGGCATCCTCTGGCGTTCGATTAACCAGGCGGATTCGTCGGGTTCGACATACTCGCTTGGCACCGCCACGAACGTCGCTTCTACGGGGCTCTACCTCGACACGCTCGTGCAGTTCACGCCCACCGAGGACGGCGGCACGCCGGATCTCACCTCTGACGACAAGCTGGCCATTTGGCTCAACGTCGACTCGTCCGCCACGCCGCCTGTAACGAACCTCATGGTGCGTGCGGCATATGTAGAGGATACTGGAAGCGTTGTCTGCACTCCGACGAACTTCAGTGCCAGCTGTGGGAAGGATATTGTTCCCGGCCAGTGGTATCGTCTGACGGTAAAAGCTGTTGCTGATGTCACTAAGGCTGGTGCTGACAATGCAGAGAATGCAATTCTTGGATTCTTGATTTTCATAGATAATGATCCTGTCGTTGCAACGGATGCGACATTTGCTTCTTCCTACATTGACACGGCAACGGATGCTGATTTTGGTTGGATTCCTGTTGGGGATACAACGACGATTCCTCTGTTGCAGAGTAAAACAGTATTCCCGTCTTTGAAGGGGTTGTCCAGAACGGCAACCCTCCAGGGCGTCGGCTTCAAGGGTTCGGGCGCGCTCGACGATATCGTCTGGACCGAGGAGGATCCGTTCGCGAATACTCCTGGGCCGCAGACTGATGACTACAAGGTCGAGATTGCTGGCTCCGACGTGGTCATTACGCCGCAGGAAGGGGATCTGGCAGCAGTTCAGGCTGCGGTCATCGCTGGCGGCGGTACGCTGGACGTGACGGATGTCGCGGCGGTCAATGCGGCTCTCGCTGCTGAGATCGGCTCGACGGGCATCCCGCGCTGGCAGGCGCTCTTCCTCGGCCTCCCGCCGACCGAAGCCGGTTTGGAGTCGTTCAAGATCAACTCGATCTCGTTCAACGAAGACGGCGAAGTTGTCGTGACGTTGCCTGCGGCCGTGGATCCCAAGACGGGCCGCGGCGTGAACATCACGCTCAAGCTCAAGAAGGCCGATACGCCGAATGCGGCGGCTGCTGACTGGACGGATGTTGAGTCTGCCTCCGGCACAACCTTCGCGCCGTTCGCGCCTGGCTCAACCGACACCAAGAAGTTCTACAAGGTCGTTGTGGAATTCGCGGCCACGCCGGCTCAGAACTAAGCGGCTGAAGGATAAGCCAAAGGCGAAAGCCAATGGCACGCACGAGGGGCGCGGCAGCAATGCCGCGCCCTTTGTTGTTGGGGGAGGGTCGCAGCTTGCTGCGACCGCGCGGCGCGAGTGGCGCCGGTGGGGGAATGGGCGTTTTTGGACACGCGACATGCGACAGGCTACAGGCGCTGCCGACATGCGACATTCGGCATGCGCAAGTCGGAATGTCGTGATGTCGCCGCGCGCGTCGTCTGTCGCGTGTCGCTTGTCCTCCCCTCAAAAAACAGTTGGTCGTCGCCCACCCCCCCCGCGCGATCCCCGGTAACATATCGGTGACAAAAAGATTTTTGTTCCTCTTGCGCCGCACAGCGGAATATGCTACACTAGCGCACAGCTAAGGCGTAGTGTGCTTGCGACAGGCGCACCGCTTTGGCGTGGAAACGATTTGAAGTGAATGAAAAGAGCTTAAAGAAAGAGAGGTGCACCATGAATAAACGGCGCACGACAGCCTGTTTCAGAGAAAGGGGAAGCATCGGGATCTCGCTCTTCGGGCGGCTTTTCTCCCTCTCTAGGCGCAGTGTACCCTCCGCGCTTCTCCTACTTGCCTTTGCGCTGCTCTCGTGCGCGCGCGTGCAAGGGTATCAAGTGTTGGAGAATGACCGCATACTCCTCATGAATAATGACACATGGATGGGAGCTAGTAGATTTTCAGTGAAAGAACAAGGATATGCTGACACGAACTGGGTACATGAAGGGCGAGGCAATTCAAGTTTCAGACAATATCTGGCAGGAACAAATCATGTTCTTTATGCAGCGGATGGTACTCGACTGTGGTCTCTTATCAATTGCCGTGCAGGTTCGGCTGTTAGCCAGGGACAGAACTACTTGCCGACATCTTCGACCGCTTTGGCTAGCGGAACCGCATTGCCATCCGCATGTGTTATTATGCGGAATACATCCAACGCACAAATAGTATCCCCTTATTACAACCAGAATGGCGTGGGGACTATCTACTTTGACGTCGTAAATGTTTACGCAGCTGAAGAAGGAGCTGCGCAGGGAATTCAGATTCAATATACAACTGAAATAAAAGAGGGTGTTGAGGGTAGCCTTGAAGATGTGTATGATGTGTCACAATTGCAGTGGAAAGTTTGCCCATTTGACGTGTTGACGGTTTCGGAAGGTACAGCGACGTTATATAATACAGGAGTGACGAATCTTTTACTTAACGCTCCATCAAAAGGAGGAAGCTCATTTTTCTACCGTGTTCGTGCTCAATTGAATTATCGTTTCCCGATGCGCTTCCGTGTGGTTAGGACGACTTATGATAAAGATGGTGGCGAAGATAGCGATGCAACGATTCTCGTTGATAACATACAAGTCTCATTGCCTCCTATGAAAGCCGAATTGTATCGATATGGCGAAGAAGATTTTGACCATTCGTTAAAAGGGAGTGAGGTGTTAGGATTCAAAGGTGATCTTTCTAAGCCATTTGTTTCAGTTGGTGAAGACAATATTGTCCCTAGGATATCTTTCGAGTTTTTCACAAATTGCCCGCCTTCTAAACGAATTACTCCACCAGAAATATCCAATGTCAGATTTAATTACCGGTGGCGTTATCTTAATCAGACAGTGGGCTCTTGGAAAAGTATATTATTTATACCTGAATCGACTCAAGTTCAATGTAACCTAACTTCGCAAGCCAATGTTCCGCTTCATGATGGGGTAGGGGATTTAGAGTATTTTTATTCTGCGGATGTAACGGGCATGTATTATCAACCCCAAGACTTTGCTTATTCTCCTACGGCTCCAGTTGGTTGGGGTGACGGTTGGACAGAGGAGGTTGCCGCCGTCACGAACCGGGCGACGTACAAGGCGACGGATGCTTTGCCGTCGGGGGGCACCGACTACTTCGTGCGCATACGCGAGGGCGAGAGCAACATGGAGTGGGTGCAAATGGTCGGCACGCTGACGATCACGAACAAGGTGGCGGGGTCGAACGAGGTGGTGAAGCTCGTGACGCCGGACGGGACCGTACCGCGTATGACGCTCGTGGGAGACCACTCCTGGCGCTACCACTACCAGGTGCCGACGAACGCGATCGGCGGGAAGCTCTCGTTCAAGCTCGTCGCGAAGGAATACTACACGAACGCGACGGACGCGACGACGTGGCTCATCCGCACGAACGAGCTCTTCACGGTCGAGGAGACGGTCACCGACATCCCCTACACCGCCACGCTTCTGCCGTCGAACCCGAACGAGATCTCCGTGATCCTCGACGACGCCTCCACGCACCTGAAGATCGAGTACAACGACGAGCAGGGCGCGTTCTCGCTCTCGCACGCCTCCTACCAGGCGTTCAACCAGTGGACGGACGCGATGGTCGGATTCCGCGGCAACGTGATGGACGGCAACGGCGTGTCGAACAGCGGCGTGTCCGACAACAAGAAGCGCTACGACGCGCCGTTCGGGCAGGGATGGGAACTCTGCCCCGAGCAGAACAACTACTGGACGGAGGAGTTCACGGTGCCCGTCGTCACGAACACGACGGAGTATCCGGTCAGCGAGTGGTTTTCGGTCCACAAGACGCCGCACGGCTGGACGGCGCACAACGCCGCGTTCGTGGAGGGCGCGCGTGGCGACGATTCCAATCTCGCGCTGGCGATGGACGGCCTCAGCGAAGGCGCCCTCGCCCTCGAGAACTTCTCGGAGGCCGAATTGCCGCTCGGCCTCGCCTCCGTCGAGTTCACGGCGCGCATCGCGCAGCCGATCCAGTACGAGGACTTCGCCACGTACATGCACGGCCTCTGGTGCTCGAACTACGCCGTCAGCGCGAAGATCACGATGAGCCAGCAGTACGAGGCGGCCAACGTCAAGCCCACCGACATGTCGCCCATCTATCCCTCCGTCTCCTTCGTGGGCTACCATCGCGGCAAGAAGGGATGCTATGAGTTCCGCATGACGCGCACCACGGATACGGAACTGACGCTTGGGCTCTACAAATGGAGGCAGACCAGTTCGGGCATGAAGTCCGAACTGCTTGCGACGCGGATATACTCGACCAACCTGCTCGTGCCGACGACTTCGCAGCAGGCTACTGGCTCGTACTGGACCTCCGCCTATTTCCTTGTCTACACGATGACGGACGGCAGCGTGAAACTGGAGGGGCACCTGGCCTCCACGCGTACGCAGAACACCATCCAGGGAGACGGAACGGCCGTCTCGCGATCCGTTATCTCCTGCGTCGACAGGGATCCGGGCGTGCTTGCGAGGGGTGGCTCGTACGGCGTGGGATCCACCGACTGCCGTGCCGGTTTCGGGCAGATCAGCATTCACGACGTGACGTATCCGCCGGGAGAGACGGCGGATGCGGTCATTGACTATGTCGGGGCACGGGAAGGCGTTGAAAGGCTCGCCGAAGAATGGGACTACTACGAGAGCCGTTGGGAAGTCGACGGCGTGAGCCGTTATAAGGACGATGGCGGTCTCATGGCGGTCGTTCCGTCCACCCAGGTTGTACAGGTGTGGCTGCAGGACGCGTCGATGTCGGGCAGCGGATGGGATGACACGGGCTACTCGGTGGCCGTGAACTCCTTCTCCACGAACAAGTTCATCGTGTCTCCGCGCATCCCGGGTTCGTGGAAGGTTCGCCTGCAGACGGGCATGGCGGATGCGGGCGTGGTGGTGGACGACGTGGAGATCACGCCGTGGGAGGGCGTGGAGCGCTGGGGCCGCAAGGGCAACTCCAGCCAGTACGTGGACGACTGGGTCTACACGAAGGCCTGGATCACCACGGCGGCGGACATCACGCGCAACAACAATCCATATTACCTCCCCGACGATTGCGTGCAGCCGGCCGGCACGAACGGGTACGTGTTCATCTTCAACGAGCCGGGCACGTACGATTTCGTGCCGACGGCCGACATGGAGATCGACCGCGTTCTGGTTGTCGGCGGCGGCGGTTCGGGCGGCTCGACCATGGGCGGCGGCGGCGGTGGCGGCGGCGTGGTCGAGGGGCGGTGGGAGTCCGATCCCGTGACGGTGCCGGCAGGCACGCACGTCTCCATCAAGGTGGGGAAGGGCGGCGCGGCGCCGGTGCCCGTCTACTCGTCCGGGAATAGCAATTTGACTTCGCAGCCAGCGGGTAAAAACGGCGATGATTCGTCCATAAGCGGCCTCGGGAGGACCCTTGCCACGGCGAAGGGCGGCGGCGGCGGCGCTGGCTGGCCCGGTTGGCCCAGTGACCAGAAAACTGGCGGTTCCGGTGGCGGCGGCGCCAATACTCGCGCGGGCGCGACTGGCACAGCCAACCAGGGCAATGCGGGCGGCACGGCTGTGAGTTCAAGCAATACATATGGTTTGGGCGGCGGTGGCGGCGGCGCGGGCGGTGCCGGGCAAGGGGGACAGGCGTCCACCTTTACGGGCGGCAAGGGCGGTGACGGCTGGCCGAGCGACATCACGGGCGACATCCGCTACTACGGCGGCGGC
>JAFRSR010000099.1 GCA_017427485.1 Kiritimatiellia bacterium
CCCAAGTTTGCCACTTGAGTAACCCCGGAAAGTAGAAATCACCCAATACCCTATTGCATCTCTCGGTCATCTATGTTATAATCATTGCCAAGTCACCTAATTGCCTAAAGGAGCGGCGATGCACATTGAGAGGTACAACAACAACGGAATCGACTACCTGAGGCTGGTCGAGGGCAAGCGCATGGTTGCGCCCAACGGCAGGAGCCGCGTGGGCAAGAAGGTGCGGCTGTGCATCGGCGCGCTGGCCAAGTTCGACGATGGCAGGCCGGACTACCTCGGACGGCTCAGGCAGTCGTTCCGGGACGGGAAGCCGCTGATACCCTCGCTCCAGCGGTTCGTGGGCGAGCCGCGGCCGAGGATGGTCACCGTCACGTTCGAGGCCGGGGATCCGAATTGCCTCGGCAAGCCGAAGTTCATGGCGGCGACGATCCTCGATCCGGTGTTCAACGCGCTCGGGCTGGGAGCCCTCCTCGCGAGCGTCAAGCATGCGTCGAAGTTGCGCTACGACCTGGCGGGCATCGTGCGGCTGCTCGTGTACGGCAGGATCCTCGATCCCGCGTCGAAGTGCGCGACCATGGCCCGGAACGAGAAGTGGCTCGCCCCCGTCGTGTCCAGCAGCAACGGCGACAACGTCTACGACGCGCTGACGGTCATCGAGAGGAACCGGCGCCAGATCCTGCGGCGCATGAACACGTGCATCACGCGCGGGACGGGGCGCAAGGCCGGCACTGTGTTCTACGACGTGACAAATTTCTTCTTCGAGGTCGAGGACGCCGACCCCGACGAGGAGGTGGAGGGCGTGGCGGACGACGGGACGAAGAAGGTCGAGGCGGTCAAGGGGCTGCGGCAGCGGGGCGTCAGCAAGGAGAACAGGCCCCAGCCCATCGTCCAGACGGGACTCTTCCTCGACGACCAGGGCATCCCCCTGTCCATCGAGGAGTTCCCGGGCAACACGCTGGACGCGCAGACGCTGAAGGACGCGATGCGCAGGACCGTCGACAACTTCGACATGGGGCGCTTCATCCTGGTCGCGGACCGCGGGATGTACAGCGGAACCAACATGCTGAAGGTGATCGACGGCGGAAACGGCTACATCGTCGCCAAGAGCCTGCTCAAGAGCACGGCGGCGGACCGGAAGTGGGCGACGGGGCCGGAGGACTGGGAGAGCGCCGGCAAGGACCTGAAGTACAAGTCCCGGACCGTCACGCGCAAGGCGGTCGACGGCAACGGGGACCCTGTTCTCGGCGAGGACGGAAAGCAGCGGGAATACACGGAGAAGGTGGTCGTGTACTGGAGCCGGGCCTTCTACGAGCGGCAGCGCCACGAGAACAGGTCGTTCCTGGAGTTCGTGGAGGAGCTCAGGAAGAATCCCAACGGGTTCCGGGTGACGAAGGCCAGCTACAGGAGCCTCCGGAAGTTCCTGAAGAAGAAGGTCGTCAACACCGAGACCGGCGAGGAGCTGGACGGGGCGAAGCTGCGGGCGATGATAGACGACGAGAAGCTGGACGCGTTCAGGGACCTCATGGGCTACTACCAGATCGTCTCGTCCGAGACGGGGATGCCGTCGTCCGAAATAATCGAGAAATACCACGGGCTCACGCAGATCGAGGACCAGTTCCGCGAGATGAAGGGCACGCTCCGGACCAGACCCGTCTACGTCAGCACGCGCGAACACATCAAGGCGCACCTGCTCGTCTGCTTCATCGCGCTCACGATGATGCGGCTCATCCAGCGCAAGACCAAGGCCGCGCTCCCGGAATACGCGGGAAAAGACGTGAAGTGGAGCTACGGCATCCCCGGCGCCCGAATAGCCAGGGCACTCAGGGAATGGAAGGCCTGCGAGCTTCCCGAAGGGCAATACTACCAGATGCTGGACGCCGACGGCGAGGATGTCGGGGCGATCCTCAAAGCGTTCGGCGTGAACGTCACGCCCCAGGCATACACGAAAGGAGAACTGACCGGGCTGAAGTCGTCCGTGTCGCCGTTCTGACCGGCATCGGCGCTGGCATTGTTGTCACATAAAAATTATGGCGCGAACATGCGAAAAAGCCCGTAAACACGGGGCCAGGAAGGGTTTTGAGGCAAAACTAACTGGCAAACTTGGGATTGACGCGCCCCCATGCGTGCATGAGTGCTTGCCGCGAACAAGCGGCTTTGGTATACTCTGCGTCATGGAACGCTATTTCAACATCGCAGGACCGTGCATTCCTGGGGAACACTACATGCTCCCCGCGCTTGACCGTCTCCCCGAAGTCCGGCGACTCGTCAACCGACGGCAGTACTTCGTCATCCACGCGCCGCGTCAGACAGGCAAGACGACGGCGGTCAAGGCACTCGTTCACGAGATCAACGCCAAGGGCGACAAGGTGGCCATCTACTGCACGCTGGAGACGTTGCAGAATGCGGCAGACCCCGAAAAGGCCAGTCTTGCAATCAGCGATTTGATCCTGGACAACTTCAATGCCGCATTCCCGACGGAAACGACGGACGCTGCCAGGCAAGGCGCGCCGTCTTCCGGTGGCGGCGTCGGGCTTGCCATACGCAGTGCGCTTCGGAATCTTTGCCGCCGCGCGGGCAAGCCGCTCGTCGTGTTCTTCGACGAGGCGGACTGTCTGTCCGGCAACGTGCTGATCTCCTTCCTCCGGCAGTTGCGTGACGGATATGTCAACCGCGACACCATTCCGTTCCCAGCTTCCATCGCGCTCATCGGGATGCTGGACGTGCGCGACTACAAGGCGCAGATTCGCCCGGACGGCGAGTCGCTCGGGCAGATCAGCCCGTTCAACATCATCTCGGAGGACATGCTGCTGCGCAACTTCACCGACAAGGAAGTCGCCGCGCTCTACAAGCAGCACACGGAAGAGACGGGGCAGAAATTCGCGCCGGACGTTCTCGACAGGGTGATGGATTTCAGCGGCGGACAGCCGTGGCTCGTCAACGCCCTCGCCCGCGAGTGCGTTGAGAAAATTCATGGTTTTCGTTACGATGAGACGGTGACGGCTGACGACATCGAGACGGCGAAGGAGACGATCATCCGCCGTCGCGACACGCATGTGGACAGCCTGATGGAACGGCTTCGCGAGCCGCGTGTGCGGCGCGTCGTGGAGCCGGTCATCTTCGGCGGGGAGCGGACTGTGTCCAGCAACAGCGAAGACTGGCGGTTCGTCGTCGATCTCGGGCTTCTGCGCGAGGAGAAGGGGTCGCTCGTTCCGGCGAACAAGATGTACGCGGAGATCATCGGGCGCTACCTCTCGCGCGACGCGCAGGAGAGCATGGAGACGTCGATACCCGACACGCCGTGGGCGACCCCTGACGGGCTCGACATGCCGGGGCTCATGGCGGCGTTTCAGGCGTTCTGGCGCGAGAACAGCGGCGCCGACCGCCGCGCCTACGAATACGGCGAGGCCACTCCGCATCTTGTCCTCATGGCGTTCCTCCAGCGCGTTACGAACGGCAAGGGGCACATCGCGCGCGAAATGGCGCTCGGCTCGAAGCGGCTCGACCTCTGTGTGGAATTCCGCGGCCACAGCTACGCCGTTGAAGTCAAGACCGCGAGGAACTTCGCGGGAGAGGATTCCTACAAGCAACTTGCGGGCTATCTTGACGACCTCGGACTTTCCGAGGGGTGGATGGCGATATTTGACGAGGACAAGTCGAAGCCGTGGGAAGAGAAGCTCTACAACCGCGACGTGACGTTCAACGGCAAGACGCTTCATATCGTAGGCCTGTAATCACGAAGGTCCGATGGAATGAAAAGATTATGTCTGATAGTGGCGGTTGGCGTCGCGCTCTGTTCCAGTGTGCGCGCGGCGGGGATACCGTATGCGTTCAGCTACGCGGGATCTCCCGCGATGTGGCCGGTCCTCTCGTCGCGTGCGGGCTTGACCTGGGTGCAGGACACTGACCGCTTCACGAAGTTCGTGCGCGAGTGGAGGAGCCCCGACGGGAAGCTCGTGCTGCGCTCCACCGAGACTGCGTACAAGAAGTTCCCCGTGCACGAGTACCTGCCGGAGCTCGTGTGCGCGGGCGACCAGCCCTCGGAAATCGTCGACGGGTTCAAGTCGTTCACGATGACGCGTCCGGCGAAGGGCGCGGTTCTGCGCGCGCTGCGCGGTACGGTCTGCTCGCCCAAGGATTTCGAGCCGGTCACCTTCACCTTCGACGGCGTCGACGGGGTCAGTTCGCTCGTCGCCACCGAAGGGCGCTCGTCGGCCCAGTGGATGCCGTGGATGGGCGTTGACTTCCCGGAAGGGGACGGCCTTGAGGTCGCCGTGGGCTGGAGCGGCGCGTGGCGGGCGGACGCCTCGTTCACGAACGGCACGTTCTCCCTTTCGGCCGGCATGGTGAAGACGCACTTCCGCCTGTTGCCGGGCGAGACGATCCGACAGCCGTCCGTGCTCGTGTTCACGCGCGCGGCGGACGTCACGCCGCAGGCGATGCAGACGCTCATCCACCGCTTCATGCTCGACGAGAAGTGTCCGCGCGACGCGCAGGGGCGTCTCATCAAGCCCATCCTGCCCATCACGGCGGGCGGCGGCAACAAGACGCCCGCGATGATGCGCAAGATCATCGACTGGTCCATGGCGAACAAAATGCCGTTCGACTGCTTCTGGGTGGACGCCGGCTGGAACGGTCCCGCCCACATGCCCGACCTCATCTCCAACTGCGGCAACGTATGGTGGAAGTTCGTCGGTGACTGGCGTTTCAACCCGACCGTCCATCCAGACGGCAACCTCGCGAAGGTGGCGGACGCAGCGCACGCGGTCGGGATGCGGATGCTCCTCTGGGTGGAGCCGGAGCGGTGCGTGTGCGAGCCGCCTCCTCCTCTCTTCAAGGAACATCGCGACTGGCTCCTGCCCGCGAGGGACGGCCAGATCCGCAACAAGCGCCAGCTCAACGTCAACCTCGGCAACCCCGCCGCGCGAGAATGGGTGACGGAGACGATCTCCGCGCTCGTGCGCGCGAACAAGCTCGACATCTACCGCCAGGACTTCAACATGAACACGCTGCCGCTCTGGCAGGGGAACGACGCCCCCGACCGCCAGGGCATCACGGAGGCGAAGTACATCGCCGGACTCTACCAGTTCTGGGACACCCTGCGCGAACGCTTTCCGCACCTTATCATCGAGAACTGCGCCTCCGGCGGACGTCGCCTCGACTTCGAGGCCGTCTCCCGCTCGCACTCCTACTGCCGCACCGACTACGCGATCGGACACCGCAACGGCCCGCTTCAGGTCCTCGACGTGCAGAACGTCACGCTCAACACGCTCGCCTACCAGCCGTTCCAGGGGTCCGAGACGACGCCCGCGCTCTTCTTCGACGACTACGGCTTCTTCTCGTCCGTCTGTGCGGGGAGCGTGTTCACGCCGAGCGACTGGAACGCCGGCATCGTGAAGAACGACTTCACGCCCGAGCAGACCGCCTGGTTCCGAAAGGTGTTCACGGCGGCGGACCGCGTCCGCCCGTTCTTTGAGGGCGACTTCTATCCGCTCACCGACCTGCGGGCGGCGGACAGCCAGGGGGAGCGCGCCTGGTGCGCCTACCAGATGCACCGCCCCGATCTTGACGCCGGATTCGTCCTCTGCTTCCGCCGGCTCGACGCGCCGTCGCACCTCTTCTCCGCGACGCTCGGTGGCATCGACCCGTCCGCGCGCTACACGGTGGAAACGTACGGCGCGGCCACAGAAGAGGTCGATGGCCGCGCCCTCGCGAACTTCGCGGCCGACCTCAAGTCACCGCGCTCGTTCAAGCTCGTGTTCTACTCACGGGTAAAATGAAAGGAGGCAAAAATTGAAACAGATTCCAATCCTGTGCGCTCTGATTGTCGCCTGCTGTGCGGCGCTCTCGTCAATGGGGGCGCCCGCCGGCGTCCGGTGCAAGTACTGCGGCGCGGAGGCGCGGGACGCGCGCGCGCTGCTTTCCGCACCCTGTCCAAAACATCCATCCGGTTTCGCGAAGGGCAAGCACGCTCTTTTCGAGGGCGAGGCGCGGGAGGTGTACACGTGCGTCTACTGCGGCCAGACGGCCAGGTCCGTGAGGGCCCTCGTCAGTTCGCCGTGCCCCAAGCATCCCGACGGTTTCGCCAAGGGCCGGCACAGCGCGTACGAAGGATCGGATAAATCGGCGTACACGTGCAAATACTGCGGCCAGACGGCGTCCTCCATGCGCGCGCTGGTATCTTCCCCCTGTCCCAAGCATCCGAACGGGTTTGCCAAGGGGCGTCATTCCCCGGCAAGATAAAGGCGTATGAACATGAAAAAGCAAATCCCGTTCCTGAAAGTAATGATTCGTGTCGTCGTCCTGATGGCTGCTGGGGCGGCGTTCGCCGCGCCGTACGAGGTGGCGGGGCCGGCGGTGCCGAAGCCGCACGAGTGCACGGCGACGAACGAGCTGTGCGCCTATCTCGCGAAGCGCGTGGCGGGCACGTTGCGCGTGGGCGGCAAGGACGGGATCGTCTTCCGCGTGGGCGACACGGAGCTCGCGCGGAAGAACGGGCTCCTCTCCACGCAGCTGCCGTCCGAGAAGTGGGTGATCCGCTCCTTCGGCAACGAGGTGTTGCTGAACGGCGGCGGCCCGCGTGGCGCGCTGTTCGCCGTGTACCACTTTCTTGAGGACTGCTGCGGCGTGCGGTGGTGGAGCGAGTTCGAGGAGGACGTGCCGCCGGCCGGTCCGCTTGACCTTCCGGCGCTGGACATGCAGGGACAGCCCGCCTTCGCGTACCGCGACATCTACCGCGCCGAGAGCGGCAAGAATCCCCCGCGCTTCGAGCGGCGCGTGCGCATGAACGCGCACGGCGGCGCGGACCTCGGCGGCGCGTACTGCTTCGGGCCGCCGAACTTCTGCCACACGTTCGACTGGTATCTCAACGCCGACAAATACATGAAGGACCATCCCGAATGGTTCTCGCTCCGCAAGGGGCGCCGCGTGGGCGGCCAGCGGAGCGGACAGCTCTGCCTGACGAACCCCGAGGTGAAGGACGAGGTGCTCAAGCGTCTCCTCGAGAACATCGAGAAGGGGACGGAGCGGGCCAAGAAGAAAGGCGTGGAGCCGCCGCGCATCTACGACATGTCCCACAACGACAACCAGTCGTACTGCCAATGCGACCGCTGCAACGCCGCCGCGGAGAAGTACGGCCTCTCGGGCGTCAACCTGAACTTCGTGAATGCGCTCGCCGCCGAGGTGGCGAAGAAGTATCCCGACGTGCTGCTCTGCACGTGGGCCTACCAGTACACGCAGCCCGTTCCGAAGGGGGGCGTGCGCGCGGCGGACAACGTGATCGTGCGCCTCTGCGACACCGGCTCCAACCAGGCCTCGTCCATCGCCGAGCCCGACAACCGTGCGTACTACGACTGCGTGATCGCCTGGAGCAAGGTCACGAAGCACCTCTTCGTGTGGGACTACGCAATCACGTTCTCGAAGGGCCTCACCGACATGCCGTTCCCGAGCGAGTTTCATTACGGCGACCTCTTCCGCCATTACCGCGCCTACAACGTGTCGGGCATTTTCTGGGAGCACGAGCATCCCTCCAGGGCCGACATGTGGGAGCTGAAGTTCTTCCTCGAGACAAAGCTGATGGAGAACCCCGACCTCGACTGTAACGCGCTGATTGAACGCTTCATGCGCGAGTACTACGGTCCGGCGGGGCAGCACATCCTCGCCTATCGCCGTTACCTCGACAAGATCCGCCGCGAGAAGAACGCGTTCGTGAGCTGGTTCCCGCAGCTCTCCGCCTTCAAGTACATCTCCGACGAGGACGTCGCGGCCTGCAACCGGATGCTGGACGCGGCGGAGGCGTCCGTCGCCGGCGACGCGAAGCTGCTCGCGCGCGCGCCACGCGCGCCTTGGACTGGACCGCCTGATCTGCCTGCGGTCGCGTGCCGTCCTGTTCCACGTGCCCGGGCAGGGGATCGCGGAGGAGAAGAATATCCCCGGACTCGACGCCGCCAAGAAACGCCTGCGCGAGGACTGGCCCAAGTGGCTTGCGCCGTACCCGCGGGCGAAGGAGCTGATCAAGAAGGAGCACGACTTCCTGGCTGGCGTGCTGGCGCCGCCCGATTCGTTCCCCGTGCCCGAGCAGTTCCGCAATAGAAGTTTCTACGACTTCCCCGCGCAGTTCCTCACGGGCCACGGGAAGAACGAGGCGCTCGTGGACGATCCCGAGAGCCCGATCGGACGCGCGATGCGCACGGCGGCGGACAAGAGCCATTACTTCCAGCTGCCGTTCTCGGGCGGCGTGTACGACCAGCAGACGAAAAAGTCGTGCGGGAGCGGCTCGTTCAAGAAGGTGGAAGGCGACGGCTACCATTGGTATCGCCTCTGCAAGGCGAAGTTCAACGACCATGCCTACCTGTGGCTCACGCGCGCGTGGACCACGCAGCTGCGTTCGGGGAACTTCCCCGACCTGAACGGGAAGGAGCTGGAGCTGTGGGTGTCCGTGAAGTTCACGGGGCCGATGTTCCGTTCAGGCACGAAGGGCGACAGCTACATCTGGATTGACCGCGTGATCCTCGCCGTCCCGGAAAAGACGGTCGAGGCGCCGAAGATCAACGGGCCGACGATCTACGGCGTCCGCCCCGGCTCGCCGATCATCTACCGCCTGCCCGTGACGGGGACGCGTCCGCTCACGCTGTCGGCGAAGGGGCTTCCGCCCGGCGTCACGTTCGACGCGGCGAAGGGCCTGCTCGGCGGCGCCACGGCGGCGCGCGGCACGAACGTGATCGAGTTCACGGCCCGCAACGCCGCCGGCGTCGCGACGAAGCGGTTCCGGCTCGTCGTGGGCGACCTCATCGCGCTCACGCCGCCGATGGGGTTCAACACGTTCGGCGGTCTCGGCGGCGGGCCGATGATGAACGAGGCGAACGTCCGCAAGTCGTTCCGCGCCCTCGTCGACAAGGGGCTCGTCGACCACGGCTACGCCTACTGCAACCTCGACGACGGCTGGCAGGGCCTGCGCGGCGGTCCGTACAACGCGATCCAGCCCAACGAGAAGTTCGGCGACATGAAGCGCCTCTTCGACGACATGCACGCCGAGGGACTGAAGGCCGGCATCTACTCGACGCCGTGGGGAACCTCCTACCAGTACCTGGCGGGCGGATCGTCGGACGACCCGAACGGACGGTGGGACGGCGACCGCAGCCGCACGACGGGCTGGCGGGTGAAGAAGTACATGTTCGACGTGCAGGACATCCGCCAGTTCGTGGCGTGGGGGTGCGACTACTTCAAGTACGACTGGGGGATGGGCGAGAAGCCGCACCAGCCCGGCCTGCCGCACGTCTACTACGCGGGGCGGATCGGCGCCACGCTCGGCGCGCACAGGCGCGACGTGGTGCTGGAGCTCTCCAACGCCGCGCCGTTCGGCGAGGCCGAAAACTTCACGGAGATCGGCAACATGACGCGCACGGGGTCCGACCTCATCGACATCTGGAGCCACGCGTCCGCCGCGCGCAAGATGAAGGTGGCAGACTGGGCGATGGGCATCCTCGACACGATGGACAAGATGCGCCGCTGGCAGCCGTTCAACCGTCCCGGACACTGGAACATGCCGTGTCCCACGCGCGTGGGCATGTTGGGCGGCTGGGACGAAAAGCCGCTCGCGCCGTCGCGTCTCACGAAGGACGAGCAGGTCACCCACATCTCGCTCTGGTGCCTCTGGAGCTCGCCGATCATCATCGGCTGCCCCATCGACCTCCTGGACGACTGGACGCTCGCGCTGCTCACGAACGACGAGATGCTCGACCTCGACCAGGACGCGCTCGGCATCCAGGCGATCGACAAGGAGGTTGCCGGCGGGCGCGTTCTCGTGAAGCCGCTGGAGAACGGCGACGTCGCGGTGGGGTTCGTCAACGTGGGCGACGAGGGCCCGAAGGACATCGCGGTCACCTGGCCGGATGCCGGGCTCAAAGGGCCGTGTGCCGCGCGCGATCTCTGGGCGCACCGCGACCTGGGTATCGTCGACGGATCGTTCACCGCCCGCGCCGTGCCGCAGCACGGCTGCCGCGTGATC